>CAZMSP010000008.1:0-30540 GCA_964568985.1 uncultured Pirellulales bacterium
ATGCTTTACGAGGACCAGAATAAAATCGCTGATGCGATTATTGAAAAAGCCGCCGGACAAAAACCGCTAATTGACTTTCTCGATGAACAAAATGTGAGACACCGGCTCTTTGCAATAATGTCCAAAGAAGATATCGGCGCAGTAACTAAAATGATGAGTGATAAAAGCTGTATCATAGCAGACGGACATCATCGTTATGAAACCGCCTTAAATTACCTCAAAGAAAGCTCTAATCCGGAAGCCGGGTATCAGATGACCGCCTTTGTAAACACCCGCCATGGTGGGCTGGTTATTTTAGCTACCCATCGGCTCGTTGCTAATATCGAGAACTTCAGCATTAATAAACTAATCGACGGGCTTAAACAGGATTTCGAGATTACACAATACCCTTTTGACTCAGAACGCCTCAAAGTCAAAGCAAAGCAACAAATGCTTGCACAAATGAAGGCGGAGCACGATAAACTCAATAATGCGTTTGGAATTTACGGCGGCAACAATACTTTCTACGCAGCAGTCTTGAAGAACAAACAAGCAATGGATTTTGTTAATCCCGATAAGAGCAAGTCCTGGAGAGGGCTTGATGTTTCTATCCTGCATAAATTAATTCTTGAAAAACTTTTAGGTATCAGCGTTGAATATCTTGGCAGCAGTAGTAACGTTGAGTATATAAAAGATACTGGTGATGCAATTGATGAATCAATCGCCAAAGTTGACAATGGGCAGAAACAGGCGGCTTTCTTTTTGAATTCGTTAAAAATGCAGCAGCTAAAATCAGTGACAGAATCCGGCGAAAGAATGCCGCAAAAATCAACCTTCTTTTATCCGAAGATGTACTCGGGCTTAGTTATTAACAAATTGTAATTTTTTATGGGAGATTATGTATGGTAGACTGGAAGAACCCGCCGAGATTGTTTATTCCCGGGCCGGTAAAGGTCAATGAAGATGTTCTGCAGCAGCTTGCACGCCCGACACTGGGACATCGTGGTAAAGAGTACGCCCAACTTCAGAGCGAGACAGTTGATATGTTAAAAAAAGTCCTTTTCACCAAGCAAAATGTCTTTTTGTCCACGTCATCGGCTTCAGGAATCTGGGAGGCATCAATACGTAACTGTGTCGGCTTTGACGAGACGGTTTTGTGCACTTGCTGCGGCGCCTTCAGCGATAAATGGGCTGATGTAGCCAGGAGCTGTGGCAGGAACGTAGATGAGATAAAAGTCGATTGGGGAAAGCCCATTTTGCCTGAAATGATTGACGAGAAACTGGCAACGGGTAAATACACCGCTGTTACGCTTGTATATAACGAAACAAGCACCGGCCTGACGAACCCGCTATATGAAGTAAGCAAAAGATGTAAGGAAAAATATCCCGATGTTCTGGTCTTTGTGGATGCGGTAAGTGCGATGGTTGGTCTTCCTCTGCATTTCGATGAGCTTGGGTGGGATGTGGCGTTTGCATCGGTACAAAAGGCCTTTGCGATTCCGCCGGGACTTGCCGTGGCGGCGGTTAGTAATCGGGCTTTGCAGAAGAGCAAGGAAGTACCCGGCCGAGGTTATTACTTCGATTTTCAGAACTTTGCAAAATCGGCAGAAAAAAATCAGACGCCTACTACGCCCGTGATTCCGCATATTATGGCGCTAAATTACCAGTGTAAAAAGCTGCTTGCCGAGGGTATGGAAAGTGTGTGGGAAAGGCACAAAAAGATGGGCGAATTTGTGAGGAGCTGGGCGAAGGAAAAATTTGCCCTTTTCTGCGAAGAAAAATACGCCTCAAATACCCTGACAACAATAAAAAATACACGCGGTATAAACGTTGCAGAAACAATCAACACAATACAGCAAAAACATAATACCGTTTTTGGGAATGGCTACGGCAAGCTTAAGGAAGAGACTTTCAGAATCGCTCATATGGGTGATATTACCCTCGACGACCTGAAGGAGCTTCTCGGCTGGCTCGATGAAGAAATCGGCGGGAGGCCAGCCTAAACCATGCCGTCGAAAAAAAGCTGATTAAGAGGATTCTTTTTTAGGTCATTATGTTTGAAAACAGGTCAATAAGCCCTTACGACCATAAAAAAGCACCTCGAAAACACACTCGTCTCGGCGCTCGTCAAGGCGAAGGCCTTGCCGTAGCTCTGGAAGGCACGAGCCGTAGCCGGACAAATTTTACGAAAAATTTACTCATATCTGTCAACCAATGAGCTACGATAAGTGTCTATATATTTAGATAAAAGTGAGTAGCCTCAATGGAGAATACTGACAAAAGTTTACTTGATGCCCACCGTCAGGGTGATGCAACGGCGTTCGCCGAGCTTGTACGCCGATATGGGGACAGTTTACTGGGATATTTAATGCGAATGAGCGGAAATAGAGAACAAGCAGAAGACCTTTTCCAGGAAACCTTCAAACGTGTCCATGAAAAGGCCCATACGCTTCGAAGCGAGCACTTCAAGCCCTGGCTGTTCACAATCGCGACGCATCTGGCCATCGACGGTTTGAGGAGGCGAAGACGGTTGAAAGTTGTATCACTAAACCAGAAATTGGATTGTGATGAAGGACGATGTGAGGAATTAAGTGCGGTCGCAGTGGCAGATGGTTCGTGCGAACCATCGCAAGAGACAGTAAGAGCTGAACAGGCCGAGCAAGTTCGGCTGGCTATTGAATCGCTGCCAGACAGGCAACGAGCAACGCTTGTTCTGGCCTATTTCCAGCAGCTCAGTTATGCAGAAGTAGCAGAAGTTTTGGGCTGTTCGGTTGGGACTGTAAAAACACAAATGTATAGGGCGCTTAAAACCCTGTCACAAAGATTACCTGATGTTTCGGAAGAAATAAAATGAAAGGTCATCTTACAGATAAAGAGCTTATTGAGTATCAGTTCAAACTGGCCTCGGATATCCAGATGGAGGAAATTTCCGGTCATCTGGAAAGCTGTGCTAAGTGCCGTGAGCACTTAGAGCAGCTAAAGAGGAAATTTTCGGCCCTGGATTTACTGCGTGAAGATGTAAAAGTATCCGAGGATTTGGTTTCGCAGGTTGTGGAACAGGTCGGCAAGCCGGCGCGACCAAAGGTTGTTTCGATATTAAGACCAAGATGGATTGGTGCCGCAGCGGCTGTTTTAATAGTAGGATTGATACTCCTGTTTGCCAATTTAACCGAGCAAGGCACAAGATATGGGCCGGTAAAAGAGTCGCCGACGCTCCATAGCTATGGCGACGGAGCGCTGGATAAAGAAATAGCGAAAAAACCGGCTGAGAGATTACTCGTTACTCGAGCTAAGGAAGAAAAAGCCGAACTCGAAGGTGAATTTGAGCAGCCGTCAGGCCACGGTGTTCGCCGCGGTGCGACCGCGTCGCAACGGGTGCCTGCCGAGCCAGGGCCGCCTTTTGCGCCGGCAAGTGCGATTGAACTGGTAACACTGCCGAGGCGGGATAAGGTGCAGCTTACGATTTACAATTCCGCTGATTTGACATTAGTTCGTGAAAGGCGAAATTTGACTTTGAAGAAGGGCTGGAACTGGCTGCAATTTATGTGGGCCAATACGCTGATTGACCCGACTTCGCTCAGTTTGGAACCGTTGGAGAAGGCAGACAAGATTGATATTCAGCAGCTCGTATTCCCGGCGAGATTGCGGGAGCTTGGCCGATGGCTCATCCGCTCGGAGGTCAGCGGAAAGGTTCCGTTTGAGATAACGTATCTTACAAGCGGTCTGTCCTGGCGGGCGTTTTATATGGGGACACTTTCGCAGGATGAAAAGACAATGCAAATGCAGGGCTATGTCAGGGTTGGCAATAATAGCGGCGAAGATTATGAAAACGCACAGACACGACTTATTGTCGGCAAAGTGCACCTGCTTGACGAAATTGCTGAGTTAGCGAGACGCCAATATCCATACGGCAGTCCATGGCCAATCGTACACGATAAAAAATATGACTATAGTGCCCTAATAGTAGCTGATGAACTAAGTTTTAAAAGTAGGTCAGGAGTAAATGGTTTTTTTGAGGACAAAGAACTTCGTCGCAAGGAGATAACAAAAGAGGGTCTAAGTGAGTATTTCCTTTACACGATTGAAGGGACAGAAACAATCGCTGATAAGTGGGGCAAGCGCCTGCTTTCATTTGAAGCTGAGGATGTTAACGTAACGAGTCTATATAAGTATGACGAGGAGCGCTGGGATAATCAGACAATAAGGTTCGTTTCATTTGCAAACGACAAGAAACACAATCTTGGTGAGATGCCGATTCCAAATGGCACTGTGAAGATATACAGCCAGGCCGATGAGCCCGTCTCGCCCTCGGCGAGCCGGGGCGGGCAGGGATATCTATCTTATGTTGGCGGAACGGGCATAAAATACATTCCCGTGAATGAAGAGGTTGAGCTGAATCTTGGCCCAGCCCGACTGGTTAAGGTAGAACCTAAACTTATGGATTTTAAGACAGATAACTACGTATTCGACCACAAAGGCGAAATTTCCGGCTGGGATGAAATCCGAAGCTGGCAAATAGAAATTACCAATACTCGCGAACTGCCGATAGAGATTGAAATTACTCGCGGCTTTGACACAGCATACTGGACTCTGCAAGCTGATATTCCATTTGAAAAGCACGATGCTACACATGCTCGCTTTAAGCTGAATCTTGAGCCGCGAATCGAACGAACATTTGAATATACCGTAACAACATATCACGGTTTACGAGAAGAGGTACTCCCGTAAGGGATGGCCAAGTCCATGACAAAATAAAAAATAAATTTTTAGGAGATTGAATTATGAACGGTAAAAGAGACAAAATTTTGGCGATTTTACTGCTGCTTATGTGCAGCGCACTCTCTCAGGCGAGGATAAAATTAGTGGCACTGCCTGAGCGAGCGGCGACGGTGATTCGCCTGGACAATCCGATGGCTACATTGATTGAAGAAGAGCGTGTGCTGACGCTGCAGAAGGGCTTGAACAAGGTTGATTTTTCGTGGAAAGGTGTCAGCATCGACTCCGACTCGATTCGGCTGAGGCCCCTCGACCATCCGGGTAAGGTTACGCTTCTTAGTGTAAGCTATCCGCCGGGCGAAGCTGCTCTTGTCTGGGATATCAGCAGCGACAGCGATTACGCCGAGACGGTGCGAATCAGCTACCTGCTCTCTAATATCGACCGGCTGATTACCTACAAGGCGATAGCCGACAAGGCGGAAACTTATGTTGATTTGAAAAGTTTTCTGGTGCTGCGGAATTTCTCAGGTGAGGACTTCGACAGAGCTCGAGTGCTTCTGGATTATGGAGAGGCCTTCGAGCAGGGTATCGACCACGAAGAGACCAAGCGGATGCTGTTTCTAAAAGCCGACAAAGTACCAATCACCAAGGTCTGGACATTCGATGCAGCCAGGCTGCCGTGGGACCCTGAACCACTGGAAAACAGGAACGTTGGTATTCCTGTAAGCTATCGAATTGTAAATGAAACCGCCAGCGGGCTTGGTGAATTTGCTCTGTGGGGCGGCAAGGCACGACTTTTTCAGGATGACGGTCACGACAGCACAATCTTTCTGGGTGAAGACGTAACGGCACTTGTGCCGGTCGGTGCGAAGACGGAACTTTATATAGGTGACAGCAGGGACATCGTCGTAACACAACGAAAGATGACAGACACTCAAATTAACATACGAAGAAACAATAAAAACAAGATTATTCTCTACGATACCGATGAGGTAATCACAGCCAAAATTGAAAACTTCAAGGACAGTCCCGCGATACTTACAATGATACAGCACATCCCGGGCCAATGGGACATGGAAAAGTGCAATATGAAGTATAAGAAAAAGGACGCTAATACCCTTGAGTTTGAGATTGAACTGCCCGCTCGCATGGAGAAAGGCCCAGCCGTAAAGGAACTGAAGATGCACTACAATCGCCGTAATGTACGGCCTTAGAAAGCAAAAGGCCCAGGCTTCGCCTTCGGCTACGCCGAGGCGGGCAGATGACAGAAAACAGATGACAGAAATAAGGAGCAGAAAAATGAAACGTATAATATCAGCATTACTGATAATCGTTGTGATGACCGGCATCAGCTGGGCCAAGGTCGATTTGGTTACTCTGCCCTTCCGTGATACCGTCCAGCTTACGATTTATAACTCAGCGGATATGACGTTAGTGCGTGAAAGCAGGGCACTGACGCTAAAAGACGGCGAAAACAAATTGCAGTTTTCCTGGGCCAATACTCTTATCGACCCGACCAGCCTGGAAATGCTGCCCAAAGCCAATGCGGATAAAATCGATATCGCTGATTTAACCTATCCGCCGAGAGTAAGAAACCTCGGCCTTTGGAACATCGAAAGCGGCGTAAGCGGTAAGGTGCCGGTTGAGATTACTTATCTGACCAGCGGACTATCCTGGCGGGCATTCTATATGGGCACGCTCACCGAAGATGAAAAGACGATGCGTCTGCAGGGCCATGTGCGGGTAACCAACAACAGCGGCGAAGACTATGAAAACGCCCAGACCCGTCTCATCGTCGGCAAGGTCCACATTCTCGATGAGATTGCAGAACTTGCCCGCAGGCAGTATCCATACGGCAGGCCAGGTGAGATAGTACCGTTAGCGGGAGCACCCGTTCGTGGACTGGATAGAAGAGCGAAGATGGAGGTGGAAAAATTAGCCTTTTCGCTCGAAGAGGCATATATGACACCGAAGGAGATTAGAAAGGAAGGACTCAGTGAGTATTTTCTCTATACAATCGAAGGGACGGAAACCATTCCTACCGGCTGGTCGAAGCGGCTGTTGAGCTTTGATGTTGACGAGGTGCCGGTCGTGAATCTCTATAAATACGAAGAAGAACGCTACGGCAATCTCGTTGTCCGCTTTCTTAGCTTCAAAAATGACGAAAAGCACAATCTCGGCGATACGCCGATACCCGGCGGGATGCTGAAAGTTTATAGAACCACCGACAACCAGGGACATTTATCTTATACGGGACAGTCTTCGTTTAAGTATATTCCCGTAGATGAGGATGTGGAGCTTAACCTTGGCCCGGTTGCTAATATTGTTGTTGAGCCGACGCTTATGAATTTCGAGACCGAAAACTACAGATTCAACCATCGCGGCAATATTTCCGGCTGGGATGAAATAAGCACATTCAAGGTTGAGGTCAAAAATACCCGTGAGATTCCTGTTAAGGTTGAAATCCAGCGGAACTTCAATACCCAATACTGGGAGCTGGAGACGAAGCAGGATTACGAAAAAGTTGACCTTGATACGGTGAAGTTCACCCTTAATTTGGAGCCGAGGTCGAAGAAAGCATTTGAGTATGTTCTGAGAACCTACCACGGCGAAAGAGAAGAGGACTGGACAAGAGCCTCACGGTAATGGTTCGACATGCTCACCATCCCGAGCAGAGTCGAGGGATTGGTTGATTGTCGGCTCTGCAGTAAAAGGATAAGGTTATACAGCCAGGCTAAAAACGTCGAACGCAGGGCCAAACTGCCGCAGGTAGTATAGAGAATAAGCCCGGATGAAAACCAGCAGAGGTAATAGGATAACTGTGCCAATGTATGGAACGAACAACAAAGCACTTACACAACACAAGCAAAATCCAATACAAGTGCCAATAGCAATAATCGCTCCAATTGCTACCGCTATTACAATTTGAAAGAGCAGGTACAGAGCAAAGCGAAGCTTGTTAGCCGAGAGGAGTATTATAAATTCCCGCCAGCCGACTATACAGCTTTCCGTTCGCAAAAACATAATTGGCACGACAAAATCCATCGTGAATTTTCTCACCAAGAACAACACTACAGAGATAACAAAAATAAGCAGGACAAGTATTACAATTCCAGGAATAGAAAAAGCGTGCAAACCATTTGTGCATACCGCCATAATAGCAAGAAAAACTGTGCCCAGAATGGGTAAACCTACTACCATAAAACTTATGATGCCCAGTACGATTCTAAACAAGAAGAGACTATTGGCGTGCCTTTTGAATTTACGCCAGGGATTTTTAACTTCCGCTTTGTTCTGGGCAACGCAGTGAAGAAACATAAACCTGCCCTGGCTGTTGAGCCAGGTAATAACAAGCCACAGAATTATTGCGACCACTACCCCAATTACCACAAGAGGGATAATCCAGTTAAGATTATCCACAATGAATTCTTTTGCCTTGTTCAGGGCATCAGCTATTTGAGCATCCAGCTCATGTGGTTTGCCTGGAGCATGGTGTGGCCCGCCGCCGCCTGCACCTCCACCTCCCGGACTTCCGAGATATGCCAGCCAGGCGCAGAAGCCAATAACAAACCACCTCTTAAGGTCGAAGGGCCTGAAAAGCAATATTTTTACCCTGTCTATAGCAGGCGTTATAGGGTCGATTACACTTACTTTGTCCGGTCGTTCCGCACTCATAATATAAGTCCTCCCACTATTCGATAACTAATTTTTAACTTATGACTTTTGCTGCTGTTTTAACTGACGTAATTCTTTTAGAACCGGCCAGTCAGCAAAAGCAAGGTAGAAGCCCATAACTATATTCGCAATGGGCACGAGCATTAACAGGCCAAGCGCCCAACTGTATCCGGCCTTGGAAAAAATCTTACAGATAAGTAAAATCTTTATAACGGTCGCTATCAATGCCACAAATATCGCGAACACGACGAACAGGATTATAAATACCGGGGCGATATCTGGGCCGTTATTAGTACAGGCCAAAGTAATAAATTCCATTATTTTCCCTTTCAGTTGCCTTAAGAAACTAATTTTACCAGCCCCCACGTCTTCTTGTCCCACTGCCCCGACTTGCGTCACGAGACGCAGGGGCAGGCGCAGACAAGAGTTGGGGCTGAGAATACCACGCTTATAGTATAGTGAATAGAAATCTATCGACAAGAAGAACTTTGCTACAAAGGCAGGGGGGCAAAGCTATAATGTTTGTTGACATGACGCTTTTTGAGGCTTAAAGATATTCGAGGTCGACGATGTGCGGTAGTTTTTCGAGTGGGCAGGCGTGGCATTGGGCCTTTGGTCTGCAAAATTTTTTGCCGAGTCTTACCAATAATGCGTGGTATTCATTGAAGAGATTAGTATCCTGCGGCAGATTCGACTGGAATAATTCTCGCAACTGCTCATAATCGGCATCCGGCTCAATTAGGCCGTGGCGGAAGGCAACACGAGCGGTATAGGCATCCACAACGAAAACAGGCCTGTCGAGAGCATAAAGTAATATCGAATCAGCAGTTTCGCGGCCTACGCCTTTTACAGATAACAATTCCGCCCGTAACTGCTCGGTGTCAAGACCTTCAAGATTTGAGAGCTTTCCATCGTAGTTTTCAAAAAGCCAGTTTATGAGGTTCTTGAGCCGTTTGGCTTTTATATTGTAATAACCGGCTGGCCGAATAAGCTCTGCGAGCTGCGAAGTATCGATATGATAAAGCTTTTCCGGAGATAGAAGGTCGGCGGATTTCAGATTGGCTATTGCTTTTTCGACATTAGACCAGTTGGTATTCTGAGTCAGGATGGCACCTGTGATTATTTCGAATTGAGTATCACCCGGCCACCAGTGCTGAGGGCCAAAAGCATCGTAAAGCAATTGGTAAATTTCAGTTAGTGTTTCGCGGGTCATTATAATACGTTTATGCTGAGAGTACCGGCTCTTTTTTAGTATCCAGCTGTGCGGGCGAGAACCACTTTGGGAATGGTTTTATTTGCTGGCTTTTCAGGTCAAAACTATAGACCAGGTAATCACCATCGATGACGGATTCGATAAAGTTATTATTGCTAAGGATGGTTCGCATCTGCTCGTTTTTCGGGCCTTTCTTAAATCGCAGGAGCACTTTATCAAAATTCTCTGTTCCGGCGTGGTTGAGCACTGAAGTAATTGTATAATCTTCGACGCCTTTACTCATAACACGGCAGCTGAAAAGCAGGGTATCAATTTCGTAAACATCATCTTTGCGGAAAGCTATGCAAACTCCAACCAGGCCGTAATCACCGAATTTATCACAAACGCTGACTGCGAATATGTCACAATTTTGGTCACGCCAGAAAGAAACAATCTGCTCTTTCGTATAACGCTTGATGGACGTATTGAGCTGGTTTGTTCGTTGAATCAATTCGGTAATACGGTCGACCTGATAAGGCTGCATTTTCTCTACGTTTATATTGAATTGACACTGTTGCAGAAATTCGTCTTTTTTTAGTGTGCCTTGGACTTGTTTGCGTTGGTTTTCCTGAATGTAAAATGTTGTTCTTTTTCTGCTTTCTTCGGTGATAAATTCGGGCTGAAATTCGGGAAGGTAAAGAAGTTGTTCGAAGATGTTTTCGTCATAGACTCTTACATCAGCAAGCATAGCTTTCATCTGCTCTCTCTCGAACTGGCTGTCGTCAATGAAAGCGACTGAATCCAGCCCAATATTCAATTGTTCCTGCACCTCTAAAAGATTTTCCCATTTATCCTTCCAATTCAGCTTGAAACACACAAATTCAATACCGTCGAGATACTGTTTGATAAAATCTCTGATATCGGCTTCAAGATATGGGTCATTTTTGCTTATTACGCCAATCAGAATGCCTCTGGCATAGAGGATAGACAGGACATTCCAGCGAAATCGTTCTCTGTCAATACTGATTTCTATGTTTTCCACGCCTACGTCTCTGATAACACCTTTCCACATTGTGTTGTCAAGGTCCACTATAACACACTTAACCTTTTTACTGCGCCGCAGTACGTAATTAATCAGGTGAGTATATTCCTGGGCCAGACAGATGGCGGGGAATTTTATGTGGCTATACCAGGGAGGGTCTGCCTGTTTTAGAGTTTGCCGAAATCCGTACATTGAACAGACATTAGTCAAATTGAGCAAATAAAAGTTGTGGTACCTGACGGTAAGCTCTTCGAGTGCGGTAACATATTTTCTCATAAACTGCTCTTCGTTGCAAAAGTCCGCTGTGTGTTTAAACCTGTTAAGCATATTTGTTCTAAACCACGGAAAAAACTGCATGATGATTGGGACATTTAGCTGTAAGAGCGTTGTTATCATTTGCTCACACTGGTCGGTAAGTTCCCTGAGATACTGGTCCTGCTGTGCTCTTGAGGTGGTTCGATTTAATTGTATATTTTTGATTAACCCGACCATAGAGTCGTGCTGTGAAAGAAGGACCACATCAGGTTTACGGTCCAGAGCATCGTTTGCACGTTCGGAGAGAAATTTGTAGGGATTTGTTTCGGCGCAGTGTTCATAGATGTGGAAGTAATCAAAGTCAAAATATTTTTGCGGATTGGACTTCAGCTCCAGGATAATATATTCGAACTCGCATCCGCCCAGAAAGCATAGAAACGGCTTCATATATATTGCCTTTGCACGTTCAGTAATTGCTGTCTTTTAACTATTGTATATTCGGCCTACATGAAGTAAACTCTGCAAAAATTCAGCGGCTTGTATTAAAAAGTCGTCGTAGGGGACAAAGGCGGCTAAAGACCGCGAAAGTGAGAAACAGCTAACAGGATGAAAGACAAATACAAGTACGACACGAGTCAATTGTTTAACTTTGCAAGAGATTCCTACCTTGAGAGGACATCGCGGCCGATTTACGCTATAGTTTTTCTATTGCCATTCGTTGTTTTCTACGAGCTGGGGACAATTTTTATCAATACCGATGTGCTGAACCAGACCCAGGTTCGCGTGGTGGCATTCGTATGGCTGCAGAATTTGCTGGGTACAACAAACAAGCTGGCCTGGATGATACCTCCTTTGGCGGTTGTGGCGGTTCTTTTGGCCCTGCAATTGGTGTCACGAAAACGATGGCATTTTAGCCTGGATGACATTTGGCCAATGGCCATCGAGTGCATTCTGCTTGCAATACCGTTAATTGTATTGAGTATGTTTTTGAGCAGTCCTGCTCAGCCACAAAGTGATGTTGCCTGGTTCGATAAAGCAGAGCAAATACACAATGGAGCCGCCCTGAGCTGTTCTTCGGATACAATAGATGTTTTGCTATTAGAAGCTATAAAGGGGGCGAAAAGCTCGTCTCTGCTGGCTGACATCGTTACCGGTATAGGGGCCGGGATTTATGAAGAGCTTATTTTTCGACTGATTTTGATTGGCGTTTTGATGCTGTTGTTCCAGGATGTTCTACGGCTGAACCATAAAAGCTCAATTATATTATCCGTTCTTGTTTCAGCAGCATTGTTTAGCGCACATCATCATATAGTTTTTGTAAATGGGCAGTTGTCATTAGGTGCTCCATTTAACTGGACTGAGTTTAGCTTTCGCACAATAGCGGGCATTTATTTCGCAGCTCTTTTTGCAATTCGTGGTTTCGGAATAACAGCCGGCACCCATGCCTTTTACGATATCATTGCCACCATCATCAACGCCGCCTTTTTTCAGCACTGAAACCTACGGTTTGAGAGTTTTTTGAATTTTTTCAAAAAAACTTTATTGCTGTTACTCTTTTATGCTGCGTGGCTTGCAAAATAACCGTCCTATAAGCGCCGGATTCGGCCTTATCAATACTGATATTGTGCTTGAAAAGGAGCTAAAATTTTTGTATAATGAGGGCGAATTCAAGAGTTTGAGTTTTGTTTTGGGATTGCTTATGATGGAATCACCGCAAATCAACGTAGCTATTGAAGAATTGACCTTCAGTTTATTTCAAAGACCTTTGCACCCGGAACTTTTCCAGATTTATGCCAGTCGTCAATTAAAGACCGAAAATTACGAGGCGATTATCTGGGTTACCGGCTGCACTCATGTTGTCAGCGTCTTTGCCGGCGATGTATGCCTCAGCGAGGTCATAAGCACACCCGGCCAGATGCTTCCTTCTCGAGGTTTGATTGAGCGTTTCCAATTCCGCGGCCCACGAACTCACAAGTGCACTGTGAGCCGACAAATAAGCTATATGACCGATTTTCAAGTCGAAAAGATGAGTCCAAATTTATATCGGCAAAGCTATACCGACCTTGAACAATTCGCCCGAAATAGAGGGGTCTTTGTTAAATTTCCGGGCTTAGAAGTTGGAGGTCTGCAACCTTTCTGTTATATTGACTTCGAGGCGAGACGAAGCGAATTGCACATCCATACATTCGCGGCTTACCCGGATCAGGTAACAATGGTTAAGACCCAATCATTGTTCGATTTTCAGTAAGATAAGGATACTTACTGATTTTGTATTTCCTGCATTATCGAATCTGTAAATTCCAGCCAAGTGTCCCCTGTCTCTGGCCTTACGAACATCATATTCGAGCCAGAGCTGTTCAAGCCGCTTGTACTAATGGTTCTCGATAATACAAGAGGTAATTTTTCTTCGGTGACATCTGCACGGTGTTGACTGTTGTGTTGTTTCGATTATTTTTGCGTGTATGTCAGTATTATCCATTGGCCCTGTGAAAAGACAGGCTCCTTTTCCCCATGCATATACAGGAACCTTTGTTGCGGTGTGGTCTTTCGAAGACCAGCTAACCTCCGGCAGCTTTTCTTGGCCGTTGTCTTTTATGACTTTTAGCCCTCCGGTTTCATGGTCTGCGGTAACAACCAGCAGGGTGTCGTCTCGCTGCTCTGCCCAGTTAAGTATTATCTGTACCGCGTTTTCAAACTCCACCGTCTCGCCTACCACATTAGCAAGATTGTTATTGTGTCCAGCCCAGTCAATTTTTCCGCCTTCAACCATAATGAAGAAACCATCCGGGTCGTTATCGAGAATCGCAAGGGCGGTTTCGGTCATCTGTGAAAGGTGCGGCAAATCCCCTTTCCATTCTGTTTCATACGGAATATCTTTGCCGAACTGGCCTGAGACCATTGATACCTGTTCGGTATTTAGCTGGCGCAGCTCAGCTAAGTTATTTACAACGATATAGCCGGCATCTTTTGCGGCCTGGGGCGTCATTCCTTTTGCACCGGCTCCGAACAATACGTTTGGTTTTGTTTGCGTAAGATAATCTTCGGCAATATTATCATAATTATACCGGCTCGGCTCATGTGCAGCGAATGCAGCAGGGGTGGCGTGCGTGATGGGCGTCGTGGTAACCAGGCCGACGGCTTTGCCTTTCTGCTGGAAATATTCCAGCAATGTTTGCAGCTCCGAGCCATCGCCGGGGATTCGCATGTTCAGGACTTTGTTATTGACCTTTTGTCCCGTGGCTATTGCTGTCCCTGAAGCCGCCGAATCGGTTATGGCAGAATTGGCGGAATGTGTGGTCATAGTCGTCCTGTATGGAAAGCTTTCGAAGCAAAGTGTGCCTTCTTTGCCATTTGCATATATTGCTGCAGCACGGACGTGTTCGAAGCCCATACCGTCACCAATGCAGAGAATAATATTCTTCGGCGAAGATGCACAGCCGGATACAACAGCCAATAAAACAAATAGTGATAATATTATGAGGTTTTTTGCTCTTGCCATCTTTTTAGATTCCTTATCAGCAAAAATCTTATATCTGGAATAATAAGAATAATTATTACAACATATATTTGCTATGCTTACAAGAGTACGTTTTGTTTACGAAAATTACCCAAAAGGCATCAAAAGGAGTTATGATAAGCAGTAAGATGACAGGGCTTTTTTGTTGCATAAAACCGGGCAAACGGATATGATGCCTGCGATGTAATCTTTTAAGCGTATTGGGAGTGCAAATAGAAAAATGACTGATGTGACCTTGATAACGGGCGATGGCATTGGGCCTGAGATAGCAGAAGCGGCAAGAAGATGTGTCGATGCTGCCGGCGCTGGAATCAACTGGGAAATAGCGGAAGCAGGCACAGAGGTAATGGCTCGGCAGGGGACTCCACTGCCGGAGGCCACTGTCGAATCTATCAAGAAAAATGGCGTAGCGTTAAAAGCACCAGTTACTACGCCGGTAGGAACCGGCTATAGAAGCATAAACGTGCATCTTCGTCAAACGCTTGATTTATATGCGTGTCTTCGACCCTGCAAAAGCTATAAGGGCGTGAGAAGCAGATATACAGATATCGACCTTGTGGTTGTGCGTGAAAATACCGAAGACCTTTATGCAGGAATCGAATATCAAAAGGGCAAAGACGACACGGCAGAAATTATCAACTGGATAAATGCTCGCAGCGAACGAAAGATAAGCGAAGATTCGGGCATAAGTATAAAGCCCATCTCTGTCAAGGCAACGAAGCGAATAGTAAGATTCGCGTTTGACTATGCCCGTAAAATGGGTCGCAAAAAGGTAACGAGCGTTCATAAAGCCAATATTATGAAATTCTCAGATGGGCTTTGGCTTGAGGTAAGCAGAGAGGTTGCAAAACAATATGCCGATATCGAATTTGAGGACCGCATCGTTGATAATATGTGTATGCAGTTGATTCAAAAGCCGGAGCTTTACGATGTAATCGTTCTGCCAAATCTTTATGGAGATATCATAAGCGATTTGTGTGCAGGTCTTGTAGGTGGATTAGGTGTTGCACCCGGTGCAAACATAGGTGACGAGACCGCCATTTTTGAAGCAACTCACGGCAGCGCTCCAAAATACAAAGGCCAAAATAAAGTCAATCCCACCGCCTTGATACTAAGCGGTGTGATGATGTTAAGGCACATAGGTGAAATAGCCGAGGCGGATAAATTAGAGGCGGCAGTTGCTGCAGTAATAGCTGAGGGCAAAAGCGTAACATACGATTTGAAAAAAGACCGCAGAGACCCGACCGCCGTCGGTACAAGCGAAATGGCCGACGCCATTATTGAGAGGATAAAAAGCTGACCTTCAATTACAGTTTGTATAGAGCAGCTTTACCCCGTTAGAAATAATCTTTCTAACGGGGTTTACCTTGTGTTTAATAATTATCGGGAAATAAGGTCAGTTCCCAATACTGGTGAATTTTTTCCATCATCTCTATAAAGTCTTTGTGGTCCATCGGCTTCATTATGTAGCCGGCAGCACCCAGACGAAAAGTTATGACTCTATCCTGTTCAGCTTTCGATGTAGTCAGTATTACCACAGGAATATTTCTTAGCTTGTCATCAGCTTTTGCAATCTCCATAAATTCGATACCACCCATCTTCGGCATATTCAAATCAAGAAGAATAATCTGTGGTTTAGGATTATCCTTATCACGCAGATATTCAAGTGCCTCTTCACCATTTGTTACAATAAACAAATTGTTCTTAATATGAAGATACTTAAATGCTTTTTTAACCGCCATTGCATCTATGGTATCATCTTCAACTAATAGTACCGGCATGATATCCTGCTTTGGCATATCCTTGCTGCTTTCTTTGCTCCTATCGACAGTATCAGCTTCAACTAATAATGTCGGATTGAAATCCTGCTGCGACATATTCTACCCCTTTTTTTTGGTCTTTAGGAAACGTGAAAAAGAAGATGCTTCCCAGAGTATATCTTGATTTTACCCATATCAGGCCATCGTACATTTCAGCAATCTTTTATCTCAATAATCATCAGGGAATAATGTCAGTTCCCAATACTGGTGAATTTTTTCCATCATCTCTATAAAGTCTTTGTGGTCCATCGGCTTCATTATGTAGCCGGCAGCACCAAGGTGAAAAGTTATGACTCTATCCTGTTCAGCTTTGGATGTGGTCAGTATTACCACGGGAATCTTTTTCAGCTGGTCATCGGATTTTGCGATCTTCATAAATTCAATACCATTCATCCTTGGCATATTCAAATCAAGAAGAATAATTTGTGGTTTGGCATTATTTTTGTTTTTGAGGTATTCAAGTGCCTCTTCACCATTTGTTACAATAGCCAGTTTGTTTTCAATATGAAGATGCTCGAATGCTTTTTTGACCGCCATTGCATCTACGGTATCGTCCTCAACTAATAATACCGGTTTTAAATCCTGCTGTGGTACGTTCTTTTTCTCTTCTTCGCTTGTGTAGATAGTATCATCTTCAACTGATAATATCGGTTTTAAATCCTGCTGTGGCATATTCTGCCTCCTTTACTCGCTCTTTTGGAAGTGTGAAAAAGAAAGTACTTCCCAAGCCAGGTATTGATTCAACCCATATCAGGCCATCATACATTTCAACAATCTTTTTAACTATCGGAAGACCGATACCGATGTTCTCGGTCTTGTCACGAATCGAGAGTATTTGGAATATTTCAAAAATCTTTTCAAAATATCTTTCCTCAATTCCAGGTCCATTATCATCAACGATGAATTGCCAGTAATTATTTTCTTCAACACAGCCGATGCTGATTTTTCCTTCGAGCTTATCCATGTATTTTATAGCGTTACTTAAAAGGTTTTTAAATATTTGAAGAAAATGGCTTCTGACAGCCCATATAGTAGGCAGCTTATGCTCAACAATTACCTTAATATTATCAGGTGGATTAATTGCTTTAATTACATCCTGGAGAAAAATATTTAAATCCAATTTCTCTTTTTCGTGGCCGTTAAGCGTAAGTTGTGAATATTGAATCATCGAATCAAGCAAATTATTCATTCGCTCAGCTCTGACAGCAAGTAACCTGGCATTTTCTTGGCCTTTTTCATCAAACTTATAAGCATAATCTTCTGCTATCCAATCAGAAAGAACACCGATTCCTCGAACTGGGGTTTTTAAATCATGGGCAGCTATGCGGGTAAACTCCCGAAGCTCTTTGTTTGATATAGTCAACTTTTTGACTGCTGCCGCCAATGCCTCTTCAGCTTTTTTGCGCACATTAACCTCGTCCCTTAGCTCAGCGGTACGTTCTTCAACTTTTTTTTCCAGGAGTTCGTTGGCATTTACTAAAGCCAGGTCGCGTTTATGGATTTGGTTCAGCATTTCATTGAAGGCGTCAATAAGAAATCCAACCTCGTCACTACTATGCTTTACCGCTCGAACAGAATACTCTTTTTTCTCTGAGACGGTTCTTGCAACGTTAGCCAGGTCAAGAACCGGCTTGGAAATAATCTTTTGGAGACCGGATGACATAAAATAAGCTACTGTAGAAGCAAGCAATAGGACAACAAACATTATACCGACATTATGCTTGAGCATCGTATATAAAGGCACCAAATCCGACCGCACACAAACTTTGCCGGTTTTTTCTTCTCCCACTACAATAGGTTCGAAAACAGTCAGGAAGTCGTTATTAAAACTATAGCCGCTTTCCTGAAGTTTGCTCGGCTTGACTTGCCAGGATTGGTAGTCATCTCGATAATAACTTGCGAAAATTTTATCTTTTTTTGTATAAACTGCCCCAAAAACGATAGAAGGTTCCGCTTTTAGAGCTTGTAATACACCCTTTGCATCCTCCGAATCTTCAAACGACAAAGCAGCTTTAGAGTTGTCCGCTATTATTCTTGCCTGTGTCGACAGAGTATGTACCATCGTTCCACGAAGACTAAACCACTGCCAAATAATAAACGCAGCACCCGCTAAAAAAAGAGCCACGATACACACAGCCATTATGATTGAAATGAGCTTACTTTTTATGGTCATGTTTCGTATCGTAAGCATATACCCCCTATGAAAATAGCTTAATTCACCCCGTCAGCATATATCGACCCTCTCAGCACGTAAGTTCTGATAAATGTCCCCAGTTCAATCACTATTTAATGGATTAGCTTTACCTGTGGTAGTTAATCAAAGCTCTCAATGCCCTATTTGAGGTTAAATCGGCCAAGTCTGCCAGTTACTAATCTTGGCAGTTTGTTTGCGAAACTACAAAATGTCCTATAAAACGCTGCAAAGACCCTATAACACAGCACCTAATTATCGTGATGGTCGTTCAGCATTTGTGTTTTTTTATTGCCCAAAAATCAGTTTTCTCTATTATATAAAAGCCAGTTATTATAAAAGTCTGTAGAGGGTCTTATATATTGGAACAGCATAATTTTAGACAATTAGTTTCAGGTAGAAGCACCGGTTTTAAGGCGCAAATCCTTCGGTTTTTTCTAAGAGGTATTTCGCAAGTTTATCGGATTGCTGTTGCCTTACGCAATCTCTTATATTCAAGAGGATGGTTGAAAATACATCATGTAAATGCGATAGTGATAAGCGTCGGCAACATAACAACCGGCGGGACGGGCAAAACACCACTTGTAATCTGGCTGTATAAATTCCTGCAACAGAATAAAATTCAGTGTGCCATATTAACCAGAGGATATAAAGCGGCTCAAGACCCAAGACTCAAGACCCAAGACCAAATTGATGAGCCGGCAATCCTGACAGAAAACTGTCCACAGGCAAAAGTAATCATAAATCCTGACCGTGTTGCGGGTGCAAATGAAGCGGTGAATAAATTCGAGGCAAAGATATTGGTTATGGATGATGGATTTCAACACCGCAGATTGGCAAGAGACCTCGACATTGTAACAATCGATGCAACGCGGCCTTTCGGTTACGACAAGCTGCTCCCGGCAGGGCTATTAAGAGAGCCGGTCGATTCTTTGAAAAGGGCTGATGCTATCGTGATTACAAGAAGCGACCAAGGAACTGAAGAAGAGCTGGTCGACCTCGAGAGAAAGCTGCTATCGATAAATAATAATATGATAACGGCAAGAGCAATACATTCGCCCATCTGTTCGAAAACTATAGACAATAAAGAAATCAGCATCGAAGAACTAAAGGGCAAAAAAATATTTGCATTCTGTGGATTAGGCAATCCAGACGCTTTTTTGAATACGATAAAAGGCCTCGGAGCTAATCCAGTCGGTGCAAAAGTCTACGATGACCATTATCACTACGCTAACAAAGATATCGCCGATATCTGCAGAGAAGCTATGGACCTCAAGGCAGATTTAATACTGACAACGCAGAAAGACTTCAGCAGACTGCCGGTAGAAAAAAGAAAATTGGAATCAGGTATACCATTTGCGTATCTGGCAGTTGAGTTAAAAATAATCAGCGGAGAAGATAGAATAACACAGTTGATAAAAGATTGCCTTGTGGGTAAAATTCAGGTACTGAGAAGGTAAAAAGCTCAAAATGTACGAACAACTGATAAAAACGGTAACGAACCTTGGCTCGCCGAAAGTGCTGGTCGCAGGCGACTTTATGCTTGATGTATATATCTATGGCGATGCATTGAGAATAAGCCCGGAAGCCCCTGTGCCTGTGCTGAAAATCTGCAGGACTGAGTATAGCTGCGGTGGGGCGGCGTCTGTGGCTGCGGACATATCTGCGCTGGGTGCGATATCCATTTGCCTGGGTGTTATCGGAGACGACCCAAACGGCGAAATCCTTATGGATAAGCTGACCGAAACCGGGGCTGATATTACCGGGTTATTTGCTGCGGCGGGTAGGCCTACTATCAGCAAACAAAGACTGATTGGTCTGGCACAACATCGTCATCGACAACAATTGATAAGAATGGACCAGGAATCCACGGAGCCGCTCTCGGACGAACAATATGAAAAGATTTTACACGCTTACAAAGAAAGACTAAAACAAGTTAACATCGTTTGTCTGCAGGATTACAATAAGGGTTTACTTAGTTCATCGCTTTGTAAGCAAATGATACGATTAGCGGCGCAAGCCAACAAGAAGGTTCTCGTTGACCCCTCACTTACCAGCGACTATTCAAAATATAGCGGCGCCACAGTTATTGCTCCGAACCGTAAAGAGGCCTCTACAACTGTGGGTTTTGAGATAAAAACAGAAAGCGATGCCGCCAGAGCGGCGGAGGAACTTGCCGAGAAGCTGGGATTGGATGCCGTAGTGATTACGCTCGATAAGGAAGGTGCATACCTGAAAACAGGCAAGATAAGCGAGCTGATACCGACTCGGCCTCGCAGCGTTTATGACGTTAGCGGGGCCGGTGATATGGTTCTGGCAACGCTTGCGATAACTTTGGCCTCGGGCTGCGATTATAAAACGGCTGTACAGCTATCCAATATAACCGGTGGAATTGAAGTGGAAAAATTCGGCACAGCAACAGTGACAATCGAAGAAGTTGTCAACGAAATCACCAGCCAAAATCAGGATATAATCGGTAAGATACGCGAAATCGACCGATTGGCTGATGAGCTCAACTGGCAACGCAGGCAAAAAAAGATTATAGTTTTCACCAACGGCTGTTTTGATGTCATCCATAGAGGACATATTGAGTTTTTGAGGTTTTGCAAGCAACAAGGAGATATAGTAGTTGTCGGCTTAAACAGCGACAGCTCGGTAAAAAGCATAAAAGGACCAGACCGGCCAATAAATAATCAGCACGATAGGGGCGCTGTCCTTGCTGCGCTGGATACGGTTGACTACATTACTATTTTCGATGAGCCGACGCCATCGAACATAATAAAAAAGATAAAGCCGGATGTATTAGTAAAAGGACAGGACTGGACAGATAAAGGTGTGGTCGGACGGGAATTTGTTGAGTCCTATGGCGGCAAAGTAGTTCTTGCGCCACTTGTTGAAGGTAAAAGCTCAACTGCAACGATTGAAAAAATGAAGGCGCTGGAAAAAAGCTCCAGCGAACAAAGTAATAGGTGAGATTGCCACGGCCTTCCAGGCCTCGCAATGACAGTGCTATAGGTAAGAGAGCCCTGATGGATGAGAGTATTAAGAAACAGATTACAGAAGCGATAGAAACGCACAAGAAACTTCTCGCTGAGCTTGAGGTAAGTGGTATTGAGACAATTGCCGCTGCAGCTGATGCGATAAAAAAAACGCTAAAGCGGGGCGGCAGAGTTTATATTTGTGGCAACGGTGGCTCAGCAGCGGACGCTCAACACATAGCCAGTGAGCTTGTAGGCAGATTCGAAAATGAACGAAAGGCACTTCCAGCAATTGCTCTAACGACCAATACATCTGTTATAACGTCGATTTCCAACGATTACAGCTACGAGGATGTATTTGTCAGACAGGTCGAAGCGCTGGTTAAGGAAGGTGACATTTTCTGGGGCATTTCTACCAGCGGTACTTCAGCAAATGTTATTAAGGCGGCTGAATTGGCTAAAGAAAAAGGAGCCTGCGTGTTGGCCTTTACGGGCAGAGTGAATAGTAAACTACAGCAAATTGCAGATATTTGTTTTTGTGCCGACAGCAAATCAACCGCCCGCAGTCAGGAGATTCATCAATTAGCTTACCATATAATCAGTAAGCTTGTAGAACAAAGCTTTTGTGGAGAATTAAAGAAGTAGCAGGTTCTGAATATGTCTGATAAAGCGATATTTCTGGACCGTGACGGCACTTTGATTGAAGACCCCGGCTATATCAATAACCCAAAGCAGGTAAAACTGCTGGATGGCGCCGCAGAGGCCCTTATCGAATTTGGTGCTATGGGATATAAGCTGGTCGTCGTGTCTAATCAATCAGGCGTGGCTCGCGGAATCGTTAGTGAGAAGGTTCTCGGTGAAATTCATAATCGTTTAAAGCAGCTGCTCGCTGAAAAAGGGGCATTTTTAGATAAGATTTATTACTGCCCCTATCATCCCGAAGGTGTTGTAGCAAAATACCGCGAAGAAAGCGACTATAGAAAACCAAGTCCCGGAATGCTGCTGGCCGCCGCTGAAGAGATGGATATCGACCTTGAAAAATCCTGGGCGATTGGCGACAGCAGCCGGGATATTGAAGCTGGTTTGCAAGCTGGCTGCAAAACTATCCTGATAAATCGCCCTTTGCATTACGAACAACCTAAACCTGGTGAGCCAAAGCCAGACTACAAGGCGATAAACATAAAAGAGGCGGTAAATATAGTGAAACAATATCACCGTTCGGCCGACAGATCTGCATCCCAAACGGAGTCGACGCCAACAGAGCAGACTCAACCTGTGGTGAGCAAAGTCGAACCACCGATGCTACAGCTTGAAGAACGGTTGGACTTTGCTCACCATGGACAAGCAAATCAACCAGAGCCAACAGAACCACCCCCCTTCTTGCCTCTGACAAGAGGCAGGGGGGCCACCGAAGAGCAAGAAATCTCCAATGATAGAACTGAACAATTACTTGAAAGTATCCTAAGCCATGTAAAAAGTATGCAGCGGGCCGATATGTTTGGTGAGTTTTCGATGATAAGATTTATGGCCGGTGTTGTGCAGGTTATTGTGTTATTGTGCCTGCTATTGACTATATGGTTTCTGATGGGCCCAAACAGGCAGGATAATGCGGTTTTTATCTCGCTTGGATTCGCTATGGTTCTTCAAGTGATGTCACTTACCTTTTACATAATGCAGAGGCGAAAATAAGGATGCGTTGATGGGCAAGCACATAAACGCACATCTGCTATGCGAGATTCAAGAGATGAGATTTTAGTATGGCTTCCTTCCCCTCTGGGTGATGCTATTTTGTGCACGCCGGCCTTGCAAGCCATTCGTCAACATTTCAAATCGAGCAGGATTTCTTTCTTTGCAAAACCAGCGGTTCGGCAGTTTCTCTCGCCCTGCAGCTATAACGATATATGGCTGGAGCAAAAAGACAAAAATTTACTTGCGATTGTGACAGAGCTAAAGAAGTACAAATTCACGCAAGCAATTCTTTTGAAGAATTCTTTCTCTTGTGCTCTGGCAACATTCTTAGCAGGAATACCATCGCGTATCGGCTATGACCGCGACGGGCGTGGTTTTTTGCTAACCGATAAACTTGAGCCGCAGAAACTGCCTAATGGAAGATTCAAACCCGTATCTATGCTCGATTACTATCTTGCGATTGCATCCCGATTGGGTGCTGAAACATCCGACAGAAAGCTTGAATTGCTTATCAACGAACAAGACATCAAAAGCGTGCAAAACAAACTGCCGGAAGCTTTCAAGGCCGACAAACCTGTTGTAGTGCTCGTGCCCGGAGGAGCATTCGGACCAAGTAAATGCTGGCCAAGTGAACGGTTTGCACAAACAGCCGACCGGCTCTGCGAAAACTATAACGCAACGGTTATCGTATCTGTGTCACCACATCCTTTTGAGAGGCAAATCGCCAAAGAAATTTGCGCTTTGAGCAAACACAAACTTATCAATTTAGCTGAAAAGCCGCTAAGTCCCGGTGAAATAAAGGCACTTTTTTCTATCGCGGTATTAGTTATAAGCAACGACACAGGGCCTCGTCATATCGCCATCGCCCTGGGACGAAAGGTCATCACTCTTTTCGGGCCAAATGACCCGGCCTGGACAGAAACCGATTGCGAAAATGAGATTCAAATCATCGGCAACGTATCCTGTGCCCCATGCGCAAGAAAAAAATGTGAAAAATCAGAGCATCTTTGTATGAAATCAATCACGGTGGAGACGGTTTGTGAAGCTGCTAAACAATTATTCGAAAATAATCGCAGACAACCTAAAATTTTCACCCGAAAAGAATTCGAAGAAATCTCGAACTTGTCCCGAGCAATGTCGAGGGAGTTCTTCTTCATCGACACCGATTATAAGGCCGCTTTTGGCGAATTGGGCTTAACGTCTGTCGATGCGGTGTTCTCATTTGATGCAGGTAAAGATTTGGTTAAAAGTAATCTTGCCCCGTATCGCAGCCGATTGAAGTTTGAAATAAATCCGCCATCGACGACTCTGTTCTTAAAGCGATATGAATCACCACCAATTTTAGTCCAACTTCGAAACTGGCTCTGGGCACGAAAACGCGTAAGCTGCGGAGCTTTTGATATAGAGCCGGCAAATCAACTGGCAGCAGCAGCAATTCGCACACCAAAAACTATCTGCTATGGAGAGCAGTGGGGGGGGCTGTTTGAGAAAAGAAGCTTTATCATAACTGAAAAAATTCCAAACGCCGAATCATTAGAGCGAAAGTTGCCGGAGTTTTTCAACTGCCAAAATGCGCAAGAAAAATGGGCCACAGAGGACATAGAGGCCACAGAGAAAATAAAAAATAAAGAATTAAAATCTGTGAAATCTGTGGCTAAAAATAAAGCTGAGAAACTAAAACTGAAAAGAAAGTTTATAGCTCGATTAGCGAACTTTATAAAAAAATTCCACCAGAGAAACTATCGCCATCGAGACCTTTATTTTTCACATATATTTTACGGCGGTAACGGCAAATTCTACCTGATAGATTTGTCGCGGGTATTTAAGCCGCTTGTCTTCGGGCAGCGGTTTCGGATAAAAGATATCTCGCAAGTTCATTATTCAGCACCAGCAAAGCACTTTTCCAGCACAGACCGGCTGCGTTTTTATCTTAACTACACCGGCCATAAGAAGCTGACTTCAAAAGATAAAGTATTTATTCACAAAGTAATAAATAAAGCCAGGCGAATGGCACGGCACGATAAAAAGCACGGCAGGATGGCTCCCTTTGCAGGCTGACCAAATTCGGTTACAATTATGTGATGCAGAAAAAAGTAGCAATTATAATAGAAAGGGCAAATATAACCCTCGGAGGAGCGGAACGGTCGGTCTTTGAGCTGGCACCGGCACTATCTGGACTTGGTCTCGAAGTCGATATCCTCGCTGCAAAAGGCCAGACCAGCACCAAAAACATCCATATTCTATGCCAAGACACGTTCGGTAAGCGGGTCAGTCCTCTTGTTTTTGAAAAAGAATTGAAAAAACATTTGTCAGAAAATCGATATGATATAATTCACAGCGTTTTACCTTTTGACTTTGCCGATATTTATCAGCCGCGTGGCGGTACATACACAGAATTAATCGTGCGTAATGCCGCCAGTTACCAAAATAAGCTTCTTTCATTTTGTAAAAGGCTCACCGCTTTTGCCAATCTTCGCCGGACAACATTTTTGCGGGCTGAGCGTCAACTATGCAAAGAGCCGGGCGGGCCCGTTATTGTTGCGCTTTCGAACTATGTCGCCGGGCAGTTCAAACGACACTACGCCGTCAGTGACGAACGCGTTGTTGTTATACTTAATGGCGTGAAGATAAACAAAAAAATAGACGCAAAACAGGCAGAAAGATTCCGCACACAAATACTGACCCGACTTGGGCTCAAAGAAGCGGACAATCCGATTCTCTTTTTATTCGCTGCTTATAATTTCAGGTTGAAGGGACTGTCGGCAGCAATTAAGGCACTGAAATACAAAACGGAAAAATATGGTTTAACTCATAAGACATATTTAATAATTGTCGGCAATGACAGAGCTCACAAATATATCAGTTTGGCAAAGAAGCTGGGTGTTGATAAGCAAATCCTTTTCTTAGGATCTGTTCAGCACATCCAAAATATCCTGTCAATTATCGATGTTGCCATTTTGCCCACCTTTTATGACCCGTGTTCACGATTTATTCTCGAAGCACTTTCCGCAGATAAGCCGGTGATAACCACGAGATTCAACGGTGCAATCGATTTATTTACTAATAATCGGCACGGTAAAATCATTGACGAAGCTACGGATATCCCGGCATTGGCTGAAGCTGTCAGCTACTTCACAGATAGAAGCAATATCCAAAAAGCAAAGGATTCAATAACTGCTGATAACCTTGCAGAAAAGATTTCCATTAAGCGTGTCGCCAGACAGCTTGAGTCTCTTTATGAATCTATATTGAAAAGGAAAGGCCTAAAGTAATGTACATAAATTTTGCTATTGCTATCATCGGGGCGTATTTACTCGGCTCAATACCGTTTGGGTTTATAATTGCCAAAGCCCACGGAAAGGACCTGCGCAGTATCGGTTCCGGCAATATCGGTGCAACCAATGTCGCCCGCGCTTTGGGCAGAAATTGGGCTGCCTTTTGCTTTTTGCTTGATGTGCTTAAAGGCCTTATACCAATGCTCGCCACGATGTTTATTGCAAAGCGCTTATTAACTCAATCGCAGGCACAACAGGTTCTTTTTATTTGTTTATGGCTGGCGGTTGGTATAGCGGCAATTTTGGGCCATATCTTCCCCTTATACCTGAAATTTAGAGGCGGCAAGGGCGTCGCAACCAGTCTTGGTGTAGCGCTGGGGCTCTGGCCTTACTATACAATGTGTGCCTTTGTTGCTCTCGGAGTCTGGGCGGTTGTTGTTTTGACATGGCGATATGTGTCTCTGGCCTCGATTGCTGCTTCTGTTGTTTTTCCAACAGCGCTGTTGCTGGTGGTATTACTAACACCGAACTGGGATTTTATCAATCTATGGCCGTTACTTATTGCGGCAACAGCAATCCCGCTGATGGTTATTATCCGGCATCGTGAAAATATAAAAAGACTTCTGGCGGGGACCGAAAGCAAAGTTTTAAAGAAATAGCAGAGGGGGGCAAACCAATCTCAAATTAGTATATCAATTATTATCAGCGGCCTATTATAATGGGTGTTTTCCGCTCCCAATAATCCTCGGCGAGGCAATTTCAACAATCCTTTTTTGAGAGGTGCCCCCCATAGGGTAGTGAATAGCTTGAACTTTAATAATAGCTTTTCTTGTCGTTTGCACCCCCTAATTACTTTTGTTAGATTAAGCCATACACTCGTTACATTTTATCGGTTTAATCGCAAAAAAATGCAAGTAGCATATTCCTGAAAATGGCCTTTCTAAAACCTATTATCAGACGGCTAAAATCCTATATAGGACTACCGAACCCCCAATTTCTGAATAGAAAATACACTATATCTAAAAAAATTGGCATATCAACAGGGTCTTCTTGGGCTTTGGGCACGGTCATAAGCCATGAGTTAGCGAAACGAGCGAGTCTCAGTGTTAATAATAGTAAGGTCGTTCTGATGTGTTTACGAACCTGTGTTCATCACCCCGGAAATGCTCACAATTCAAGAGAAGCCAGTCCCCCAAAGATAGCAGTCTTTACAAGTTCAGCTATGCTATGGGCATCCAGCTTTTCCATAATTTTACGCCGGTTCGCCTCAATGGTCTTAGTACTCACATGCAGCTCTAATGCTATTTGCTTAGTATTCTTTCCTTCACTAATAAGCTGAAGCACCTCACGCTCCCTTTCTGTGAGTGTTTCCAACGGCGACTCTGGGGTCTCAAATAAGTGTCTTACATAGTCGCTGACTACTACGCCAGCTATTTTGGAGCTAAGGTACTTATCGCCAGTGGCTACTTTCCGCACTGCCTCAAGAAGCTCATTAAAAGGACATTCCTTCAAAACATATCCTGACGCTCCAGCCCTAAGCATATCTGCGACAAAGACCTTGTTGGAATGTATTGATAGTGCAACAACCTTGACTTTCGGGAATTCGTGAACTATCTGGTGCGTAGCATCGATTCCGTTCAGGTTAGGCATAGATATGTCCATAACAATAACATCCGGTATCAGTTCTCGCACAAGCTCAAGTGTCTTTCGGCCATCCTCAGCTTCACCAACTATCTCAATGTCCGGCTCTTTCTCAAAAAGAGAGTGCAGTCCTTGACGCAAGATTGGGTGGTCATCAGCTAATAAAATTCGTATACTCATATGTCTCTCAAATAATTATTAGCGTTTGAGGGGCACTATTATTGAAGCTCTGCAGCCGTGACCCGGCTTAGATTCAATCTTAAGATAGCCACCTAAATGATTCCAGTGCTGACGAATGCTAAAAAGACCAAAACCTCCTTCTTTAGTCGCTACAGCCGCTATTTTAATAGGGTCGAACCCAACACCATTATCTTCAACAATTACATGCATCTGGTCATTGACTCTGCGGATAGAGACTTTTACCTCCTTCGCCTGTGCATGCTTAACGATATTTGCCAGTAGCTCCCGTGCATCTCTGAACAAAAGGAGACGAATATCTTCGTCGAGGGGCTTGATTTGACCATCATCCTCAAACTCGGTTGCAATACCATGCTTTTGCCGGATTTCTACAGTAAGCCAATCTGCTACAGCTGTTTCAAAACCCAACTCATATAGTATCGGCGAGCTCATATCAAATACCAATGAACGTACCTCTACAACCGCCTGTCCAAGTGAGCTGCAGATTTCATCTAATGCCTTGTTAAGCTCTTTGCCGGAAATGGTATGGCGAAGGGCATCTAATTTAATCTTTGAAATGGCCAGAGACTGATTGATTCGTTCCTGCAGTTCTGTAGCGATGCGGTACCTTTCACGCTCGTCGGTCAGCGATAGTTCCGAAGCCAGAGACCTAAGCTGCTCTTGGTATTCAAAAGCACGTTGCTCAGCCCGTTTGCGTTCCGCGTTCTTAGTCAACGTCCACTTACCTTGTTGCTTAATAATAGCTAATTGATGGTTGTTAACCACATCTATGATTTCAGAAAGACCACAGTTTTCGAGGCAGTAAGCACAAAGGGCGATAATCCGATACTTACCGATTGATTTGTTTATGTGGTGTTCATAATCGGTAAAGTCCTTCCAGAGCCCTCCTCCAATCCATGTTGTATTACCCGATATTCTGATGCCTGCATAATCCATATACAACGCTCGATCGAGTTTATCAATCCATCCTTGCAGGACTCGCTGCCAATCGAATCTGCCTTCTTTGAGATACCATTTATCATAGGAAAGAATTTCCATTTGTCCTTTTTTTAAACATTCATCGAAGTCAGGAATAACTTTTCTGATTGCGTTTTCAGCATCTTTTTGTTTAAGAGGTTCTGAAGTAACCCACATGCAAAGTTCATTGTTTTCTAATCCGGCTTTGAAGTATGGTACCAGAATATCAATTAAATCCTGCTTAGAGTTGTAAAACAGACAAAAGTGTATGCCCCAGGGCACATCACCTAACACATCGATTCCTGTTTTTCTAAGTACTGGTTCGACATTTTTGGATTTAGCCATTGCAGACATCCCTAATTATATAAGTCAGCATCAATTTTTTCCCTATCTTTGAGCTTCATCTTGTTTTAATGGAGCTGTCATAGTAACCGTACACCCATGACCCGGCTCGGACTTAATCTCAAGCTGGCCACCTAAATATTCCAGGCGCTGGCAAATACTAAAAAGCCCAAATCCCCCTTTATTAACTACTTTGTCCACAACTTTGTCAATATCAAATCCTGTCCCATTATCTTTAACACAAACCTTAATCTTGTCACCAAACTTCTGGATAGAAACCTTTACCTTGGTTGCATGCGCATATTTGACAACGTTAGTAAGTAGTTCTCTCACATTTCGGAACAGAAGAGCGGAAGCATCGTCATCCAGTTGCTTTTTTTGACCATCATCCTGAAATTCGATTTGGATTCCATGCTTTTTCTCGATTTCTTCTATAAGCCAATCCTGCACCGCCTCCACGAGACCAAATTGCCCCAATATTGGAGAGCTGACTTTAAATATCAACGACCGTATATTTTTAATTGCCTGGTCAAGCGAAACACAGATTTCCCCAAGTTTCTTTTCAAGCCCTTCGTCATGCACGGATTTGCAAAGCTCCTCCAGCTTCATCTTGGAGATACCTACCGACTGGGCGGTTTCGTCATGCAGCTCTGCAGCGATACGAGACCTCTCCCGCTCCTCGGCCAACGTCAATTGCGAAGCCAGAGACCTAAGCTGTTGTTGGTCCTTGCGTAATTTTTGCTCGGCCTTTTTGCGCTCGGTGATATCAGTGATCACCGCCATAGTGCCATTAATATTACCGCGACTATCATACAGTGGAGCAGCTGAGATACTGACGTCAATCAAGGAACCATCTTTCCGCTGGCGAATTGCTTCCGCTTCAGTTAATCCGCTTTCCAGTGCACGCGAGAACAAGGCATCAGCTTCATCCATTTTCTCTTCAGGGATAGCAGGATATTTACGTCCGATGACTTCTTGTGCACTCCAACCGAAGGTTCGCTCAGCCGCTGGATTCCACGTCTTGACGATTCGCTCTCTGTCCAGGGTGCAGATGGGTAACGGTGACGCTTGAA
>CAZMSP010000009.1:0-30450 GCA_964568985.1 uncultured Pirellulales bacterium
GGGATTGAAGGGATAATCTGCGAGGTTGAAGTTGATGTTGCCCGTGGAGGATTTGAAAGGTCTCTGATAGTAGGGCTGCCCGATACGGCGGTAAAGGAAAGCATCGAGAGGGTCAAAAGCGCAATTATTAACTGCGGTTACAAGTATCCAAAAACCCAATCACTAATCAATCTGGCCCCAGCCGATGTCAAAAAGGCGGGACCTGCCTTTGACTTGCCCATAGCGATTGGGATGCTGCTTGGCAGCAGAGTTTTTACAAGCCCGGCTCTAAAAGACTACGTGATAGTTGGCGAACTTGCATTAGATGGCAGAGTCAGGCCGGTCAATGGTGTATTGAGTATGGCGATGACCGCTGCTGCAAACGGCTTTAATCGAATGATCGTCCCTCTGGACAACGCCAAAGAAGCTGCTGTCGTTTCCGATATGGAAGTTTATGGTGTTGGCTCGCTTGCTCAGGCGGTCGCTTTTCTTTCCGGTCAATTGCCGCTCGAGACCACTACTGTTGATGTCGAGGAGCTTTTTAACGTAGCGTCAAATTATGATGTTGATTTTGCAGATGTTAAAGGTCAGGAAAGTGTCAAGCGGGCATTGACCATAGCCGCTGCCGGCGGACATAATATTATGATGATAGGCCCACCGGGGGCAGGCAAGACGATGCTGGCACAGAGATTAGCAACTATCCTGCCGCCTTTGAGTCTGGAGGAATCTCTCCAGACCACTCGTGTATATTCGTCGGTCGGTCTTTTGGACAAGAACAAGGCGCTGTTGGCTACTCGGCCTGTACGTGTGCCGCATCACACGGCAAGTGGTCCGGCTTTGGTTGGAGGGGGAACAAATCCCCGTCCCGGAGAATTGTCACTGGCACATTTCGGAATCATGTTCCTTGATGAATTTGCCGAATTTCCAAGGCACATTTTAGAAATGATTCGTCAGCCGCTGGAGGATGGTTTTGTTACGGTCTCACGCGCCAAAAAAACTATCAGATTCCCCGCTCAATTTATGTTAGTTGCAGCAATGAATCCCTGTCCGTGTGGCTACTTCGGCACGGATGCGAGAAGGTGCAGATGTACACCGGGACAAATCGAGCGATATCTTTCAAAGATATCCGGGCCATTGGTGGACAGAATTGACATTCATATCGATGTCCCTGCGATAACCTTCAGCAAGCTTCGCTCAAAATCCAGTCAGCTTGACTCAGCCACGATGAGGCAAAACGCAGTTATTGCCAGAGATTTCCAGGCAAAACGATTCAACAACAAGGCAATGACTAATGCGAGGATGACCCACAAGCAGGTCCGAAAGTTCTGTGAGCTCGACCAGCCTTGTGAGATGATGCTGAAGCAGGCGATGACCGAGTTTGGTTTGAGCGCGCGTGCCCACGATAAAATCTGCAAAGTTGCTCGAACCATAGCCGATTTAGCCGGAACTGAAAACATTGCACCTGAACATATCGCAGAAGCAATAAGCTATCGAAAATTGGATAGAAAATTATAAGACGCTCCATTACTACAACTTACATACCAAAACCATATTTAAAGCAGGTTCAGACTGCGGTATAGTTAGAAGGGCCTTGGCAAGGTAAAAAATGCTTACAATTGATGAAAGAAGCAGTTTAATATATGTCATTGTGCGGTACAAGGATTTAGAGTGGCTTGAGGGACATTTATCCAGTTGTAAAAATTGTTACTCATTTGCCATAAAAAAACTTGTTTTATGGCTGTGGCGTTGGTATTATTCTAACCCAAACTGTCAGGGAATAAATCGGCCTCAGGACAAAAGTTCGTGTGCCGTTTACATCCTTGATGATATGTGGGGTATTTTATAACTCAGGCAGGGGATTGAAGCCATGGAAGGTTCACAAAATGACGCTCTGAACAGCCAGCCAATTTCAAAGAATGTCCAGGGAGAAACGAACATCTACGAAGATGAGATATATCTGATTGATTATTTCCGAGTTCTCTGGAAACGAAAGTGGTTCATTTCCTTAGCCTCTGTGGTACCGGCTTTAGTGGTAGGATTGGTCTTATTTCTTTGGCCAAGAGATTATAAAATTACCTACACTTATAACATGGGGCTGGATGAAAAGACCTTCAAAGTGCTTGAGGATACGTTTTATAGCACGGAGAATCTGGAAAAACTTGTCGGAAAACTGCAAGCAATTGGTTTTAACAAATATGCCAAAAGAATAGCAGAGGTCGGAACTAATGAGGGCTTAAAAGGGTTTGTTTCCTTCGAGATTTCACCATCATATTTTGAGGCTATAGAACCCTCAGATGCTAAGGATTTCGAGGAACTGCAGAAGTTGCAGCAAGCGAGGGGGACTCTTTTAGTTATGCGTGTGTGGGCAAAATCTGGAGAAAATATACGGGAAATAGCCTCGGTTTGTAGAAAAAACTTCGAACGAATCATACCCCTATATTCAGAAAGAGAGGAACTGAATAACAAGATTATGAACCTTAAGGAAAAGATGGCTGCTATCGAAGAAGCAAGATACACGTTAAACCTTGAGTTAGAAAGGAAAAAATCTACTTTGGAGAAGCTGAAGAATTCTGGTTCTGAAGGCTTAGACAAATTACCAAGTGACATCGTCCTGCAGTTTAATAATGTTGGGGGCAACAGTGCCTATTTGCCGTTACCATACCAAATACAGGCAGCAGAGACACAGATAATTAATCTCGAAGAGCAAATCAGGGCCAACAAAGAAATGTACGCCTATTACGCAGATTTGCTCAGCTTGAATGAAAAGTTCTTCAGCTATATGAAGAAGGTAATGCCTTCTTACTGCACGCTTGAGCAGTTCCATTCGTTTTTAAGCAATACATTGGAAGAGTACAAAGACCAGGAACTGTTGGATTATTTGAAGGCTTATATCAAAAGGATAGAAAATAAGATAGCGAATGTTATGCCGCTCGTAGAGAAGCCAAAGGTTTATCCTGTTGCTAAGGGAACGGTTAAGAAAAGTGCTGCTGTATTCGCGATAGCATTAATGATATCGGTATTTACATCCTTCTTATTAGAAGGTCTTAAAAAAAGTCAGGGCCAAGCTTCGTAGGCGGTTTATTGATAAATAAACAAAACTGACTCATTTTTCTTGTTAGCTATTGATGAAAGCAGAGTATTTAAGGGTTGCAACTGCTTCTCGCTTTGTGTGGTTCTTTCAAAGATATCTGACTGCAACCCACAGGGACGGAGTGTAAGAATATTTATGATTGACCGTTTAAAATTTAATGAATGGCTGTAAAAATGTTGGAATACCGCATCATCGCCGTCAACAAGGCCGGTGAAGGAGAACCCAGCAATACCGCTATGGTGGTACCGTAAGATTTAATACCGAGGGTGCAGAGAAAGGTATATCTCCGTGCCTTCGGTGTTTTTTTTGCAAAATTCTGAGTGGCGAAAATCTGATGATCAAAAGACTTTTCTCCAGCCAACTCCGCATCAACATGGCATCAGGGATGGTGACGACGGTTATCAACACAGTGGTGATGGCTGTCGCGTATCCAATATACTTGCATTTTCTCGGTTACGAAAAGTATGGTGTCTGGCTCGTCCTGGCTACAGTATTGACATTTGCTCGATTAGGCAACCTCGGTATGGGCCAAGCGGTTATGAAACTTGTGGCTGAAGAGTATGGCCGTGGTGATATTGAGGGAATTCAACATTATGTTACGACGGCCTTGGCGTTACTGTGTATCAGCGGCACAGTTGCTCTGATAGTAATATTGGCTTTGAAAACCCAAATCGTTGCTGCGTTCAAATTGAGTGATGAAAATGCAAATATGGTGTTATGGTTATTGCCCTATATCGGTGTTTTGAGCATTTATGTGTTTATGGTTCAGGTCTTTGAAGCAACACTATCAGGACTTGGGCGGATGGATTTGACAAATTACATCCAGTCACTCGGCCGAGGTATAAGCGTGGCGGTTGCCGGTTTGTTGCTGAGCACAGGTTTTGGTGTTAAAAGCCTGCTTATTGGCAGTATCCTTTCGTATCTGGTTATCCATATAGCGAGTTTTGTTTGCATTTGGCGTATAGCTCCCATTCACCTTCTGCGGATGGACAACCTGGATACCCAACGCTGCGGTCGCCTTCTGCGCTTCGGCGGAGGCGTGTTCGGAGGCTCACTTATAAGCATGTTGTTTGATCCTTTTAATAAGCTGATGCTCTCTCGATATGCGGGGGTTTCTACAATACCAGTTTATGAGATTGCATTCAAAGGGGGCACACAGATCAGAGGTTTGGTTGAGGCGGGTCTTAAAGCAATGATGCCGGAAGTCAGCCGGATTAGTGGAAATATGACAAGATATGCTAAGGACAGGATTTCACAGATATATCGTCGTGCCATGAGGCTTATTTTTGTTTTCGGCATCCCCATGTACACCACAATAATTATATTTCTCACACCTTTGCTGAAGTTTTGGTTGCGACAGAAGTTTGTTGATGAATTGCCTATCGCATTTAGAATTATGTTGATAGCTACCTTTCTCAGCTTGTTGGGTATTCCTGCATATTACATGCTGTTGGGTTTGGGGATGGTTCGTTATATCCTGACGGCTCACATTATTGTATCTGGCGTGAGTGCTCTAATAGTATTAACTATCGTTTTTATTTGGCATAATATATCTGTGGAAGCAGTTTCCTGGGCGGTACTAACTGCAACAGCGATTACCACCCTATATTTGATCTGGCAAAATACACAAAAAGTTTTGAAAGAAGAAATAAAACTATGAAGGTTACAGGCGAAAGATGTATTTTAGGTAAATCAGGGAAATTCTTGGAAAAGGTACATTTAGCCCATTATGAATTTGCCCTACAATACGTTCGCACTAAAAAGGTATTAGACATAGGGTGTGGCACCGGTTATGGAGCAGATTTAATTGCTTCTAAAGCATCAGAAGTTATTGGAGTAGATATATCTGATGAAGCAATAAATTATGCCAGACAACATTATAAGAGAGAAAATATCAAATTTTCTGTAGGCGATGCCACACATCTAAATTTCTTAAAAGAGAAAGAGTTTGATACAGTAGTATCTTTCGAGGTAATTGAACATATAGCTGCTTATTTCCAATACTTAAAAGAGATACGGCGCGTGTTAAAGGATGATGGAATTTTGATAATTTCTACGCCTAACAAAAAATATCATAGTCCCGATTCTGAAAAACCGCTAAATCCTTTTCATGTTACCGAATTTGAGTTGGATGATTTTAAGAATTTGTTAAAAAAATACTTTGGGAACGTAAAACTATACGGACATTATCATCAACCAAGAATTAAAAAGATTGTTAAAAAATTACTGCCTCAGAGAGCTTGGGAAATAGTCCGACAAACAACAATAGGGGATATTTATCAAACAAAACAAGCCTCATGCTTTAGCGACAAAAATGTGGGAAACTATAGTAACTTCATAGCTATTTGCAAAGAATAAAATATATAGTCCGAAAGGTTCAATAATAATTATCTGGTGTTTAGTAGCAAGGTAGAATCAAGAGGACATCAACTCTTAAAAGATTTCTGCTGAACGAAGGGGAAACCTAGTGGTATTCGCAGTCTTTCAAAAAATCTTCCTGCTTATTGTAACAAGTATTATGGATATATTTATTCCTTTTACTACCAGACCAAAAACTCAAAAAACCGTCTTAATTGTGAATCTTTATACTATTGGGGACTATATTCTATTCAGGAACTTTTTACAGTATGTGAAAGAAGAATATAATGAGTTTAAGATAGTACTTTGCGGAAATACTATTTGGAAGGAATTAAGCGAATATTTTGATAAATCATATATAAATGAATTTATATGGATTGACGTAGATAAATTTATAAGCAGTCCGTCATATAGATTTTCTATTCTCAAAAAAGCAAGAGCATATACATATAGTATCGCATTGCACCCATGTTACTCCAGAAGTTTTTTCATGGGAGACCAGATAATAAAAAATGTGGTAGCCAAGCGAAAAATAGGGAGTAAATGCGAAAAATCCCGGTTTTCTTTTTTTAAACGATTAACGAGTGATAGGTATTACACGCAGTTAATGAACACCCCTGAAGAAAATATTTTTGAATTTGAGAGATACAGAATTTTTTTTGAGGATCTTTATCGCAGGAAACTACCGGTGAGTAAACCCCAGCTTCCATTACTTTCTATTGAAAATCCCGTCAAAGAAAAACGGTATGCAGTTATAGTCCCAGGGGCAAGCTCAAAACTCAGAGAGTGGAGTCCGAAGAACTTCGCTGAGATCGCTAATTTCCTGTGGCGCCGCTTCTCATACAAAAGTGTGCTCATCGGGGGGCCGAAAGACCAAGATATAGCAAGGCAGATGTTGTCTTGTTTTAATGTAGACAATATGATAAATATGGTAGGCAAGGTCAGTTTTCTAAAGGTCATCAGAATTATACAAGACAGCGACTTAATAGTAGCAAATGAAACGGGTATCGTTCACCTCGGAGTGGCTTTGAACAAAAAAATTCTGTGTATATCTAATGGGAACCATTTTGGAAGATATGCGCCATATCCACCGTCGATATATGACGGGGTGTACTATATCTTCCCAGATATAATATCGAGAGACTTAGATAAAATGAGTGAGCTAAAAGAAAAATACAGGTATAGCTCAAATCTAAATATTAATTCGATTTCAGTGGATATTGTAAAAACTGAAATAGCAAACTTGCTCACGGTAAAGCACTAGTCTTGCCATATTTCCGAAAAGTCTAATGTCGATGGGATTTTGTTTCCGGCAATCTTGGAAAATCACGGCAATGGCAATCCTGAAGTACCTGTTATGGAAAATACTGGGCCCCAGGTGCTATCTGCAAATCCAGACGAATTATTGGGTCAGAAAGCTTCGACGAGTTTGGTATGAATCTGAAAACATGGCGTTTCTTCGTAGCTATCTGAAGGCGGGTTCCATCTGTATTGATGTCGGCGCAAATGTAGGGCAATACTGCTATGAATTATCCAATATCACAGGGCCACAGGGCGCTGTGATCGCCTTTGAGCCGGTCAAATATACGTATCAATTGCTCAAAGCAATAAAGGATAAGCTGAAACTTGATAATGTACAGATTTATAATCTCGGCCTTGGAGAAACATCCGCAACACTTCCCATAACGGTTATTGCGGACTCCTGGGGCGTACCCAATCTCGGCCTTTCCCATCTGGGAACTTCACAGGATGCGAACATCTATTCTGTTGAACCGGTCAGGATTGAATCGCTGGACCGTCTTGACGAGACGCTTTTACATCTGAATTCCTGTGCTTTCATAAAGATTGATGTAGAAGGAGCGGAGTGTCAGGTTTTAAAAGGAGCTAGGCATCTTCTGCAAAAATACCATCCATTGATTTTGATGGAAGTGAATGAGCATATGACGCGGCGGATGGGATATAGTCCTGATGAGCTATTTAATCACCTCAGGGGTATAGGCTATGACATATACAGATTGAAAGACGGACGGTTGATACCGTACGAGCACCGCCAGGAATGCCGTACAAACTCGTTTTTTTGTCAGTATAAACAAGTGCGTGAATCAGACCAATGACCTGTCGTTTAAATAACATCCTGCTTTCGCTGTTTACTTTTTGTCTTCCCTTCGCGGGGATATGTATCTTGCGAGTAACAACCGACATCGAATTTGCCACTGGCATACAACCAAGTTATCCAATCAGATCGCTCCTGTTTGGCAAGTTCGTAATTGATTTCATCCAGAGAGGAAAATTTCTCTTATGTCCGAACTTACCGGCAATAGTCGGCCGTGGATTTTAGCTGCGATTATCCTGTCTGTAGTTTCTACTTTGCTAGCGGCCGCAAATAACCTGTGGTACTATGCAGTGTTGGCAGCGGTACCGATGGTGATTCTGGTTGCTCTGGATGCCACTTTGGGGTTGTATGCGGTGCTGTTCTCTTTCCCGATGGGCCTATTGTGTTTTGACATCGGTTTTACCTTGACCGCTGTACATTTATTTCTGGTGATTACTTTCTTTTCCTACGTTTTTAAGGTCCTCGCAACACGAGGCAAGATTCGCATTCACAGAAACCTAAGATACCTTTTCTGCTTTGTGCTGATTGCTCTCATCGGAATTTTGTGGAATTACCGTAAGGTCCTTGACTTTCCGCCTTGTTTTGTCGGCTCACTAAGGGCACCGAACATCAGATGTTTCCTGGTTTTTTTGAAACTGGTTTCCTTAGTGCTCATTGTGATTATGGTCGCAAATGTAGCCAGCAAGAAAGAAAAGATTGTCAATTGCCTCAGAGCTTTTTTTGCCGGCGTTCTAATATCAGCGGGGTTCGGGGTATTTCAGTTTATCTCTGACCATTTCGAGTTAGGCATAATACCCGTCAGAGTCTACGACCCGGCCAGAGGGGTATGGCTGCATTCCTTTAATATTCAGGGATTCCATCGCATAAACGCCATGTCACTCGAACCAAAATACCACGCTTTTTACTTGGCAATCGGTATTGTTGTCGCTATATTTTTCTTTGCCAGGAGCAACAGAAGAGGGAAAATCCTTTTTGGTCTGAGCGCCACTCTATTTATAATAAACCTTGTTCTTACACTGACACGCTCGGTTCCCATCCTGTTTGTCCCGTCTCTTATCGTAGCAATCTGGCTCCTGGGAAAACTTTACAGGTCCAATATACTTAGGATGTTTCCCTTGTTTGCTGTTGTCTGTGTGGTGCTGCTGGCACTGGCCTGGAAGTTCGAGGCCTTTTTCGGGTTGTATATGAAGCGTATTTCTACTTCCGATATGATTTTCTCTAAAGACTACAGTGAGACAAGTCAGGTTGTAGTAGCGTTGCAATTAATTCCCCGCAACTTTCTTTTGGGAGTCGGTCTTGGCAATTTTCCATTCTACGGATTCGAAGCGTCGAAAGTGATGCAGAAAACACACGTCATCGAGCAGCTGGTGTCCACATATCTGAACATCCTTGTTGAAACAGGCGTATCGGGTTTTCTGCTGTTTATGCTGTTTTTCTACAAGTTATTCAAAGGCATATACGCAAAGGCACTGAAATGCGAGCCTGCGGACCGCTGGATTGCGTTGTGCGTTCTTGCGTGCAATACAACAATCTGGATATTGAGTCTGTACTTTCCGTGTCACCTTATGTTCCCTATATTCTACGCCTTTCTCGGCCTGCTGCTGGCTGTCGACAAGCAAATGAGTATTTCTCTGGCGAATCCCGGCCTTTAGCCGATAAAAAATATGCGAATAGGAATCAACAGTCTGTTTTTAGTGCCGAATAAACACGGCGGGACAGAACATTATGTGCGTAACCTGCTTGAGAGCCTGTCGCAAATCGACAGAGAGAACCAATACTTTATCTTCACAAATTCAGAAAACGCAGGGACCTTTAATATCGCACAGGATAATTTCTCTGAAGTCAAATGCGGCTTTTCAGCCAGGTACAAACCGCTGCGTGTTTTATGGGAGCAGACGATACTGCCCTTTTATGTAAGCAGATACAAGCTCGATGTGCTTTTTTCCCCCGTATATGTGTCACCGATGCTAAAACTTTCGAATTGCAGATATGTGGTTGTTATTCACGATATGATGAGTCGGAGATACCCTGAAAACTATCCGAAGGCACAGTTGATTTACCTTCGAACCCTATTGCTGCTGTCAGCTAGAAAGGCCGACAGAATAATCACCGTCTCAGAAAACACAAAAGGAGATATCGTTAACTTCCTAAGGGTTCCGGAGGAAAAAATTTCCGTGATTTACACATCCGGCCTGCCGGATGAAAAACACGCCAGAATAGACAACAAACAGCTAATAGAGACGATAAGGAAAAAATATAACCTCGAAGACAACTTTATTCTGTGCGTTGCGACATTCAACCCCCAAAAGAATATCGAAGGGCTGCTGAGGGCCTTTTACCTTCTAAAAAATAGATACCGGCTCAATCACCAGCTCATACTGACAGGAATGGTGCTGAGACAGGGTTCCAAAATGACTAATCTTATTGATAAACTCAAATTAAACGGTAGTGTCAAGATAACAGGCTATATCCCCGATGAGGACCTGCAATGTCTGTACTGTCTGGCCGGCCTTTTTGTGCTCCCATCGTTTTTCGAGGGCTTAGGGGTTACACCATTAGAGGCCATGGTCTGCGGATGCCCAGTGGCAACTTCTGATATTGCTCCAATCCGCGAGGTGGTCGGCGATGCAGCGGCGCTTTTTTGCCCTTACGATGTGCAGCAAATGGCCGATGTCATCAATAAGACCCTGTGCGACGAAGAATTCAAAAAGACCCTGATCCAAAAGGGGCTGCAAAGGGCTGCACAATTCTCTTGGCGAAAAACAGCTATCGAAACGCTAAAACTCTTTGAACAGGTTAGCCGTGAATCCATCTGTTAAACAGACACGCAATATAGCCATGCTTGTCCTTAAAGGCATAAAAAGGCCCAGAAGGGCCTGTCGATATGTGCTTGATACTCTGCGCCACCCTCGGATACATCAGATTGTAAATCACGTCGAAGGGCTTATTTCATGGAGGACGGCTGTGCTGCTTTATCGCGCCGTGACTTCCAACCGCAACCACACTGGTGATATAATTGAAATAGGAGCTTACAAAGGATTGTCGACGTGCGTGCTGTCACTTGCCGCAAAAAAAGTGGGCAAACGCGTCAAATCTTTTGAACTTTTCACCGGACTTCCGAGTGCCGATCCGCACTTAGATAAGGGTTTCCAGCAGGGTATGTTCTCGGCAAGCGTTGATGAATTTGAAAGAAACTTAAAAACCTACGGTTGTAGAAACTGTGTGGATTTAATCATCGGAGATGCGAGAGATACCCTTAAGACCAACGGAAACAGCGGCTTTTCGGTAGCGTTTGTCGATACCGATGTTTACGAGGTAACAAAAGATGTTTTATTGCAGTTGTCTTCGATGGCCAAGGGGGGCGAAATCATAGTTATCCATGACTGCTTTGCTTCCGGAGTAGCAAAAGCGATCGAAGAGCTCAGAAATAGAAGTAACTTTAAGTTGCTGATGGAAAAAATTGAAGAGGACGACCTAACAGCACAATACCGGCTCATACACAGGTAGCTGTAACCGCGAAAGAATGAAGATAGCGATTTTAGCAGGTGGCCTCGGAACAAGGATGCGCTGTGTTGCTGCAGACCGGCCAAAGTCGATGATTCCAATCAATGGAAAGCCTTTTCTCTGGCACCAACTGCAACTACTAAAAAGGCACAATATCACAGAGGTGGTACTCTGTATTGGATACTTGGGTGACCAGATAAAAAGATACTTTGGGGACGGTAGGCAGTTCGGTATGAGCCTTCAATATAGTGAGGAAAAAAAGCCGCTGGGTACCGCCGGAGCGCTCAAAAACGCCGAATCGCTTCTCGGCAGCGAATTCCTCACAATGAATGGCGATTCCTATCTGATGCTGGACTACGATGAAATCATTGAATTTTTCAGCCAAGCAAGTAAAATGGCCGTGATGGTCGTTTATAAAAACCACGACCGTTACGACAGCAGCAATGTTGTTGTCGAGGATGGGCTCGTCAGGTTATATAGCAGGAAGGCCAAAACACCAGAGACGGTATACATCGACGCAGGATTGTATGTATTCAAGAAAGGCGTTATGAAGCTGATTCCGAACAACACCGAGATGCCGCTCGACGACGTATTCACAGAGCTTGCAACGAAGGGACAGTTGCTGGTCTTTGAGACAGGGCAGCGGTTTTATGAGATAGGTTCTGTCGGTGGACTGAAGGATTTCAAGAAGCTGCTGGAGTCCAGACAATGATAATCTTAACCAGAGCACCCTTGCGAATCCCGTTGGGCGGCGGCGGAACGGACATACCATCGTACTACTCTAAGTACGGGGGGTTCCTCATCAGCGTCGCTATCAATAAATATGTGTACGTCTTAGTTAATAGAACCACTGTCGACAACTTAATCAGGATCAAATACTCTGAAAGTGAAAAGGCCCAGAGCACAACGCAAATAAGGCACGCTGTATTCAGGGAATCGCTAAAATTTACGCAGATAGACGGTGGGATTGAGATTGCGACAATGGCCGACGCCCCTACAGGGACCGGCCTAGGCTCATCAGGCAGCTTCACCGTGGCTCTGCTGGCCGCCCTTCACACATTCAATCGCCAGCAGGTAAATCCGCTAACCATCGCACAGCAGGCCTGTGAAATCGAAATAGACAGGGCCAAGATGGCCACCGGCAAACAGGACCAGTATCTTGCCGCCTTAGGAGGTGTGGTTTGCCTGAGTTTTTCTACAGACGACAAAGTTAACGTCATCCCCATTAATATCAACCCATATGTCCTAAAAGAGCTCAAATCTAATTTATTGCTGTTCTATACCAATATCTCCCGTGAGAGCTTTGCAATCCAAAAAGAGCAGATCAAAAATACCGAAGACAATGTCCAGAATGTTGTGAATAGTCTGCACAGGACCAAGGAAATCGGGCTGGAGATAAAGCGGGCCCTCGAAGAGGGTGACCTCGATAAGTTCGGACATCTGCTGCACACACACTGGGAAAACAAGAAAAAACGCTCGTCAAAAATAAGCAGCTCGGACATAGACCGCTGGTACAGAATAGCAAAGGAAAACGGCGCTCTTGGCGGTAAGATAATGGGCGCCGGCGGTGGTGGTTTCCTGGCACTCTATTGCCCGGCTGATGCCAGAAACGGAATCAGGAGTGCTATGAAGGCCGAGGGGCTCAGGGAAATGGACTATGACTTTGATACCGAAGGCGTGAAGGTCATAGTCAATATCTGAAATGGCTGACAGAAACAGTAAAAATAGGGCGATATTTTTAGACCGCGATGGCGTAGTCAACGAGCTTATCTACTACAGGGATATAGGACGGATTGACTCGCCATTTACGGTAAGGCAATTTCGACTGCTGCCCGGTGCCGCAGAGGCGGTTTGTATCTTTAACAGTCTGAATTTCAAAACTGTTATTGTATCGAATCAGCCCGGCATTGCGAGGAACCACTTCACCAAAAAAACGCTCGTTGCTACAGACGCAAAGATGAAGCGGGCATTGACCAGAAAAAAAGCGCACCTGGACGCTGTTTACTACTGCCCGCATGACCCGAATGGCAGCAATAAAAGATACAGGAAGGTGTGTAACTGCCGAAAACCAAAGCCAGGATTGCTCCTGCAGGCCGCAAAGCGACTCAACATCGACCTTAAAAGCTCATATATGATTGGCGACGAACTGGCGGATATCGAGGCAGGCAGCAGAGCCGGTTGCAAAACCATCCTGATGGGCAAAATGAAGTGCCAGCAATGCAGACTGATGGACGACTGGAATATCCAGCCTGATGTAATTTTGCCGAGTTTACTGGAGGCAGCCAAATACATAATAAAAAAGGAGTCACAAAAATGAAAATATTTATCGACAGTGCTGATTTAGCAGAGATACAGAAGTATCTTTCCTGGGGTCTCTGCGACGGCGTAACAACCAACCCGACGATATACTTCAAGTGCGGGGTAACAGGTAGCCCAGAGGCAATCAAGAAAAGAACGGTTGAAATAGCCAAGTTGATTTCGCCACGGCCGGTGAGTGTCGAGGTCGCAACAGACGCAGTAGAACAAATCGTAGCGCAGGCGAGAGAATACAGCCGGTGGGCCAAAAACATCGTCGTCAAGGTTACCGTCACCGATACAGAAGGCAGGTCTCTCCTTCCGGCTGTTTATAGGCTGGTCAATGAGGCAGTAAAAGTTAACATTACTGCTATTACTACATTCAACCAGGCGATCCTTACCGCCAAGGCGATTGTTGCGGGACCGAGCAAAAGCTCGCAGACGAAAGGTCCAAACTTCATCAGCATATTTGGCGGGCGAATTTCTGAGGAGCATGGAATCGAGCAGGCGGCAGCGGTAATAAAGAAGGTCCGCCAATGGCTCGATTTCTACAAATACGAGGGAGTAGAAATTATCGTTGGTTCGGTAAGGAGCCGCGAGAACGTGGAATTCTGGTCTCAATGCGGTGCCCACGTCCTGACCATTCCGCCACATGTGATTGCCGATTGTTTAACATCTGCACGAACAACGGAAACAGTCGTCCAGTTCATAAACGATGCTCACAAGTCACTTGCTCAAATTACAGAGAAAAAAATACCTCTCAAAGAGGTCGTCTCCAAACAAGGTGGCAAAAAGCTCGCAGCAGCTTTGAGAAAAGGAACGGTTAAATGACCAAAAAACAAAATTTCGTCGTCGCACAAATCAAGGAAAACCTCAAACTCAAGGAGTACCTGCTAGCAGATGTGCCGAATCTGATAGAGATTTCTCACCTGTTGACAGATGCACTGAAGTGTGGCAACAAAATCCTGCTTTGTGGAAACGGCGGCAGCGCAGCCGACGCCCAGCACATCGCCGCAGAACTGGCAGGCAGGTTCAACTATGATAGAGACTCTTTACCAGCTATAGCCCTGACAACAAACACATCGTCCCTGACCGCCATCGCCAATGACTTTGGCTACGAGACAGTTTTTGCCAAGCAGGTCCAGGGGTTAGGACGAAAAGGCGATGTACTGATTGTGATAAGTGCCGGCGGCGACTCGCCCAATGTGGTACTTGCCATGGAAGAAGCCAAAAAGAAACAGATGATTACGGTCGGATTTGTCGGCAAAACCGGCGGTAAAGTAAAAGAGCTTGCAGACTACTTGATTCACGTTCCTTCGCAAAGCACCCCCAGAATCCAAGAGGTACATATCCTAACCGGACACATTGTCTGCAGTATAGTTGAGGAGCTTTTATTTGGCAATGCGGATATTACTGATTGATCCTCCGTATCAGATCTTTACCAGCTACGTCCGTTTTTATTTCCCGCTGGGGCTGGCCAATGTGGCAGCGGTCCTGCGCCAACACGGGCACGATGTGGTCATATTTGATATCGACGTCTTACAAAAGGGTACCAATCTTCACTTCAGCGAAGAATACAAAAGGCTTAACCTATATACACAAGGCCTGAAAAACAACAACCACTGGATATGGAAGGAGATAACCAGAGTACTGGAGGACTTCAAACCTCAACTAGTGGGCATCACAGCAATGACTATGAAGTTCGGTTCGGTCATCAGGGTAGCCGAGATTGTAAAGCAATACGATCCGATCTGCCCCGTCGTTGTGGGGGGCCCCCACGCCTACGACTGGCCAGAGATTTCCCTCAAAAGCCCTCACATAAACTTCAACCTCGGCGGCGAAGCAGAGGATAGCGCCGTCAAGTTGCTTAATGCCATCGAGGCCAATAGTGCTGATTTTAGCTTGATAGAGGGGCTGTCATACAAAAACAATGGCCAATGTGTCTACAACAGAAAAACAACCCCACCTGACAATCTTGACCGCTATCCCCTCCCTGCCAGGGACCTGCTGATGCACCCATTAAATTACAGCTCAGAAGATATGGGCGTGATAATGACCTCCAGAGGCTGTCCCTTCAATTGTGCCTTTTGCTCACATACAAGAAACGTCAGATTCAGGAGCATTGAGAAGGTATTGGAAGAGATAAGAATAGTCAAAAACACCTACGGCACACGACAATTTGCCATCAAGGATGATTCCTTCACAGTTAACAAAAAACGCACGATAGAAATATGCCAGCGGCTCATCAATGAAAAAATGAATATCAACTGGGACTGCACGACGCGCGTAAACCTTATCGACGATGAGCTAATTGATATTATGATACGAGCAGGCTGCAACACCATAAAGGTTGGTATCGAAACCGGCAGTGAAAAGATACTCAAGGACATTAACAAGGGCATAACCTTCGAGCAGGCAAGAAAAGTCGCCAGGATGCTGAATAAACACGGGATATTCTGGAGCGCTTATTTTATGTACGGCTTGCCAGACGAAACCGAAGAGGATATGTTGAAAACCTACCAGTTTATGAAAGAGCTCAATCCTTACTACGCCGGACTTGGACTGTACGCCCCTTATCCCAATACTAAACTTTGGAACCAGGGTGTGCAAACCGGCTTGGTCAATCCAAATGTGTCCTTGCAGCATTTCTTCGAGGTCAACCCCAAAGACTATTTCTTCAAAGACTCCCGCAAAAGAGTGCTCAACATGCAATACGAAGAGTTTATGCAGACAGCAGAATTTATGATGAGTTCTTTTCACAAGCACAATACTTCTATTGGCAACATTCTTCGTCGTGCCTGGGCACGTCGAAAAGTCTATATGGCTGACCGGAAGCTGTTTTACGGTGACGCCAAAAAAGCCATAAATTGGCTCAGGTAATACATTTTCTGCTACTTGAAAATGCCAAGATCGGTAAGCACTTCCAGACCTGATATTGTGTCTAAGAATTAGAAGCATGGAAACATACCACTAACAGAATTGGAGATTCGAAATGCGACATAAAAGATTGATTCCGGCTGTTATCTACTTTGTGTTGATCGTGATGTCGCTGCCGGCTATATGGTATTCATTGAATACACCTTCCTTTGCATTCGTTAGCGACATGAATTCCTGGTGTTTTCTTGAATCCTTTTCTTCCTGGTCCGGAATTATAGGTGGGGTTCGAAACTTATTATTTTATTTTGGTACTGGATGTACTCTATTTACCAAATATATAATCTGGTTGCCACCGGCCAGACTCTAATAGGACTATGCGAGGACAATTATGAGTAATTTTACAATCTCGGTTGTTATTCCATGTTTCAATGAGGAAGGGAACGTTCTTGTGCTCGCGGATAAATTAATTCGCGTACTGGAAAAATATGAAGACTATGAATTATTATTTGTTGATGATGGTAGTACAGATAAGACGTTACAGCATATAAAAGAATTGGCGGCTAAAGACCATAAGATTAAATATATATCATTCTCACGAAATTTTGGGCATCAGAAAGCTCTCAAAGCTGGATTTGATCACGCAGTAGGTGATTGTGTAATATCGATGGATGGCGACTTGCAACATCCGGTAGAATTAATAGATCAAATGATACAAAAATGGAGAGAGGGATTCGAAGTCATATATACCATTAGAGAAGATAGTCCTAAGTTACCAATATCTAAAAGACTTACATCAAGTATATTTTATAAGTTTATTAATAAGATATCGAATACCACTATACCTAAAGGGGCGGCGGATTTCAGACTTTTGGATAGGGTTGTTGTAGATGTTCTTAAAGACATAAACGAAAACTTCTTATTTGTAAGGGGCATAATTTCTTGGGTGGGATTTAAGCAGTACGACATTAGATATGCAGCGAACGATAGATTTTCGGGAAAGACCAAATACTCACGAAAAAAGATGTTTTTGTTCGCTTTAAACGGAATTACGTCATTCAGCACTAAACCATTACATATTGCAACGCTATTGGGCTTAATTATATCTCTTGTTTCCTTCTGTTATGGTCTCTATGCAATTATGATGAAACTGCTGACAAACAGAACAGTTCCTGGTTGGTCATCTGTATTGGTTAGTGTGCTGTTTCTTGGAGGGTTACAACTGCTGGTGCTCGGCATATTGGGTGAATACGTAGGTAAATTGTTTATCGAGTCCAAGAAACGGCCCAACTACATCATAAAGGATAAAAGATTATGAATTCCAAAGAGTCTTTTTATGACACAATAGCAGAGGATTTCGACAGTATAATGAACATGTATGACGCCAATAGAAGGATCCAAGTTATTTTTGATGATTTTTTGGGCAATGTAAATTTAACAAACAAGACACTCCTCGATGGCGGATGCGGAACGGGTTTGTTTACTGAAAGAGCACTCGAAAGAGGCGCGGTCGTTACATCAGTAGATATTTCGACTAAACTATTAGAAATAACAAAAAAAAGAAGTCCGAAAGCAAATGTTACAAGAGCTTCTCTTTTGAACTTACCTTTTAAAGATAATTCATTCGATATAGTGATTTCTTCAGACGTCATAGAGCACACGGATGATCCATTTAAGGCAACAGATGAACTTATTAGGGTGCTGAAACCAAAAGGTTTGTTGTGTGTTACCGTTCCTAACAAGTCATTTTGGTATTTTTCTTTAGTATTAGCTCAGTTGCTAAGATTGAGGCAATACAGAGGCAACGAGAATTGGGTAAACTATAATCAATATAAAAGGTATCTGAAGTCTAAGTGTATGGGTATTCTGGAATACAAGGGTATACACCTATTTCCATTTGTCTTTCCGGTGTTGAATGGGGTTCTTCGGAGATTAGATAGGATATTTGATCAGACTTTTGGTTGTATTATGGTAAATATTGCAGCTCTGGCTAAAAAATAAAGAAAAATGACATCTACATATTAATCTGCTGTATTGAAAGTATTTATGAACTCACGTCATCAGAAATTACTTATTGACTGGATATTTTATTCCTTGTTCGCCCTTCTACTTTTACCTGCAATATGGTACTCTTTGAATACACCTTTTGCACTTATCGATGACTACGGCGACTGGTTAACTATCAATGAGTTCGCATCTCTGTCTGCAGTTTCCGATTGGTTCCGAAAACTATTTCTCTACTACGGACATGGGCGATTTCATCCTTTTTTCAGTATATACCATGCTATGACTTGGGTGGTATTAGGGCCTCGACCTCTCCTGCACCACTTGGTTCGGTTATTGGTTAAATTTGCCGTGGTCTATTTCTCGCTAAAGATGTTTTTATACTTCACCAAAGACAAACTCCGAACATTCAACGCAGGAGTGTTCGCCTTTCTATCAATATACCTGTTCTTCCCCAATAATCCCGAGGCAAGATTGAGTCCACTAGAATTGGAGGGAGTATTTTTCCTCTCCGCAACGATTTTTTTCTTATGCAAGTTACTTATGATAAAGGATGGTGACATCTCCCGGCTATCCATCTTTAATTATATTGGATTGCTATTGTCTTTTGTGTTCCTATGTTTCGCCAAAGAGCCTTTTATCGTTTTGGCGCTCGTATGTCTATCTTTCACTATCATCCTGAATCTCAGAGCGAAAGCCTTCTTCAGACTCCTGCCATTTGTAGCGGTATTTATTTTTGACTACTGCAAAATCTCTGCTGCGTTCAAAGGTGGCGGCTATGGCGTCAGCCATGTGGACTTCAACTCAATGGTGAGCAACTTCTTCTGCTACGCTAAACATTTATCCCTGATTAATACGTCGGTAATATTCACTGTGATGTTTGTCCTCCCAGTCCTGTACTATATGTGTAAAAAGACCATAGATATCAGAAAACAACTACGCACAAAACCAGTGATTTTAGAACAATGCCCATATTCTTTAATGCACTTCAGAGATAGGTTAACCGGTATGTTACTGTATGATAAAGAATTCACTTTCTACGTGTTCCTGCTGCTAAATTTTCTGGCTTTTTATGCAATTGCCTTGACATTTTGGACACAAGAAATTCGCTATTTCTATCCCCTCGTTTACATACTGGCTCTCTTGATAGGAATCAGCATCGTACAGAGTCTTCAGTTATGGAAACACAGTAAGAAGTTTACTCTTGTTGTAATAATCTCATCTCTTTACTTCGTATCTGTAAACTATTACCACTTCCTGTACCAGTTCGCATGCCAGTATGTAGCGCGGAATACGGAACGCAGAATGCTGACAGAGGTCACGGGTTTGCTCGAACAGAACCGGAAAGTGTGCATTGTGGTCGACTCAGAATACGAGGACAAAGTTGTTACCTACTTCAACCAGTATCTCCCCAAGTATCGCAGAACTGATTACAGAATAGCAAGCGTACAGAAACACGACATCTTTACTCTCTTTAACGGTGATGTCTTCTTTAACGGTGATGTCTACTATGTGACGAAAGATGCAGTTTTCCATTCTGACGATGCTACTATCCCCGGGCACATGGTTTTAGAGAAAAAATTTATTGATGATCCGAATCTGCTGCTACTTAAGGTGGCAAATAAGATATCTTCAGCGGCTCTTCTTGGAAAGACACCTCCGCTGCTCTGGTGCGATGCTGGTGCACGAGCAATAGGATCGCAGAGTTGGTATATATACAAGATCAACTTCAACTCGGAAAACGGAAGAAACCGTGCCATCTTGTATGAAAGTAACCAACTTTGCGAGATTCTCGGAGCAAATCCCTACGGTGAACATGCTATCGAACTTCCTAATAAAACTCTCGCCAAGGACCATGTCTTTCTTGTGAAACTCAAATACCACACGGCAGGCAACGCTATTCCACATGTGATAGTCATACAAACACCATATCGTAGCGATAATATACCCCTGGATGAGAGGATTCAACTGTCCACTACATCCAGAACAACGGATTTACTTTTTTCGCCTCGTGTTGATACACCGTCGCCCCTTTTTCTGTTGCGAAACTGGTCGGCTGACGGCTTGTTTGCTGTCGAGAACATAGAAGTATTTGAAATAGGTATTGAGCCTAATGATATAAGTTCAAAACAAAAATGAAGATTTCAATAATCACTGTTTGTCTTAATAGTGCCGATACAATAGAGGGTACAATAAAAAGTGTCCTTATGCAGGATTACAAGGATATTGAATATGTTGTTGTCGATGGAGTTTCCACTGACGGTACACTCGAGATTCTTGCTAAGTATCAGGGAAAAATTTCAAAATGTATATCTGAACCGGACAGAGGTGTATACAATGCTATGAATAAAGGAATTAGATTGTCCACTGGCGATATTGTGGCTACCTTGAACAGCGATGACGTGTATGCCGACGAAACCATTGTCGGTCAGATGGCAGAATTTATGCAAGAAAATGGCTTAGATGCTGCATATGGAGACTTAGTATATGTTGACCACAGAAAAAATACCAATCGTATTACGCGATTCTGGAAGACTGGTGAGTATAAAAAAGGCGCCTTCTATCATAGTTGGGTTATACCGCATCCAACTTTTTTTTGCCGAAAAGAAGTTTTTGAGAAATATGGTTATTTCAATGAGAAGTTCAGGGTGGCAGCAGACTTTGAGCTAATGCTTCGTTTTATTGAAAAGCATCAAATCAAGGTCGGTTATCTGCCAAAGGTAATTGTGAAAATGCGTACAGGAGGCAAAGCAAATATTCTGCGAGGCATCATTCGTGGTAACTGGGAAATTATAAGATCTTTTCGGCTGAACAACCTTCGTTTGTCTCCGTGGTTCTTCGTACTCAAGCCAGTAACGAAAATCTCGCAACTTTTTGCGAAACCAAGCAAGTAGAACAATAAAACTTTCGATTATTGAAATCTCAAGCACATCCAAAATGCTCGTGCGAATAATCTTAATCCCCATAAATGCAATTTTGATAAACATTGGTTTTCTTGTCTCATTTCCTATCAGATATGGCATAGATATCCCCGAGGTAACTTTCCCGCCTTATAAAAACAGCTTTGTGTTTCTGACGCTGCTATACGTCTGGGCACTGGCTTTTTTCGGGGTTTATAAGAGCAGGTTCAGGTCATCGTGGAACCTGTTAAAAAGAGTCTTTTTAGGATTATTTTTGGGAACTCTTTTGAGTGTAGCCTTCGTCTATGTCTTCAGGGTCAAATTGGGGGCTTTCCCGAGCAGCGTTTTTGCCATAGCTTTTTGGACAAATCTGTTCCTAATCTTCAAGACAAACCAGTTTGTCTTAAAGTCTGGCAGGAGAATAAAAAAGAAAATAGTGATCATAGGTGAAGGTGATATAGATGAGGTCATGATAAAAAAGGCAGACGTGGAAAGAGTTAGTATCGATGACATCAAAGGCATAACCAAACACACAGACGCAGATGAGATAGTTATTTGCGGGAGAATACCAAATGAAAAAGACCTGGGCCTTATAACCTATCTTGCACAAAAGCTGAAAATAGACGTGGTCTTTAGTCCTGCCTGCTATGTACAACTGCTCCCAGAGAAAATTAACGGTAATAATTCGGCGCAGTCTCTGGCTACTTTTGTTGGCAGGAAACGGGACGTCGATGAGTTCCTGATGAGAAGTCTCGATATTATAGGTAGCTTGGCCATTTTGATTGTCTCTCTGCCTTTGATTATTCTTGTCACTATATTGATTAAATTTACTTCCAGGGGACCTGTTCTTTATAAACAGCAAAGGATGGGTAAAGACGGCAAAATTTTTACCCTCTACAAATTCAGAACTATGATAAATGACGCCGAGAAGCAGCTTGGGCCTGTTTGGGCAACGGAGAACGACCCACGGGTTACTAAAGTTGGCCGATTTTCGAGAGATACACGCCTTGATGAAATTCCGCAATTACTTAATGTCATACTCGGCCAAATGAGTCTGGTTGGTCCACGACCTGAACGGCCATACTTTGTCAAACGTCATAAAGCCCTGATGGAGATACGATTGGCTGTCAAACCAGGATTAACCGGACTGGCACAGATAAGAAACGCCTACGATTTACGCCCCAAACACAAAATCAAGTACGACTATCTATATATCCAGCGACGTTCGTTACTATTGAATCTTTATATCCTCGCAAGGACTATTCCCGTCGTATTATTGAAAAAAGGCCAGTGATTATCTCTACGGCCATGCGTCAGTGGATAACTCTGCAAATCACCAGTTTTCTGCTCTTTTCGCTGTTCACCCACGTTGAGTATTCTTGCTTAGTATTCTTACCAAACCCCAGCTTTTCATCATCACTTTTAACAATTCTTACGATGTAATTGGCCTGCTCAGGAATCTGCTCACTGTACTCCAGGCCTTGACGCTCTGCATAAAAAGCTATCCGTTTGTCTGGGATAGCTACAATATCCGTGGGAGCAGTGTTTTTCCTCAGCCATTCCGCAGCCTCTTTATAACCTTGTTTTTCCCATCGTAGCGGAGTTGTCCTGATGAATTTTGCCGCACAAATACCAAATCCAATTGCCATAAGTATAAAAAACCAACGTCGTGTATTTTCTTCCATAGCCAAATCCCTCTTGGAAGTTCTCCTACTTAGCCAACTGGCGATTACATGCAACCCAACTGGTATATAAAAAACGGTAAATGCAACCAGAGCCAATGTGTGTCTTCTGCTGAGAAACGCCCGTGATTGCCAACACAGCATTGCAATGTTAAGGATAATAAATGCTGCGGCGAAAAATATCTGTTCCAATGTCTTTGATTGCTTTCGGAAATAATAGTAGCAGCCTATTAGTAAACTTGGAACGAAGTAATAAACCAGTGTCTCGCACATATTGGTTATTAATGTCTCATTTCCTATTACCCCCTTTATTGATAAACCAGCCAGACACATATTCATGTTAAGGGGAGAATCAATGTTATTGTTACTCATACTCAACAATGCTGGGAATTTCCACACGCCCTGGTCAGGGAAAACGTATCCTTTAGACCGCATATAGGGAATGGCAATAACAGCAAAGCCTGCTAAAAATAAAATTAAAGCTCTTGCTACCTTTGTTCTCTTCATTTTGTTTTGAGGCCGGATAAGGTTAAATAGCAGCCATGCGCCACCATATAAAACCAGTTGGCAGCCCTCAGAACGGACTAAATATCCTAATCCTGCGATTATTCCTGCCCAGCCAAACATCCAGTTCCTGCGATATTGTGCACCTAACAACAAAAGCAAAAAACCAACTGCTAAAAACATTAGGTGTGGCCATTCGGGCAGTGCATCACTGCCGAATTTAGCCGAATCCGGTAAAATACTCAAAATCAGAACTCCCCAAAAACTTAATCGTGAGCCAACAAAATAACTTCCCACAAAATACAATGCTATAGAGGCAATTACTTTGCTTATAAGCGAAACAAGCTGAGCTGAAATAATCCACCCTTGAATTGACTCTGCATCGTAAAGTAATCCCACTACCTTATGCATGAGATGAATAAGAAACGGATATCCCGGACATGGTGGCATATTGCGCACAGCCTCAACAGGATTATCCGCAATCTGCCTCGCACATTCGATGTACAATGTACCATCTTTTGCAATCAGAACCGTTGTGGCAATCAGGTATATTCCTATGCCAAGAGCAACTGCTAATAAAATTGCAAGATAAATAAGGTCGCGTTTTTCGATGAGCCGATTTGCGTCTTTATCAGCGACCATTGAGGCTCCTTATCCTTTTAGGACCGCTGTGCAACCTATTTGAGTAAACGGGCTTAACAGCAATTTATCTCCTTTGACTTTCGGCCTCGGTTTTCAGACCCAAAATTTTCTAATACAACCAGACCACATTCGCTACCCAAAATAGCACTCCATGGTAACCTGTCAATGTTAAAACCTGCTGAATCTTCCCTATTTTAACATATAAGAAGAGCCCCTCTCTTAAACCTCGTAACGGGTGATAGGTTAATTTTCTTCCTTATCCTTCGTTTTAGGTCCGGGAATCATTTAATTTTTCGTTTGAAAGCCAAAAATCTGAAAAAAGCGTAATTTCCACGATTAACCCGGCTAAAACTTGTGCCGATACAATATTTATAACTTGCAAAAGCTTTTTTGAGTTAAAAAAGGAGAACTTAAAATGGGGATTCAAAATTGGTCTGAAGATATCATTCTTGCGGATCTACCGCAGGAACCGGATATAGGCGACGAACTTAAAACTATTACCGAAATCGTGCGTGACAGAGGTGACTGCGACGCGGTAATCGATTTTTCCCAAGTCGATATTGTTACTTCTTCGAGTCTTTCAAAGTTACTGAAGTTGCGCAAACTATTGGCTGATTGTGGCCATCGGCTTATTTTCTGCAGCGTTGCACCTGCAACAAGGGGTATCTTCACAATAACTGGTCTCGATGGAATTTTTGAAATTGCTGATGACAAATTTATCGCATTAGCAAGCCTGCAAATGGTTAATTAGCCAATAAGTCGGGTTTTCACTTTGCGACTTATTGAAAAAAATCATCCCCCTGAATAAAGGGCTTGACAGCTGAATTTTTTTCCCTAATACTATTTTATCCTCGTTGAGCCGGTTACGAAGACCACTGTCAAAAACAGCGGTATTCGTAATCTGCTCACAGGGTCCTTGTAAAATCGGGACAAAATCAAATGAAGGAAGAAGTTCTACAAGAAATCGAGCAGATAATAGGTTATAAATTTTCAAACAGACCTTTTATAGCCCAAGCATTTACACACTCCTCCGCGGTTGATAATCGCCTGTTAAGTAATGAACGGCTGGAGTTTTTCGGCGACGCCATTTTAGGTATGGTGATTTGTCAAATCCTCTTCGAGCGGTTCAGCGATTATCTTGAAGGGGACATGACGAAAATAAAAAGTACGCTTGTCTCTCGGGAGACGTGTGCTCTGGTCGCCAAGACTCTCGGGCTGCAACAATTTCTAAAAGTTGGTAAAGGTATGGCTTCCAGCCGTGCTTTGTCAGGCTCTCTCGCCGCTGGTTTATTGGAAGCTGTTATAGCTGCGATTTATATTGACGGCGGTTTTGTTGCTGCGCAAAATTTCATCCTAAGAACATTCAATCCATTTGTTGAACAAGCAAAAACAGAACAAGCCCAGGGTAATTTCAAATCCTTATTGCAGCAATACACACAGGAGCAGTTTAATACTACACCTGTTTATGCATTACTTGATGAAAAAGGGCCTGACCATAATAAATGTTTTGAGCTGGAAGTGATTATCGCAGAGCGCCATTTTCCAAGTGCCTGGGGAACAAACAAGAAAGAGGCAGAGCAAAAAGCCGCCTTCAATGCCCTCGTTGAATTAGGCATACTCGAAGACAGCTCACCGGCGAACAATGACTAAAGCCGCCATAAGCAGATTAAGTAATCAGACAATCACTCTGTAATTAGCCAAGCCAATGCATACAGGACCAATGCAACTGCAATTATGAAAACAACAACTGAGCCGAATAAAATCGCTGCTTCTTTAATAAAATTGCCTGCAGTAATCTTCGGTAACTTCGTTGCTTTATAGACGACAGCTATCGCGGCTGCTAATGGCAGCAGCCACAACACAGACTGCGGCTCTGCACCAATCTTTTCCGGCACGGTAAAGCTCGCCATTACAAAAGCTGCAATTATCGACATTTAACCTCCAGCCATTTCCGTTCTGCACAAATGAGCCAAGTAAACAGCGTTGACAATACACAGAAGGTTAAGCAGGCCAGATGTCATTGTGTATACCTGCCCAATTTCGCTTGGCCAGCCGTAAACAGGATAAGCTCCGCCATCGGTATAATACCCCAATATCACCGCTACCGGCGGATTCATAACTTGTGCCACTTTCACATAGATTGCTGATGTCCCAAACAAGTCAACTACACCTATCGAGCCGATATATAACCCTGTACAGAAAGTCAAAACAACAGCTGCGAATATAACCATGGCTCGTTTTTTTTCTCCGAGCACGAAATGGCCTGCACCAGGGATAAGCCAGGCCAGCAGTCCTACAATCAATAAAAATAGTACTTTGTTTTCTTTCGAATACCGTGACATTAAGATGACTCCTCCAACTTCGATAGTGAACTCAGTCGAACCGATTTTGTCGGTGCGTTAGCATCTGTTGTCTCCTCATATCTCTCAGCCCATCTGAAACTCATACGTTTTAATATATTTTCAGGGTCGAAATGCACTGCTGCAGCACTCTGGCTTTGGATATGGTCCTCCCTATATAACCGCTTCGCCTTGATTTTCTCATATTCCGCCTGGTCAAGGCGTTTCACCGAAATATCTTTGATAATATAAAAGCTCATATCCGGCTTAAACTCCATAATCAAGGGGGCATTGTCAACCGTATTACTATCCTGCGGCACAAGCGAATAAAGCTGATATATGAACCGGGCCTGTTTTGCACCCCCATTTATTACTAACTGAAGGGCTGGGTTGCTGGCATTTTGCACAGCCAATGTTCCCAACATCGCATTTGAAATCCTTTGCAGGTCTGTAAGACTTTGTACCCGGAATACATCAGGCTCGTTTGGGTCTTTTTTCGCCCCCGTGCTTTCCTGCGAAAGCAAGAACGGGGTTCCATAAAGGTCGTTAAATTTATTAAACGCGCTGTCCCAGCCATCTTTTGCAGTCAATTTAATAAATTCTTCAGCTTTATTTCTGGTTGTATCCATTGCGGCAAGTTTCTTCATATCTTCGGCCACTTTTTCCCTAATCGAATAAGTATTTTCACTCTTTGGCTGCTCATTCGTGTCCAATATGAGCCCGTCGGTACTGAATGTTTGATTTATGTTTTGTGGCTCAGAAGCCGGTTCAGCTTTAATCACACGTACAAGTGCGATTATCTTTCCATATAAGTCTCTTAACGGCCCGATATTTTCATACATTTTCGGCTTCGGCATGTTAAGGAGTCCAAGGTCACTGGCTTTAAGTTCATCAATAGCAAATACAACCTGGGGCAAAACCACTGCAATCTTCCCATAACTTTCCAGGTACAACATTCCAAGAGTCCTGTCGGCCTGAAAATCTGTTGCCGCAAGCAGGCCTGTTTGCCCCGCGTATATCTTTATTTTATACTTTTTACTCAATTGCTCAGCAGTAACAGTATAATCTCCAGCCCGTCTCTCGTTCTTTGTATCATCCAAACCGGCTTCAGTGAGTGTCTTAGCCTCCTGCAGTATCTTTTCCGCTTTGGAATTTACCTTGTCCTGCAAAAGCTTATCTGAAATGAAGCTTGCTACCTCGGCATAACTTTGGGCTTGTTCGATTGGCAGCGAATCAGGGTCATTGGGGTCAGATGGGACCGTTTTCGTGAATTGCTTTGCATTCTTTTGGTAATATTGTTCTTTCTCCTGTGGCGTAGGGGGAGTTACTACCAGTGAAACATCATCGAGCCGGCACGCAATATATTCAAGCTGAACTCTGTCAGGCAGCTTGTATCCAAAACCATAGGGATTCTCCTCACTTACAGTTCCGGCGAAAAACTTCTTGTATTTGTCAAAATGTTCGACCATCCTGCCTTCATTAGGTTCAGCAAGAGTTTCCGCAAATACAGACGACTCAAATTCTACAAGTTCCGCATTGATTGTTTCATTCTCATTGCTCACCATATGCATTATCTGTGAGCTTGTCACATCTTCGCCCGAGCAAATAACATGGGAATACTGCAATACTGCCAGCAATTTCCCAAACGTTGCCCACATCTGCTCTTCTGGAATTCCATGTCTATCTATTAGAGACTGGATTACCTGTGAATATGTTGCACCCTTGAATAGTCGTGGTATTATCTGTCCGAGCAATCTGCCCACATCAGCATCTGCAACTCCAATCCCTACAAGACGTGCTTCCTCTTTCAGTAGAAACCAATAATAATCAGCAGGCATTGAACGTCTGTAAATATTGCTGATTTGTTCATCGCTGATTCTGTAGCCATTTGTTTTTATCATTCGTTTTATGTGATTAATCAGCGCCGGCGAAGCTCTCTGCTCTGTAAACAACAGTTCGCTTAACAGAATCGACCGTAAATCCTGGGACCTTAGTAGCTCATCCGCTGCCAGAAGCCGCAGAATTTCCAGTTCCTGATGCGCTGAAACTAAATCGTCTCTTGTTATTTCCTTGTTATCCGCGTAGTAGGCCACTGCGTCGCGCCGTCCTGTCGTCATTCGAGCAAAGTATCTCAGGGTTGGGCCGGCTATAAAGCCGAACATTATAACGACGACAACAATGGCCATTATCTTCTTGTTATTTTTACGAAACCACCTCATTAAATTCATGGCTTTACTCCAAAAACTGGCTATATTGCAATTGGCTAAATTCCTGCCTACCGGCAGGCAGGGTTAAATAATTACCACTGCCCAAGCACCAGTTACCAATCACCAAGTATATGCAAAAACCGGAACATTGCAAGAAAAATAGGCTGTAGCAGTTGCTGCCCTGCCAAAGCGGCTGCGAAGGCTGGAAGCTTGCTACGTAGCTTGTCCATAAGGGACAGGTACCACAGGTAGCACAAGGTTACATAAGAAAGAAAAATAAATTTCTTGCACTTATAACGTGAGTAAAACATAATAATCTGAAAAGGGATACTTAACGCGGGATGCTGGATACTGGATACTCAATGTTTGTTAAAATGACGGGTAGCTAATTAACCAAATTTAGGAGGCTTAAAAATGGACGAGAACCAGGCCAAACAAAACAATTTACTCGACACGACTGACTGCCTTGAAGCTATTGGAGTATTCAGGGGATGGAAAAACTTTTTCTTTATAATTGCAGCACTTTGTCTGCTTCTGCTTCAGATATCCTTCTGGCTTGTTGACCGCGGTCTCATTAAACCTTGTGATAAGGCCAAGAGTGCGAAGAAAGAAGAGATTAAAGAGGCCGCAGAAAAGGTAGCTGTGGAGCCAAACAAGCCTATTGAAGAATCTCAGCAAAAAGCCGGTTTTCCCTTTGGCATAACTTTCGAGCACTTAAGTCGAACCATTCGTATCGTTAATGGTCTGCTCATATTGACGGCTGTACTTTATTGCCTGAGTATGCTGTTTAGCTTGAAGGTCTCACTTATAGGCAGACTCGGCGGAATAAACCATATCAGCCGAGCATTTTTCCTCTCGCTGATTTTGGTCATTTTACTGCTACCCTGGCAAATCGCATTTGATGGTATCTTTCCAGGAGTAATATATACCCCTTGCGAGCTGGTAAGGTGGTGTTCCGCTGAACAAAGCAGTATATTTGCTACCATTATTCATTACTTACGGTTTACCGGATATTGGCTGTTGGCAGCATTATTTCTTATTTTCTCACATATCCGCAGCTCGCGATGGACAAAGGCCGTCCTCTACAGACTCGAAGTGATATAAGAGCTACCGTTTAATGATTTTGTTACTGCTGACGGGTAAGCTGAATTATCAAATCTCGCTGGCTGGGGTACTGCTGCAACAAGTTCTGTCTCTGCACCGGCTCGAAATCGGCAGTTTCAAAACCTGGTGCAACGGTCGTTCCCATTAAGGCAAAATCTCCGCCTTTATTTAAAAAACAACCCTGCCAGCTATCTCTTGGCACGGCAACCTGTACGCTCTGGCCGTTCAAAACGTCGTGCCCTAAAGTGATAACCTCACTGGACCCGTCCGGATGAAGCTGCAGCATCGTTACCGTGTCGCCTAAATAAAAATGGAATATCTCATCGCTTTTTACTCTGTGCAAAGCTGAAAATGTATCAGGCGTAAGTAAATAAAGAATAGCGGTGCTGAAATTCCTGTCGCCGGTATATCTCGCAGGCAGTGCCGCCTTTTCTATTTTATCCTGACATCGATAAGTCTCAACATAGAAACCGCCCTCCTGCGGTAAAGGCCTCATTCCAAAAAAACCGATTATTTGCTCAGCGGTCATTATCGGATAATCAACTCAACTGAAAAACTATTTCTCACAATTTAAGCACCCAACATCACAACGTCAAGACCTGATTCAAAAACAATGCGAGCTTTACTTTATAAAATCTTTGGATATACTTAACGTAACGAGCAAATAATAAGACTGGATTCCAACTAAACTGTTATCAGGAGTATAAAAATGAGGCAGGTCGAGCGCATAGGGGTGTCACTGGACAAGAAGCTGCTTTCTATGTTCGATAAGCTCATTACCAAACAGGGCTATGAGAACCGCTCGGAGGCCATACGCGATTTAATCCGCCAGCAGCTAAGTACCGAGAGCTTAA
>CAZMSP010000010.1:0-29104 GCA_964568985.1 uncultured Pirellulales bacterium
TGCGATGAAAGATTTTGACAATCTCAGCCAGGTCCTTTCTCAGGAACGGCTCGCCCCCGGTTGGAGTAAAGAAAAGCATATCATCCATGCTGGCGGAGACCTTCTCTATCTCGTCTATGGTCAGCTCATTAGTGACCCTGCCACGTTCACCCAGCAAGCAGTGTTTACAATGTGCATTGCAGTTCTCGGTCACGAAGAAAACGAAATAGATAGGTGACGTACGCCCTTTGCAAAAAATTCTTTTACCATACTTAAGATAGTTCAAATAACCCATCAGAATTTTTCCCCTACTATAAAGTTAGCTACAGCGAATAACATACCAAGCACGACCATGAAAGTATCGACGAGCAGAAAACCACAGCTTTTTCCCAGAAAAGACCAGCCCCTTGCTTTCCGGAGGAAACAGAGAAAAGGAAAATTGAGCAGCAGTATGATGGTACAGCCTATTAGCGATGCTATGAGAAAACTGTACTGACGAACTATGATAGACGATAGCAGCAATAGCATCGTCAGAAAAGATACAAGAACGCTTAAGATAAAAAACCAGGGTACTGTGGTGAAAGTACGGGCGATTCGCGAACCGCCCCTACCATATATCCTTCCAAGCTTGTTTCTAAGCCGAGTCTTGGTCAGGCCGTAGGACCGCCAAAAATCGGTTTTTATTAGCTCAATTAAGCAGTAGTGCTTGAGATGCCTCACAGTCAACCTTTTGTCCGAGTATATCTTATGGCCGGCGGTTAATAATCTCTGGCCAAATTCGGCGTCCTCAGTCACACTTGCTCCCCGGTAATTTTCGTCAAAGCCACTGTTGTCTTTAAAGACGGTCCGCCTGATGGCTGCAACGCTGGTGTAGAAGGCACCAGTGTAGGCAGGCAGCCGGGCGTAGGTATAATGCATCCACAGGTTTTTGTATTCGCTGCAGAAGTTACTATATCTTACATCTTTGCTTAAAAGCCCCACCACCCCGGAGATTTGGGGGTCCGCGAAATCTTCGGCCACTAATGAGAGCGTATCGCCTTCGAGCAGGACGTCGGCATCGGTGAAGAAGATAACATCTCCACCCGCCTCCTCGGCCCCTCGGTTCTTGGCCCTGGCGGCGCCGTGCTTCTCCTCCAACTTAATCACTCGACAAGGGAACCGACCGGCCACAGCTAAAGAATTATCGGTGGAGCAATCATCCACAACTATAACCTCACAAGGTGGATACTTCGATTGATATATCGCTTCAAGGCACTTGCCAAGGTATTCTTGCCCGTTATACACTGGGATAACAACAGATATCTCCAGCGGCAGATAGCTTTCACTGGCCATACGAGTAAATGATTAAATGGGTAAATGAGAATATGAGTAAATGAGCAACGCATCCACGCATATACACATCAACACTTCCGCTATTTGGAGCTTTGAATAATCACCTGCAACGTTTCGGTCAGGCTTGTCTTGGGCTGCCAGCCAATTGTCTTTTTGATTCGCTCTAAGTTAGGCACCCGACGCATCATATCCTCGATGGGCCTCCCGTAAGCAACCTCGTAGGGAACAAATTCCTTTTTGCTTGAACTGGCCGTCATATCAATAAGCTTATCAGCAAGCTGCTCAATTGTGATCTCTTCAGCCGAGCCGATGTTATATACCTTACCTGCGGCATGGTTGCAATTCATCAATCCAATAACCGCCTCTACAAGGTCAGCCACATAACAAAAACATCGCCTTTGTTTACCATCGCCGTAAATAAGGACCGGCTCGTTCCTTAATGCCCATTGAACGAACCGAGGTACCACCATTCCATACTGGCCGGTTTGCCTCGGCCCGATTGTATTAAAGAACCTGCCGATAACTACGCTTAATCCATGCTGTTGATGGAAAGCCAGTCCCAAAAATTCGTCTATTGCCTTACTGCAGGCGTACGACCATCGGGACAAACTCGTACTGCCAAGCACTATATCGTCATCTTCCCGGAAAGGGACTGCCTCGTTTTTGCCGTAAACCTCACTACTCGAAGCGAGCAGGATTTTCCTGCCGAACTTATTGCATGCCTCAAGCATCACCTCAGTGCCGCTAATATTTGTCTCTATCGTGTGTACAGGCCTATCGGCTATGAGCTGAACACCGACGGCCGCAGCCAGGTGAAATACAACATTGCTTCGCTCTACAAAAGTGCCTATCAGCTCAGTATTGCGGACGTCCCCCTCAACGAAATCGAACTTAGGGTTGTCTTTGAAAGCTTCGATGTTCTTTAAGCTGCCGGTGCTGAGATTATCAATAGCAGTTACCTGATTACCATCCTTGAGCAACCGCTCGGCCAGATGAGAACCAATAAAACCTGCGCCACCTGTAATAAGTGCTTTCACCGTTGTCCTTATGAAACCATCCTTAAAAATCAATAAATAATAACTGTTATTAACCAGTTATCAATAATCAAAGGATTTTTGACAGACTCCGTCCCCGTCAGCTACGCCAAAAAACGCAAACACAGTCCCCTTGCGTCTACCTTTTCTGCGGAGACTTCTTTCAATAGTCGGCCCCGCACCAAAACCACAATCCCGCTCAACAGCTAATAAAGTGTGTAATCGTCCACTTAGCTGAGTTTTGGTGCGGGATGACCGACAATCTTCGTATAGCATAAGTATCGGCAAATAAAGAACATAGCTTTAGTAAAGGCACTCCTCCAGTGAATTCATACCACCGATTTTACGTAAACCACGTTAGAAAGCTCGGGAGGGCTTTTACCCACCCCTCGCAGTGTATTTTTACCCCTCCACTCGTCGCGATGCGCCGCAGCGGATAAGAATGGAGCTTTCTTTCTAACGTGGTAAAAGACTATACGCCCTAAAAGCCCAATAAGTTCATATTGCACAGCTCGTCCACAAAGTCAAAAAACGCCTTTTTTATCGGCCGATTATCTTTAGCTAACCCCCAAACTCATTGATAAGTATCCTCCTTTTGATTGTTTTGCCCGGCCGATACAGGCTTGGTCAAGGATACAAATGTCTTGAATTTAGCGATTCTCGCCGAAAAACCGGCTCATCGGCTTGTAATCACTCTCCATAATATGAGCAGTATGTTTTATCGGTTTCCCATACTGTAATGCAATGAAGCTGCGCCTGGCTGAATTTGCCAGCGAGTTTATTCCACGCAAAAGCCGCTATATTTTCGACGGTGGGATTAGTCTTTTTAAACTCAGCAACATCTGCGTTCAGACTCTTATGGTCAACTAATTTTATAAGCTCACCATCCACTATTTTCTCGAAATCACCAACACAAAAACTGTCACCACCTATTGGCTGTTTTATAGTAACCTCAACAACGTAGTTATGACCGTGGCCAGTAGGATTTGCGCAGTTGCCGAAAACTTCAAAATTGCGCTTGTTGCTAAATTGCTCGTTCCAGAGCTTGTGTGTCGCAGCAAACTCGAATTTCTCGCTAAAATAAAACATCCTCGAATCCTCTGAATCTATTTCGATTTTTCTGAAGGGATTTAGCTTCAAACTCAACTTGCTCAATCTTGCCGGAGCAAACTTATCGGTTAATTGGCTCCAAGCAGTTTTTAATAGTTCAACTATCTGGAAAAACCCAATATGTCTGCCTTGGCGAAAATCCTCTCTTATTCGCCGAGCAAAGAGCGGCACGACAAATCTGCGAACGTTTTTGTCAATATCGATTACGTTAACAATAAAACCAGTAGTCGGCTCAACCTGACCAGCTACCTCCACAAGCAATTCAAAAAATAGCGATAACCCCTCCCCAGCCGGCATAGAGGCAAATGAATTAAAGCCATCACTATCGCCCGGCAAAAAAGGGTTAATTGAAAACCGCACTTGCCTTGCCGTCTTATGCGTAAACAGCCTCACTGGTGATTGGTAATCATTTAATCATTTAACCATTTAACCAACATTCCTACTTATGCATTAAGCTTAAAACTTCATTTCGGCTTTTCGGGTCTTTTCTGAATAAGCCGCGAAGCGCCGATGTTACCATTATCGAGCCGGGCTTTTTTATGCCTCGGATTGTCATACAACTGTGCGAGGCCTGCAGCACTACCGCAACACCACGGGGCTTTAAGCTGCTCATTATGAAATCAGCTATCTGGTACGTAAGCCGCTCCTGCGACTGTAGCCGCCTGGCAAAGCAATCCACAATCCGAGCCAGCTTGCTAACACCAAGCACCTTTCCGGAAGGTAAATAAGCGATAGCAGCAGAGCCGATAAACGGCATCAAATGATGCTCGCAAATACTATAGAAAGGTATGTTACGCAGCAAAACAATCTCGTCATAATTTTCGGTAAAGACACTGCGAAGATGCTCTTTGGGGTCCTGCTGCATTCCGGCTAAAAGTTCGGTGTACATCCTTGCCACTCGCTTGGGCGTATCTCTTAGGCCTTCACGCGTGGTATCTTCACCAACCGCTAAAAGTATTTCAGCAACCGCTTTTTCGATGCGTTTAGCATCTATATTTTTGTTTTGCTTATTCATACTCTGACTTTTCTCGGCTCTAATATTGGTATTATTTATTTTTCCTTGCTGCCAGATTCATAAGAGAAGTAATCAACAGTCGCACACCGAATCCACTCGAGCCCTGTGTTGTATATTCTGTGGCCTTTTCGGACATTTCCGTCCCGGCGATGTCCAGGTGTGCCCATTTTGCGTCACCTACAAACTGCCTCAAAAAGGCCGCTGCGGTGCAGGCTCCGCCCCACCTGCTGCCGATATTTTTCAAGTCAGCTATCTTGCTCTTCATCTCCTCTGCATACTCATCACCGCTGGGCATAGGCCAAACTTTCTCTCCACTTTCCTGCGCAGCCGTCTGTAATTGTTTCATAAGTTTCTCATCGTTGCCCATCAGCCCAGCCATATATTTGCCCAGAGCAATCCTGCAGGCGCCGGTTAACGTCGCTATGTCAATGATAATACTACATTTTTGCTTAACAGCATAGGCAAGTCCATCACATAGGAGCACCCTACCTTCGGCATCGGTATTTAATACTTCAACGGTTTTGCCGCTGAAAGTCGTAATAATGTCACCCGGCCGATAGCTCGTACCGCTCGGCAAATTCTCTGCTGATGGAATTATGCCAAAGACATTGAGCGGAAGTTTCAATTCCGCTACCGCTTTCATTGTGCCCAAAACGGTAATTCCACCGGTTTTATCTAATTTCATCTCATCCATTTTATTCGCGGGCTTTATGCTAATCCCTCCGGAATCAAAAGTTATCGCTTTGCCTACGAGAGCAACCCTGGGCCGACTGCTTGCTGTTTTACCAACGGGGCTATATTTCAAAATAATAAATCTGGGAGGACTTTTGGAACCGGAACCAACCGCAAGCACACCGCCCATACCTTTTGCAGCCATCTGCTTTTCATCAAATACCGTGCAGGTCAGCGTGGCGATAGTTTTTGCCAGTTTTTTTGCCTCTGCCGCAAGGGCCTGTGGATTTATTACATTGGCCGGCCGATTCGCCAGCGTCCGCGCATAACTTTGCGCTCGGCCTATAATAACTCCTCTGGCAACACCAATATCGAGCTTTTTTGTTTTTTCCGAATCAGAATCTATTACCTCAACGCTGAGTGAATTCAATCGGCCATCCTCGCTCTCGGTGACAAACTCATCATAGCGATAGCTGCCGAAATATGTCCCTTCAGCGCAAGCCTGCCCCATTGCGGACAAATCGAACCTGCCTCCAAATGCCCGATGCAGCGCCAGAGAGAGAGTTTCTACTTTCATCTGCACCGCCTTATTCGCCGCATTAGCCGCTGCCTTGCGAACCGTATCAAGAGTTGCTTTTTTCCTGTCACCCAGCCCGACCAGCAGAACCCTCCTGGCAGCTATACGGTCGTTGCCGTAAACAATCGCAGTGGTTCCCTGTTTTGCCTTAAAATCACCCAGTTTGAACAATTGCTCGATGGCGCCGTTGAGCTTAGTGTTTAGCTCTGCGCTCAATTTATCCAGGGCTTTGGTGTCGGAAAACTGTCCTATCGCAAGTAAATCTGTTTTGCATTTAATAAAATCAGTCTTTCGTGTTTTCAGCTTAACATCAATAATCGCTTTCATTTTTCCTGACCTTTTCCTTATTTATTTTTTGCTCTGTGCCGCAGGTAGCTTTCGACAAATCCATCGAGCTCGCCATCCAGCACCGCATCTACATTACCTGTTTGAAAGTTTGTTCGATGGTCTTTAACCATCTGGTATGGCTGCAGGACATAGCTTCGTATCTGGTTTCCCCAGGCAATTTCGCCCTTGTCACCATACAGTTTCGCAAGCTCAGCATCACGCTTCTGCTGTTCGAGCATATACAATCTGGCCTTGAGCACTTTCATTGCCTCGGCTCGGTTTCTGTGCTGGCTTCGTTCATTCTGACATTGCACGACGATACCGGTCGGCTCATGTGTAATCCGTACCGCAGAGCTGGTTTTATTTACATGCTGCCCGCCGGCGCCTCCAGCTCGATAAAAATCAATTCGCAGGTCATCTTCATTTATTTCAACGTCGATATCCTCATCAAATTCTGGTATGCAATCCACCGCTGCAAAACTCGTATGCCTCCGTTTATTCGCATCGAATGGGCTAATCCGCACGAGTCGGTGCACGCCGAGCTCACAAGAAAGTTTGCCATAAGCAAAAGGCCCACGAACTCGCAGCGTTATCGACCGAATCCCCGCCTCTTCACCCGGAGTAATATCAAGCTCCTGGAACTTGAATTTATTCTGCTCGAAGTATCGCGTGTACATTCTAAGCAGCATATTCGCCCAGTCACAGCTTTCTGTACCCCCCGCACCTGCATGAATGCTGAAAAAGCAGCTCTTCATATCGTTTGGCCCGGATAACAGGCCGGCCAATTCTATCTGCTCGCATCTTTTGACAAGTGCAACCAGGTCATCCTCTACTTGTTTTAATTCATCTTCGTCGGCTGCTAATTCAAACAGTTCCTGAAGGTCTTTAACCTCACGCTGAATTTCCTCCACTGGTTCGACAACCGATTTAAGTGCGCTTAGCCGGGATACTACGGATTGGGCTGTATCGTGGTTATCCCAGAAGCCGTTCCGGCTCATTTTCTTTTCGAGCTTTTGTAGTTGCGATTTTTTATTGGGCAAGTCAAAGCCAGTCCCGGATTTTCTCAATCCGGGCCGCCAACTCTGATATCGCTGATTTTAATTCCGTTGCTTCCATCTCTTTTCTCTAATAGACTCAGAATCGATTTCGAAAAAACGTTTATAACATAAAAGATTAAGGTATGCAAGCCGCTAAAAAAGACAATTACACCAGAGGGTACTCTGGCATTGTGCTTGCTAAAGATTTTTTTGCTTTTCCTCTTCTGATAATGGCTCGTTCAGCGAGCCGGAGCGGAAGCCCTGCAGGTCAATGGTTACGAACTTAAAACCAAGCGATTTTAGCTTTTCGACTATTTTCGAGCGGACTAGCTCTGTCGTAACTCTCTCGATGTCCTTTGGATTGACCTCGATTCGAGCGATAGTGTCGTGATGGCGAACTCGAAATTCAACAAAACCTAAAGACCGTAAGAATTCCTCTGCCTCATCGACCTGTTTTAGCCGCTGCTCGGTAACTTCCAGGCCATAAGCAATTCTCGAAGCTAAGCAGGGCGATGATGGCAAATCCGCCGTAGGCAGATTCATTTGCCTGCTTAATTGCCGAATTTCATCCTTGGTAAGCTTGGCCTCTGCTAATGGACAGCGAATACCGAAGACTTTCATTGCTCGATTGCCTGGTCTAAAATCATCAAGGTCATCATAATTGGCGCCGAAGACAACGTGGTCGAAGTTTTGCTCTTTGGCGATATCGAGAAGGATTTTGCAAATTCGGGATTTACAGTAAAAGCAACGGTCGGCTTTATTGGCAGTGAAATTTGGGTCGCTAAGCTCATCCGTATCGATGGTCTTTAGTTTCACGCCAATACTTCGTGCAAATTCTCTGGCCCTTTGTAACTGGCCGGACGGCTCAGCAGGTCCGACGTTTATACAGGCTAGGACGTTTTCCGCTCCGAGCGTATCGACAGCCACTTTCAAAAGAAACGTACTATCCACCCCGCCGGAGTATGCGACAACCACCCTGCCCAATCCTTTGAGGATTTGTTGAAGCGAATTGTATTTTTCCTGAAGATTCATCCAAGTGATTTTTTTCTATTACTCTTAAAATGGATAGCTTAATCGTGAAGGTTCTATTACAGATTTTTTGTTAATTTATCATCTAATAGGTATTCTGCTGCTAAGTTCCGTAAGTGTGCTAAATAAAGCGGGATGCTCGAATATTTTTACATTTATTAAGGTAGAGATTGCTGCCTTGGCATCCAATATTTCTGAAATTTTAGCTTCTGGACCGCTCCAAATCTCCTTTATCTCCTCAAAAACCTTCTTCTTCATTTCGTCTGAAGATAACTTATTTAACTTATCACGTAAATTATCTGTTATTTCTTGAAACTCATCTTGATCCAGCCATAAGCCATGGCATTTTGGACACCAATCAATAATAATTTTTGAATCACCAAAAGTAGCAGATATCATTTTAATCTGATTACACTTGGGGCATAGACGTTTTGACGGCATCGCATTTGCTTTTTCAACAGCTTCCACTTCGTCATCCATCCAACGTAGCGTTTGCCATGTACCTTGACTAATTTTGTCTTTGAGTCTCCTTAACTCATCTTTATCCAAGAAAATACCCTTACATTTCGGGCAACCTTCAATTTTTATTTTAAAAACTGCGTAAACGTTCAGTTTAAAACCACATGCTGGACAAATATACTCAGTTTCAGATTCCAATTTCGCACCTTTAATTGGTGGAACCTCAACTATAAAGTCCGTTTCAGTGCTTTTTCTTCTCACTCGTTTATACCAATAAGGAAGATGAGCATTATTAACAAACTCAGAGAAACCTTTGCCTTTAATAGGCATGATATCCTGAAGCTCTTTATTGACTAAATCAAGCTCCCCTCCATCCAACCAAAATCCTCCGCAATTTCTACAGCGATCCAAGGTTAACTCGCTACCAATGAAATATACCTTGTCTAAAGTAGTACCTTTGCATCTGGGACATTCTTTATTTGGCTCAGAAGTATCTTTAACTTTATCTGTTGAGCAGTATTCAATGCTTCCATTTACCTGAAACGCCATTTTATCTAACTCACCCCTATCCAACCAAAGGCTTCCGCAAGCCTCACATATATCGTAGGAAATTTGATCCTTTTTGGTCTGTATTAAGTGATTCATCATTTCTGTATTACAATTTAAACATTTCATGAGTCGTCTCCTAATTTAAAGCTGCAGAATTCACACAGCCGATGGTGGGAATCGGACCCACAACCCCGGCTTTACGAAAGCCGTGCTCTACCGTTGAGCTACATCGGCATTGACGCCTGTTATAGTAATGACCATTGCCTATCTTGTAAAGAGCCATCATCTGGTCAATCAGCATGGCCTTCTATAAATAACTTAAAATTAAGTATTTAGAACTCTAAGCCAATATCGCCAGTACATTTGGCCAAATAAGAACTTATGGACTTTGGACAAAGGAGTGTTATACTCGCCCCCATCAAGAGTCTTATTCTAAGACCATATACATAGTTACAAAAGCAAAAGAGAAGTCAATGAACGAGTTTATAGAAGCAAATAAAAACAGCTGGGCAACGCTGGCCAAGGAGCATTATGAGAGCTTCAAAACAATTCTTTCGGAGAATAAATCAACCCTGAGCCAAACACAGATTCAGGAGCTTGGTGATATTAAGGGAAAAACTGTAATTCACCTTCAGTGTAATACCGGGGCCGACAGTATCAGCCTTGCCCGAATGGGCGCTAAAGTCACAGGAGTAGACCTGGTGCCCGAAAATATTCACTATGCCCAAAAGCTGGCGGATGATTTTGGAATTCGTGATGCCAGATTCATCGAATCAAATGTGCTGGAGATAATGGAAAAACATAATGAGAAGTATGACATTGTCTATACAACGGAAGGTGTACTGTACTGGCTTGATGACTTAGACCTTTGGGCCCGCAACGTTCGCCATCTGTTAGCGGATAAAGGCTTTCTATATGTTCTGGATACGCATCCTCTCCTGCAAGTCTGGGACGAAGATAAGCTGCCGGATTTAGCTGTCAAATACCCTTACTTTAGAAAGACCGTTGATAAGGATGAATGGCTCGGGGGTTACGCCTGCGAGCCCAAGAAAGCTGTCAATTATACCTGGATGTATACCATTGGAGATATAGTCAATGCTCTGAGCCAGTCTGGCTTGCACATTGAGTGGTTTCATGAATTTGACTGGTTGTTTTATAAAGAGTCCGCTGAGAAGCAAATCAAAGATGAGAATGGGAACTGGGTTTTTCCCGAACTCAAGGGAAAGTTGCCATTTACATTTTCCCTGAAGGCGACAATAAGATAGAAAGAAATGTATAACAACCGCATTAGCTCGGACCAGCAATTCCACTGCGCTGCAAGCTGAAAACATCCCCGATTCCGCATAATTTTTACGACAGGAACAGAATTTAAAAACATTGAAATCACAGGCGATGTTGTGTACATTCTGTCAAATCGTAGCAGATTAAACAATTCCGAAAGGTCGGGGCAATGAACTTGGAAAGGTAGTAATCGTAATGACTTGCAAACCTAATGCAATAGTGGCACAATCGGGCGGGCCGACCGCAGTAATCAATTCGAGCGCCTGCGGCGTAGTTCAGGAGGCAATGAAATCCGGTAAAATCGGCTGCGTAATAGGCGCAACCAACGGTATATTAGGTGTATTGAGCGAAGAGCTGTTCGATATCTCTTCTGAAAAACCGGAGACTATTGAGCAACTTATGCAAACACCTGCAGCAGCTATCGGTTCGTGCAGATACAAGCTGAAATCGCTCGAAGAGTCCAAAGCTGATTTTGATAGAATACTCGATGTCTTCAAGGCGCATAAAATCCGTTTCTTTTTCTATGCAGGCGGTAATGACTCGATGGACACCGCAGACAAGGTCAACAAATTAGCAGCCGATGCCGGCTACGAGCTGGTTTGTATTGGTATTCCGAAAACGGTCGATAACGATTTGGCCTTTACCGACCATTGCCCGGGCTATCCGAGTGTTGCAAAATATGTCGCAACCTGCGCTATGGAAGCGGGACGAGATACGGAGGCAATTTATACCACGGATACCTGCACGATTTTAGAGGTGATGGGAAGAAATGCCGGCTGGATAGCAGCGGCGACTGGTCTTGCGCACCGCTGCGACGAGGACGCACCACATCTTATATATATGCCGGAGGCAGCATTTTCATTCGATAAGCTCGTCAATGATGTCAACGAAGTGCTAAAGGAATTAGGCAGGGTCTTTATTGTGGCAGGCGAAGGCCTTAAGAATGAAAAAGGCGAATACATCACCGCTGACAAAGGGGCTTTTGCCAGGGACGGTTTCGGCCATATTCAACTTGGCGGCGTAGCCAATATGCTCAAGGTCGTTATTGAAGAGCAGGTGAAGATAAAGGCACGCTTCAATCTGCTCGGCACCAATCAACGAAGCGCTATGCACTTTGCCTCACTGACCGATGTCAATGAGGCCTATATGTGCGGGCAAATGGCTGTAAGGTATGCGCTCGATGGCATCAACGGCAAAATGGTAACGCTTGTCCGTGAAGACGGCCCCCAGTACAAATGCGCGACTGGCCTTGCGGAATTGCGAGAGGTGGCCAACGGGGAAAAGAAAGTGCCCAAAGAATTTATCAATGATAAGGGCAATCATATAACCGATGCAATGCGTGATTATGTTCGGCCTTTGGTGCAAGGTGAAGCACCTGTTACCATCGGCGAAGATGGCCTGCCGGTGTTTATGAGGTTCGAGCGTAAACCGTTAGAGAAGAAATTACCAAAATATATGTAGTGGATAGGTAAACAGTTCTGCGCTTCCGCAGGAAAGGATAGCGATGGAAAAGCTATTTAACATTAAAGGAAAAGTGATTGTGATAACCGGCGGCGGCGGTGTTCTTTGCGGGACGATTGCCAAGGCACTTGCTAAGGCCGGTGCAAAAATCGCCGTGCTGAGCTTAACCGAGGCCCATGCAAAGAAAGTGGCTGACGAAATTAAATCCAATGGTGGCCGAGCCATCGCAGTCCAATGCGATGTGCTGGATAAAAATAGTCTGGAGCGTGCACGTGAAAAAACTAAAGCCGAGCTTGGCGAAATCGACATTTTAATCAACGGCGCCGGCGGCAATAAGAAAGAAGCGACCACTTCAGAGGAATTGTCTTTCTTCGATTTACCGGCTGAGGCGGTGCGGTCCGTATTCGATTTGAATTTTCTCGGTATGTTTCTTACAACACAAGTTATAGCCAAGGATATGGCCAAAAAAGGCCGGGGTGTAATACTAAATATATCGAGTATGAACGCATTTCGTCCGCTGACGAATATACCCGCTTACTCAGCAGCAAAAGCAGCCGTCAGCAATTTTACCCAATGGCTGGCGGCGCACATCTGTCAGAACTATTCAAAAGAGATTCGTGTCAATGCTATTGCGCCGGGATTTTTTCTGACCGAACAAAATCGCTTTCTGCTGACAGACAAAAAGACCGGCGAGCTGACCGAGCGTGGCAAGGTGATTTTAGACCATACACCAATGGGAAGATTTGGCCAGCCGGAAGAGCTGATTGGAACAGTTATGTGGCTATTAAGTGATGCAGCAAAATTCGTCACGGGAGTAGTTGTCCCCATTGACGGAGGGTTCTCAGCTTTCAGCGGCGTCTGAAGAAATACAAAATGTAGAGCTAAAAGTGTAAATCTTAAACTATATTACACAACAGTTTTTAATTTTCAACTTTAGTTTTTCACTTTTAGTTTTAAGTTTTTAGTTTCATTGATTAGGAGAGTGAAATGACAGATGCAGTAATGGCGTTAAAGCTATTCAACCCGAAAAAGAAATTATTCGTAGGAATTGATTCGGACGGCTGTGCATTCGATACGATGGGGATAAAGCAGAGGGAATGCTTCTGCCCGTGGATGATTGGCTATTTCGGCCTGCAGCCGGTAGCCCAGGCGGTGCGCGAGTGCAAGGAGTTTGCAGATTTGTTTTCCAAAACGCGGGGCGGCAACAGACATAAAACAGCCAAGAGAATAATCGCAGAGCTTCTGCCGACTCATCCTATTGTCAAGACAAGGAGCTTTAAGGTTCCGCAATACCCATACTATTTTGCCTGGGTCGATGACCCAAATAGCTTGCTCAGCAATGACGGTTTGAAACAGGCAATTGCCAAGACAATAGACGACAAGGCCAAAGCTGAATTGGAGCTTGCACTTGCCTGGAGTGAGCGAGTCAACTGGTCAATATCAGAAATTGTCAAGGGCATACCTCCCTTTCCCTATGTGCGGGAAAGTCTTGAAAAGATTAGACCACTTGCCGATGTCATTGTCGTTTCCGCTACACCCGGCGAGGCACTTATACGTGAGTGGCAGGAACACGATATCGCTAAATACGCAAACATTATAGCTGGCCAGGAGATGGGCACTAAAGCCCAGCACCTCGAATACGCTGCTAAAGGCAAGTACGAGAAAAATCATATCCTAATGGTCGGCGATGCACCAGGAGATATGAAGGCAGCCAAGGCGAACGATGCCCTGTTTTATCCGATTAATCCGGGCAATGAAACCGAATCTTGGAAGAGATTTCACGATGAGGCATTCGATAAATTCGTCAACGGCGAATACGCCGGCGAGTATGAGCGGAAACTAATTGCTGAATTTGACACATACCTGCCGGAAAAACCGCCGTGGGAAATGTAAACACTGAAAAATGGTCATTGAACGACAAAACAAAAATGGTTTCATTGATAATAACGAAGCTTCTGAGGCAATCGCTGAGTTCTTCGAGCAAAATGACTACACCGGCAAACGGCTTCTGCTGATAATACCCGACAACACACGTTCAGGACCCATCGGTGACATATTCAAAGATATTTACGATTGTATAGGCCGAAAAGCAAAGGCCCTTGATTGTCTGGTGGCGCTCGGGACGCATCGGCCGTTAACGGAAGAGCAATTCTGCAAGAGACTCTCGCTCATACCTCAGCAGCGAGAAGGCAAATATACCTCGGTAAAATTTTTCAACCACGAATGGGAAAATCCGCAGACCTTCACCTCTATCGGAAAAATCTCAGCTGAGAAAATAGAGCAGCTCAGCGGCGGTCTTTTTCGTGAAGAAGTTGACGTGGCTATCAACAAATTGGTATTTGAATACGATGAATTTTTTATATTGGGGCCTGTTTTTCCTCACGAAGTTGTGGGTTTTTCCGGCGGTCATAAATATATCTTTCCCGGAATTGCCAGCGAGAAAATCATAAACTTCTTTCACTGGCTTGGTGCTGTGCTCACAAATCCGGTTATAAACGGCAATATCTGGACTCCGACGCGAAATGTAGTTGAAAAGGCGGCTTCGTTTATAAAAATGCCACATAAATTATTTGCCATAGTGCCTGTAGAAAACAAACTAAAGGGGATATTCATCGGCGATTGTCCGGAAGCGTGGGAAAGGGCGGCGGAATTATCAAGTATTACCCACATCATTTACAAGGATAACGCCTATAAAACTGTTTTGGGAATTGCGCCGAAGATGTACGATGATTTATGGCTTGCCGGCAAGGTGATGTACAAGCTCGAACCAATAGTCGCAGACGGCGGTACGCTGATTATATACGCCCCGCATATAAAAGAGCTTTCTTGTACTCACGGCAAATTTATCGAGAAGATTGGTTACCACACACGCGATTATTTCCTGAACAGGATGGACGAATTCAGCAATATTCCAAGAGCGGTTATCGCGCACTCGACACACGTCAAAGGCATCGGTACATATATCGATGGCGACGAAAAACCGAGAATCAACATTGCGCTTGCGACCGGAATAAGCAGAGAGCTCTGCCGAAAGGTCAATCTCGGATTTATGGAGCAGGACCATATTGAGGTACGCAATTTTGAAAATAAGGAGGACAAGGGTATTTTAGTGGTTCATCATGCCGGCGAGGTGCTGTATCGTTTAATGGACGGTACAATACCGGGCATTACTCGTGGGTAAAAACCACAATTTTGCGTGCCTAAGCACTTTTTTGACAAGGACTTATATAAAATATGCAATCCACCTCCAAAATTTCTTTTTTTATTGACAAATCGGCTGACAACGGTTAAATTATATTTTGTAATATAAAGCGTAAAAAGAGGCCCCGGAGGAGCGGCCATTGAGTCTTACAAGAGAAAGATAAGAGCGGTTTTTCTGCGCACCTTATGGGCTTTAAAAGAAGGTTGTGATGAGAAAAGAATTTTCTTTGTTGTTTATTATCGTCGTCGGGATTTTGGCGACACCGCTGTATGCCGATTTGATTTGGCAAAGTGGTGGTGCGTCGATAGATGAGCTCACGCTCGAACCTTTGCAGGTAGTAATAGTCCAGCTTTATTGTAATGACCCTGCAGCTCGAGAGTATGACGTCACGATGGGTAATGACGCATCACTTGTTGCAGATATTACACAGGTGACGCCTCTTTACTTAGCGGGCGACTTGGCCTATGTCTCTGGCGGTCCCGATTGGTGGAATCTTCATTGTGGATGGTCTGGCGTATCACCCATCAGCGTTTGGGGTGACCATTGGGACGTTATTATTGAAGGGCTGTCACAGGGTAATTATTTATTAAATTCCGATTATTACGGAGTTCAGGGCATCAACGATATATTATCTGTTGTCGTAATCCCCGAGCCCTGCTCCATTCTGCTGCTTGGCCTGGGCGGACTTGCCCTGATGATGAGAGGTAAGAAGGTCAGGTAAATAAACCAAAATCCGGTTCTTCTGATTAATATCGTATCAAAAATGCAGGGGTTAGATAAATTCGGTTCCTGCTTTTTTTGTTTCTGTTCTCTGGGGCTATTTGCTTTCAGGATAGGTAGTCAAATCATATAATAAATTGCAATTTCCACCGGGATGCACATAATAATAACTGTGGATTGTTTCGCAGAGTACCCTGTGATTAAGGCAGGATTCAATATGTTTTTCGCAAAGGAGTTATAGACAAATGGTGCAGGCAGATATAGGGCTGATTGGTCTGGCGGTTATGGGCGAAAACCTCATCCTTAATATGGAAAGCAAGGGTTTTATGGTCGCCTGTTTTAACAGGACCATCTCGAAGGTAGATGATTTTCTAAATGGCAGAGCCAAAGGCAAAAATATCATCGGCTGTAAATCAATCGAAGAGCTTGTCGCAAATCTAAAAAGACCACGCAAGATAATGCTAATGGTAAAGGCCGGTCAGCCGGTAGATGATTTTATTGAAAAGCTACTACCACATCTCGAAGTTGGAGACATTATTATCGACGGAGGCAACAGCCATTTCCCAGATACTATCCGCAGAACACAGTATGTCGAGAGCAAGGGCAAACTTTATATCGGCACGGGTATCTCCGGCGGCGAAGAGGGGGCGCTGCGAGGCCCATCTATGATGCCCGGCGGCTCGTCCGCAGCGTGGGAGCATATCAAGCCCATCTTCCAGGCCATCTGCGCAAAGACACCTGAAGGTGAGCCCTGCTGCGATTGGGCCGGCGAAAACGGCGCAGGACACTTCGTAAAAATGGTTCACAACGGTATCGAATACGGTGATATGCAGATGATATGCGAGACATACCAGATGATGAAGCAAGGCCTCGGGATGACTAATCAACAAATGCACAAGGTTTTCGCTGAGTGGAATAAGGGCGAGCTTAATTCGTATCTTATCGAGATAACGCGGGACATCCTCGCCTACAAAGACGAAGACGGAAATGAAGTCATCGACCTTATCCTTGATACGGCAGGTCAAAAGGGCACAGGTAAATGGGCCGGCATTGAGGCCTTAAATCTTGGCCAGCCCTTAACGCTGATTGGTGAGGCCGTTTTTGCTCGATGTCTGTCGGCGTTGAAAGAACAGCGCCTCGCCGCGTCCAAAATCCTAAAGGGGCCGAGGGCAAAGTTTAGAGGCGACAAAGACAAATTCATCGAGGATTTGAGAAAGGCGCTTTACGCCTCGAAAATCGTCAGCTATGCACAGGGCTATCAGCTAATGCGTGCAGCGGCAAAAGAATACAAATGGAACTTAAATTACGGCGGAATCGCTTTGATATGGCGGGGCGGCTGTATCATTCGCTCGGTCTTCTTAGGTAAAATAAAACAGGCATTCGACAAAAATCCAAATCTCGAAAACCTGCTGCTCGACCCATTCTTCAAAAAAGCTGTGCATAAAGGCCAGAGTTCCTGGCGGCGGGTTGTTAATACTGCGGTAAAACTCGGTATTGCGATGCCGGCTGTAAGCTCGGCTTTGGCTTTTTACGATGGTTATCGCAGCGGCCGGTTGCCGGCCAATCTATTGCAGGCCCAGCGAGATTACTTCGGTGCGCATACTTACGAGCGGGTTGATAAGCCACGAGGTGAATTCTTCCACACGAACTGGACAGGCCACGGCGGACAAACTTCCGCTTCAACGTACATGGTCTAAGCGAGCGCGTTTGATGTCCTCTGACGAGAATAATTTGAAAAAGGTCCTGATAGTAATTGTATCTGTCGGGCACATTTGGTATCCTGTTTTAGGCAAAAATTCAATTGGTGCTTCGTTACATATGGTTTTGAGCGATTGTTATTGCGAGGCCACGAAAGTGGCCGTGGCAATCTCATTCCATATATCAATATAGATTGCTTCGCTTTGCTAGCAATGACACCCATCACTTGATGTGTGACGAACCAATAAAAAGGCAAAAATAAGGAATGTCGCCATGTATAAGATTTTTATGCTGATTGCTCTGCCGGTTATAGCGGTAGCGTGGGTCGCCTACATGCTCTGGGAGCGAAAGATGCGAATTGAGGAAAAGAAACGACCAAAACAGGTATCGCAACAGCTGCAAAAAAGCAGAGGCGAACTATCTGACTGGGCACAGAAAATGGCACAGTTTAAAAAGCCCGCCCACAAACCCGACCAAAGCGATAACAATAAAAACTAAAAAAGATGCACCTTTATGAGGGACGAAAATGGCTGAACCGTTTTTAACGGAAGATTTTCTCCTGCAAACCAAAACCGCAAGAACCCTTTACCACGAACACGCCGAGAAGATGCCTATCTATGATTATCACTGTCATTTGCCTGTTGACCGAATCGCTGCCGACCATCGGTTCGACAATATCACACAGGCCTGGCTTTATGGCGACCATTACAAATGGCGGGCAATGAGAGCCAACGGCATTGCGGAAAAATATATCACCGGTGATGCCGACGATTATGAAAAGTTTGAGAAATGGGCAGAAACCGTCCCATATTGCCTGCGAAATCCGCTTTATCACTGGACACATCTTGAGCTTAAGCGTTACTTTGGCATCAGCGACAAACTATTAAGCTCTGATACCGCAAAAGAGATTTACGAAACCTGCAGCGAAAAGTTAAGAACGCCTCAGTTTAGTGTCCGCAATCTCCTTCGCAGAATGAATGTAAAACTTGTTTGCACCACTGAAGACCCGCTCGATTCGTTGGAACATCATAAAAAAATTCAAGAAGACGGCTTTGAAATCAAAGTTCATACTGCCTGGCGTCCCGATAAAGCGATGGCTGTTGAAGACCTTTGTGCCCTGAACGCCTGGATTGATAAACTCGAAGCTCTTTGTGACATCGAGATAATCGACTTCCACTCATACATGGAGGCAATTCGCCAGCGCCATTACTATTTCCACGAAAACGGCTGCCAGCTCTCCGACCACGGCATAGAAACCATCTACGCAGAAGATTATACCGAAAGCCAAATCAATAAGATATTTGACAAGATAAGGTCGGGAAAAGAGCTGGATGGCTTAGAGCGTCTCAGGTTCAAATCAGCAATGATGTTTGAATTCGCTTTGATGGATTATGAGTCCGGCTGGGTTCAACAGCTCCACCTCGGAGCGCTGCGAAATAACAACACGCGAATGCTAAAAACACTTGGGCCTGACACCGGATTTGATTCAATCGGCGATTTTGAGATAGCCAGGCCGTTGGCCAAATTTCTTGATTCGCTCGATAGAAATAACGAACTACCAAAAACCATTTTGTACAATCTGAATCCCCGGGACAACGCCCTGATTGCTACAATGGTCGGCAATTTTCAAGATGGAACTACAGAAGGCAAAATTCAATACGGCCCGGCCTGGTGGTTTCTCGACCAAAAGGACGGTATCCAGGAGCATCTAACCGTGCTTTCCAATATGGGCTTACTTAGCAGGTTCGTTGGGACGTTGACGGATTCAAGAAGTTTCCTGTCGCACCCGAGACACGAGTATTTCCGCAGGATACTCTGCAATCTCCTCGGCAACGATGTTGAAGCCGGACTTTTACCAGACAATTTAGACCTGCTGGGAAAAATGGTCGAAAACATCTGCTTCAACAACGCTAAAAACTACTTCGTAATGGAGCTGGATTAGCCTTTCAACTGGGATTTTGCTTACAACAATCCCAAAAAATCAAAGAATTTTCTTGTAATTTTAGGCGATAAAAGGTACTATATAATAATAGTACCATCAAACATCGGTCATAAAAGGAGTGCGTGGGTTTCAAAACACTATTTAACTCTATTGTGGAAAATATGCGAAGCGGAAGAGGTTTTACACTGATTGAATTAATGGTCGTGATTCTCATCATCAGCATCATGGTCGCGGTTGCTATTCCGATGCTTCGCCGCCAAGCTTGCAGCGCCAAGTGGTCGGAGGGAAAAACACTAATGGGTACCATAACGACCGCAATAAGGGCACATTGCTCTGTAAGTAGTCCGACTGTACCGGAAAATTTTTGGCTTGATGAGCCAAATAATCTGGGCTTTGCAAGGGGTGATTTGACAGGCGCCTACTTCGAGGACGATGATTTTTCCTTCAACGTAACAAGCATGAATCCGCTGGAATTCAGCATTACTGCTACGAGGAGTGAGTTGCTCCCTCAGCAGTATCATTTAGACCAAGGCGGCAAATGGACACCGTAAACCCCGTTAGAAAGAAAGCTCGCCCAGTTAGAAATAATTTTTCTAACGGGGTAAAAACAATCCTTACAGCCAACTCAGAAAAATCCACCACAATTTTAAGAACAGTAATTATTAACTCTTGACAACTGATGATTTTCGGTTGAAAATTGGAATAATATGTGAGTAACGAGACACGAATTATCAGGGTCGGTGCCCGAGAGGCTAAAGGGGACGGGCTGTAAACCCGTTGGCGTAAGCCTACGTAGGTTCGAATCCTACCCGGCCCATTTCACTTCTTTGGGGGGGTCAACAGATGATATTAAGTTGGAATTAGTGCCTAACTGTCCACCTGACAAAGTCTTATCCACGCTGTCAGTTTTTACTTTGCTTTGTAGTTCTGGAGTCTTTAGTATGCCAACTGGCAACGAATGGTTAGAATCAGGGTAATCCTTTTTTGCAAATTCTATGTACACACGTTTGTACATAGTTTTGGACTCCTCAATAGGTAAGCCATCTGTACCTGTTTTGAGTGCGACCGCTTTGTTACCTTTGTTTTTATTTTCGTCTATGTCAGGCAATTCCGGCAGTTTCTCAAGTGCTGCTCTCTCGTCATACAAACCTATATGGGTATAGGTATCCATCGTCAAACCGATGGTACTATGGCGGGCAAGGGACTGCGCTACTTTTGGTGATACACCGCTTTTAGATAAACTGCTGACAAAGGTATGTCTCAATGCGTGGAAGTCTACATACCGTCCAGCTTCATCTTTATACGGAATACCAGCCACTTCCAAATCCGCTTTTAGCATATCCGCACCTTTGCGCTTATTGAAATTCACAAAGACCTTGTTTTCAAGCGTATCTTCTCGCTCAGCTTTCCATTGTTTGAACTGCTCGGCCAAATCTGTCCAGCTCTTTTGCTGTAAGCAATTGAATTTCGTTTCTTGTGTTTGTTTTTTCCATAATTCAGTACCTTTCAATAAATCGTTGTTCTATGCACCCAAAGGCACTGAAATAAACTTTCCAATCAACCTTCTAAGGAAAAAAGGCTTGCAACCATAACCATAGCAGGGAGTTATATAATTTGAAAAAAGTGTTACGAGGTTGATTTTAAGGTTAAAAAACAACTCAAGCAGGGTAGGTGTGGTATTCAAATATCTCCCTCTGAGATATTTGTCTGTCCTCGTCTGTCTTCCGGCAGTTTTTGGGCTTTGTTCAGATTTATCGAGCGTGAATTTCGGGCTTTCATTTTAGCTTCAGCTTTTTTCAGAAGTTTAGAGATATTTTGAGGTGAGCAGCGCATCTCTATCGCTGCTTGTTGTGGGGTCTTTTTCTGGACGTATATCAGCGTGAAAACTTCGGTTTCTTTTGGGGTCAAGCCTGATGATACTTTTATATTTCTCTTTTTGGTTTTCCTTTTTGTATAACCCAAAGCTTTAAGCTTTTCATCGCTGATTTTCCACTGCCTTAATCGGTCAAGGTCAATCTCGATTCGGCCACGATTGCAGACGATAACACCAATGGTTTTGCCGGTCGCTGGATTCTCTTTGATTTCTGGTTCTATATAGCAATTCTCTTCGCACTGGTCGCAAACTATCCCTTTGGCTGGTTCGATTTCTGTTACTATTCCTGCTTCCATTAACTCGTTGAGCTTGCCGTCCGGCCAATCTTTCATCTCATCGGCAAGGACAATATCAGCTTCGGGAACTCGTAACCTACCGGCCAATTGTTCTAAGAACCTATCCACCCATAAACCCCCACTTCTCGATATACTTTTTTGCAATCTGGTCAAACGGGTCATCTTTCAAAGTGCAGCGGTCGGGTATAGATATTTCAAACGTTAAGGTTTTACCCTTTTTACCTTCTCTGCCTTTGAATTTGAATTGTAATCTTGCTCTTGCAACTGTTGTGTTATCCAAAGGTATCTTGACTTTATTTAACGCTTGCTCAATAAGCTTATGAACTGGCTGTCCTTCGCTTTTACCACTTGCCTCAAAAGTTAACCGCCTATTACCAAAACCTGATAAATCCAAACGTAGCATTTTTATAATAACGTTATCAACTCCGTCCTGTGGGTCAGTGATGAACCGGAAGTCTTTGTCCTTTAATTTCGATAAGTCATAAGGTTTAATTTTTTCATCCGGTAAACCGTCCAGCCCAAGTATCATCTGGCAGAATATCTCCTGCAATTTTGTTATTTTCTTCCTTTTTACCCTTCGCACTAACTTCCAAAAAACCGCTCTCAGGACGGTATACAAATATAACTTCAAAAGCAGGCATTATCAGCCAGTGAAAAAAGTTACCTTCTTTATCATAGCCCATATCAGTCGTTGCATAATCCTCTGGATAGGCAAAATAGCAATGTCTCTCGGGCATCTCTCTCAGATAGTTATCAATTTTACAATGATGTCCTCGACCTTGCTTTTTGTAAAATTCACTCAACGCCTTCGCTAAGTTCTCCAAATCCTTTTGTTCTACTGCCGGTTGTAATCCCTCACCAACATATCTCTGTCTCCAAGAGCCGATTCTGTCCATATGAGCTAACTCGGAGGCAATTGTAAAAATATTCGTATGGTTTAGAAATACCCAGAAAGCTCTTTCATAATGGTTTTTCATCTGCTCAAATGTATTTGATAAATCTATGTTATGAAAAACTGACCCTGCCTCTTCAACCAGAGTCCGCACACCCGATTCACACGCCATATCGTTGATGTGCCGAAACACCACTTCAATGTCTCTCTTTTGCACTGCTGGCAATTCATCAAGAGCTTCAGAAATAGCATCAATTTCAGTCTCTCCTAAAGTATCAAAGTCAATATCTTTCAGTACGTTTATCCTGCTAAAATATTCTTTCAACAGTGCATTAGGAGTTTTTCGCAGAAACGTTTTCGGTGAGTAATTCCGGGACATTTTATTTCCTCCCCTTAAATATATTATTCCATTGGCCAGCCGCCGTGTCAATTCTCCAAATTTCGGTAAAAGCTTCCACAGGTTTGCGGTGCTTTACTACTGTCTCTGTTGTCTATTATAACTGGCAATTTCTTGGTCATCTCGCTGTTTCCCAAAAGCTTTCACAATAATCAAATTTAGCCAAATGCTATCGTCGTAGGCCAGTCAAATCAAGTGGATTTTGGATGACTAAATACGCAAACCAAAGTCAACGAAAGTACAACGACGCCTTTAACCTTGAGCCGCATTTTCCAAAAACAGGATCAAAATGACTACATCTGTGTTTATTGTACGCCTATTTTGTTCAGTTCGATATCTATACTTTTATGGTATCTTTGGCTGTTTTTGGGATTCCATTTGTCATTTGGTTTGTAAGAGAAAGAGTTGACTATTTATTAGTTTTGCTATTAACGTAGGCTATAATTTTGAAGCATCAGATTGATAATCCGATGCTTAGTTCTATTTGAAAACCGTATTATTCAAATTACCAGACGGTTTTTTAGGTGGTTGTTAAGTGACCATTTGCAGAGTTGCCAAGGCAGCATACTTGTCATTAAGGAGTCCAAAGACTCCATCAAGGCCGGTTACCGTAAGGATGCCTTTGGTTGCAGGGGCTACGCTGCAAAGAATGAGCTGTTGCCCACAGTCGGCCAATAATTTGCGCAACCTCAGTAACTTCGAAAGGTTTGAAGAGGTTACAATATCAACATGGGAAAAATCAAGTACTACATCGCAGTCACTTTTGTCCTGGACGATTTTGATGACGGTTTTTAACTCTTCGTTTATTTCCGGTTCGGGAGGCAATTCCACGAGAACAATATTTTCTGACCAATTTTGTATCCCCATTTTGATACTCCGCTTTTAATTTAATTAGCTATCAACAAATTGCCAGTTTACAAGCCTTTCTATCTCAGTTGATAATCCTTCTATGTTGTAAGGTTTGGCAATTAGCACCCTGCCAGCAATAACACCCCCTTGTTCCTCTTCTTCTCTTTTCCGAATCAGGCAGGTCAAAAATATAACAGGGATATTCTTAGTTATAGGGTCCTCCCGCAGCTTCTCAACAACTTCCGCCCCATCCATCCCCGGCATCCAAATGTCAAGTATGATAAGGTCGGGGTATTGCGATTTTGCCAAATTCAAGGCATCCCAGCCGTTGTCCGCGGAGATAACAGAATATCCCCTCCCGGCCAATTCTTTGTTAAGTATGAACAGCGCATCTTTTTCATCATCAACGATTAGTATTTTCTTTTTATCCATTTTTATACCTCCATATTTTGTATAAGCTTAATTATTGGTAAGAGTATTTTCCACAAGTTCGTCGGTTTCTGCGGGTAAATCTTCTACTGGAGCTTCAGTAGTTAATGGTAAAGTTATAGTAAAAGTTGTGCCCTTGTTCGGTTCGCTTTCAACATCGATTCTACCGTCATGCATATCGACTAATTTCTTTACAATCGCAAGACCTAAACCGGTCCCTTTTTCTCCTGGGCCAGCTTTTCTGCCGAATTGAGTGAACTTATCAAATAGTTTGGGCATATCTTCTTTTGCAACTCCAATTCCGGAATCATGGACGCAAATCCGGACTTCTCCATCCTGCTCGACACAACCTACTTTAATCCAGCCGCCTTCAGGAGTAAATTTTATGCTGTTGGAAATAAGGTTTATCAGAATTTGCTTAATTCTATCCGGGTCAAGGCAAATACCAATACCTTCTTCAGGCACTTCAAAATCGAGAGAAAGGTTTTTCTCCTGGGCAAGTGGCTTGTAGTTAGAAACGGTGTCTTTAATGAGTTCACAAATATTTACAACCGTTTTTTGTAAATCCAGTTTACCAGATTCTATCCTGGATATGGTCAGTAAAGAATCCACAATCTTGGTAAGCCGATTTACACTCTCCATTGCTGTTGTTAGAACATCTCTCTGCTCAGCCACTATTTTCCCCGGTATCTCATCCAGAATAAGTCTTATCGCGCCCATAATGATTGAAAGCGGGGTTCGAAGCTCATGCGAAGCGGTAGAAACAAACTCATCCTTTAATTGATTATATTCTGTTAGTTTTTCGTTTGCCTTTTTAAGTACTTCTTCTGTCAGCTTGTGCTCGGTGATATCTCGAATTGATACGAGGTTGACACTCTCACCCTCCCACTCAATTTTGACTGTATGCATTTCTGCTGTGTTTTGTTTTCCATTTCTGCGAAAAACTTCTATCTCGGTTGATTGGCCTGCGGCTATAGGGAAACCGAATGCTTCTCCGATGAGTTCTTCCGGCTTGCGGTTAAAAAGAGAACACGCAGCTGGATTGACGAAACGCAAGGTTCCATTGCTGTCCACAATAACAATACCGTCAGCGTTTTGTCTTATCGTATTGCGTAAATTTGCTTCGGTAGCCTGCAACGTCTTGTTGGCTTTAGCGAGCTCCGCTGTCCTTTCCTCAACCCGCTTCTCCAATTCTTCGCGGGCTTTCTCTAATGCCAGATTTTTCTTCTCAAGCTCTTGCTTTGCAATAAAGAGTTTTTGTGAAGTCTCCTGTAATTGACAATTTGTCTCCAATAGAAACTCTTTTGTCTTCTTCTGCTCGGTGATATCGCGAAAGATTCCCAGCACACCTATGATATTGCCTTTTCCGTCGCTATAGGGAGTCTTGATGGTGTGAACCCATCTTTCTTCACCGTTCTCGATGTATTTTTCTTCAATATCTTCTGTGCTTCCTGTTTCGACTATTCTTTTATCATCGCCTCGATATTTGTCAGCCAATTCTTTCGGATAAAAGTCATAGTCGGTTTTGCCTACTATCTGTTCAGGCTTGATCTTTAGGTCTTTGGCATAGTTCTGGTTAGAGAATAGATAGGCAGAGTTTTTATCTTTAATAAATATTTTCTTGGGGAGATGCTCGACCAATGTCCTGAACTTGCTTTCGCTCCGAGCCAGTGCCTCGATTGCTTTCTTGCGTTCCAAAGCATAAATGATTGTCCGAGCCAGCAAGACATTTAACGGCAAGTCCTTAACTAAGAAGTCTGATGCACCTTTTCTTAAGGCAGAAATTCCCATTTCCTCATCACCTATTCCGGTCAACACTACGACAGGTATGTCTGTAGCTTCGCAAACCTTTTGGGCTGTTTCAATGCCTCTGCTGTCAGGAAGCCCCAGGTCAAGCAGCACAACGTCGTACTTTTTGCTGCTGAGGCAATCAATTGCAGCTGACAAGCTCCCAACTGATTCAACTGTAAATTCGACAGGTTTTGAAGATTGAGCCAGGATTTGCTCAACTAATCGGGCATCAACTGCGTCATCTTCGACCATAAGGACGTTTATCAGGTTTCTATCCGCATCAAAATGAGTTATTTCTTTTGTCTCAGTTTCCATATTACCTTCAAGAAGCAACAGTGGCCTGGAGTTTTGCACCTGTAATCTCTTTTTCTGGTTTTGGTAATGTAAAGAAGAATATGCTACCTTCGCCGATTTTGGATTCTACCCAAACTTTGCCGCCATGCATTTCAACAACTTTTTTAACCGTCGAAAGGCCAATGCCAGAGCTTTCGCTTTCGTCATGTGTTGATAATGTCTGGAATATCTGAAAAATCTTTTCAAAATACTTCTCTTCAATTCCGGGGCCATTATCCGTAACCCTGAATTTCCAAAATTCATCCTCTTCAACGCAGGAAACTTCTATTCTGCCGGCAGGTTTATCCATATATTTAACGGCATTGCTCAGAAGATTCAGAAAAACCTGTATAATCAGGGTTTGTCCACACTCAATTACAGGCATTTCGCTTTCAACTGTAATTGTGATATTCTCAGGCGGGTCAATCATGTCGATGACATCCTGGACGAGGTTATTTAGATTTACCTGGACTCTTTCCTCCTCTGTATATCCGATGCTTGAGTATTCAAGAACACCGTCAATTAAATTGTGCATCCGGTCCACTCGAGTTATAAGCAAATGAACCTGCTCTTTATCATTTCTATCCAGTTTATTTGCATAGTTGATTGATATCCATTCTGCCAGCCGCCTGACTCCGCGCAAAGGGGTTTTCAAGTCATGTGAAACCGTATGTGCGAAGTGCCTGAGTTCTTGATTAGCGTGCTCCAACCGCTTGTTTAATTCTTTCAATTTATTTTCTGTTTCAGCTTTATAGAGAGCTATCTCGATAGTGGTTTTCAATTCTGTGTAGTCAACCGGCTTAACCACATAACCAAATGGCTCGGTTTCTTTCGCCCGGCTGAGGGTGTTATCATCTGTATGACCGGTAAGATATACGACCGGAATCTGCCAGCGTGCGCTTATTTGCCTGGACACTTCGATTCCATCGCTTTGGCCCATAAGCCCAATATCCATCAATACCAAATCCGGCTTGTTTTCTTCGATCACATCGAGAGCCTTTTGGCCGTCAGTTGCGGTTAGAACATCGTAACCCGCCTTCCTTAATCCAATGGCTGTAAATCTGCAGAAATCAGGTTCATCATCAACAATCAGAACTCGTTTCGTTTGCGTTACATCGTACTTATTAGAGTGCATCTCGATATTTTGCTCTTGTATAATTCTTTCCATTTGCCAGTAGCCTTATCTCAACTTTTATCACAAGCAATCTTTTTCTCATTCTTAGATTTCAAAGCCTTGGCGATTTTCTCGAGTAATACTGTATAATCAAATGGTTTGACAACATATTCAATAGCACCGCTATTCTGCGCAATTGCGATATTTTTCTCATCCGAAAAGGCTGTAACCATTATTACCGGAATATCCTCTGTATTCTTCGAGGCCTGCAGCTTCACCAAAGCTGTCGGTCCATCCATATTCGGCATTTTGTTGTCGAGCAGGACAAGGTCAGGCCGTTCGCTTCCTGCTTTGGCGAGGCACTGGAGACCATCGCTTGCAGTTATGACCTCATAGCCATTGTGCTTAAGAAACATGCTTACGACCATAACCTCACCCGGCTCGTCATCGACTACCAGGATTTTTGCTACCTTTGTCTTCCCTTTGGATATTCTGGATAACATAACGTATTCTCCGGCTATCAATGCTGTCCAACCTTATTTAGTGTATGCTTCAATCAAGTTGTCTTTCGCTTTTGAGACCGCATGAACCCATAGGAAATTCAATGTTACTTGTGGCTTAAGTAATACTTTTGTTGTTTCGCCCCCATACGGTGCCCCAGAGCACTACCAGGAATATAAATTTTGAAAAAACACTTAAGTTTATACAAAATCCCTCGATAAAGAACTGGGTAAGTGTTTTCAAAATTTATATAATCAACCCACTTTTCGTCAATTTTGCTTACTAAGTTTACATAGAATTTTCGCACAAGGTATTGGGGCTCCAAGGCAGGTTATAGGGCTTGCGTGACCGAATCTCTCTGGCAGCAGGATATAAAAGCCGTTTAATATGAATTTTTTGATTATATTACGCTTAATCCTGCCCGATAAAGCATATCAGGAAAAATAAATCATAAACAATCACGGAATCGAATAGTCAAGTAATGGGGCGGTAAATTGAACTTTTCTAAGTTTGAAGAGTTTTTTTAATGTGCTCAATGGGGGTATATATTTAAAGACCTTACCATTTTTATTATCGAAGCTTTTTACTTAAACTTAAGCGTTTTTTGTGAAATTTTTATCGGTAATTTACTATAGGCCTGAATCATAATTTACGGCCTGCGTTATGTTGCTGAACAATTACTTAACTTATGACAATACAAGGTAAAATATGGCAGCGAAGTATGTTTTAAAATTTTACGTTACAGGCCAGACACCCAATTCCATAAAGGCGATAGGGAATTTGAAGGACATCCTCAAAAATGGATTAAATGATATTTGTACATTGGAGGTCATCGATGTTTTAGAGAATCCACAACTGGCGGAGGAAGATAAGATTATGGCCACTCCAACTCTAATAAAGATTTCACCTGAGCCAGCCAGAAGAATTATTGGTGATTTGTCAGATAAAAAAAAGGTCTTATTAGGCCTTGACCTGACCGTTGAAAAATAAATGGCAAATAGTTTGTAGTACGTTCGCCCTTTCGGACTCACGGTGAGTTCATAGTTTATCAACTACGAACCCCGAACTACGAACTAAAAAAGGAGATAAGAAAATGGCAAGTAAATTACATAAAATTCCGTCGGGAATTCCCGGATTCGATGAAATTTCCCATGGTGGGATACCCAAAGGCAGAACTACCCTTATCAGTGGAACAACCGGTTCGG
>CAZMSP010000011.1:0-28075 GCA_964568985.1 uncultured Pirellulales bacterium
GGAAATGGAACGAAAAAGACCTGCAAGGATTTCTGTTGCCTATAATGCCGACATTACTTATATCCGGGATAAGCGCATCAAATATACAATAGCCCTTATGTTTGGCGCAATGGCTTGCGGAATTCTATTAGCATACCTTCGTGACAAGGCGGACCTTAGCTTACGCACACCTGACGATGTGGTTAAATGCGTTGGTGCCCGAATAATCGGAACCACAACCAGTCCAGATACCGTCAGAAGAGCGCTTTTACCAAAACAAGTATCCCAGGACTACCAAACCATTCGTGCCAATTTAGGATTACTCGATGGCGGAGGAATGCCCAAGAGGTTGGTTATTACAAGTCCGGGGATGGAGGATGGCAAAACCACCTTTGCCATTAACCTGGCAACAAGTTTGGCCAAGGCGGGCAAAAAAGTCCTGTTGATAGACGGTGATTTGAGGAAACCCGATATCCGACGGATACTGAATATTCCTAAAGGCTCGAGTGGTCTACAGGATATACTTGCCGGAAAAGAATTTGACCAGGCTGTCTGCTCTATGGCCCCAACCGGTTTAGATGTGCTTGCTGCCGATTCTCACAATGCAGACGATGCCTACGAATTATTGGCGTCGCCTCTTACTGCACAGTACATAGCTGCAATCAGTCAAAAGTATGAACATGTAATTATTGATACCCCTCCTGTGCTGGCTTTTCCTGACGCCCTGCTGTGGGCAAAGATTGCAGCAGATGCGGTTATTTTGACCAGCTTTGCCGGTCACACTACTGCTCCGGATCTCAAGGAGGCAAAGGAAAGAATTGCCCAGATAAATGTTAGGGTACTGGGCACCATTCTAAGTAACGTCCGAGTCGGTCATAGCTACTACCATTATGCGTACAATTATTATTCACAGAATGGCCAACGAAGGAAAAAACGCGAACGGACCAACATCAAGCTGCTGCTCCCTATGCATAGCAAGGAAGATAATATCTCTGACTCCTAAGGGAAAATTAACCTGCCAAAGACTGTTGAAAGTTCATTAGTTTTGGTTTTCTTAAACCCATCTATGAAGCTGATTGTCATACATAAGCACAAAAATCCTCTGTCTAATAGTGGTGAGGATTTACTTCGGTTTGCTATATCGAGCGAATCTACAGCCGGCCTTATTCTCAATGGATTAAGTAAAAGTTTGCGTTGCGGCCGCAACAGCATGACTGTTTGCGCTGTACCCGAAGGATGGGGCATTGAACCTCGTGCAACTACCCCCAGATTAACATGCTATAGAGACAATATACCAGTCAACTTCGAGGCCCTGCGAAGAATCGGGCAAAAGTTCCCCCACAAACGCTCTTTAGCGCGCTTGGGAATCTCAAATTCCTGGTTCGTTGTTTCCAACGGACGATTTGCTACACGAATTAATTCCGAACTGCTTGACAAGGCGCTGGCTAGCACTCAGGCTGACATCGTAGCAGTTAATGTATCGCCTCAATTGCAGGCCGGCTGTGAAAAGGTCCTGACTAATTCGCAGGACAAACTTGTTGGCTTTCGACGGCTGTATAGTAATTTGGCCCAAGCAGCACCGATTCCTGCTGACTGGCCGCACCACCTTTTTGTAAAAATTGTCTCTCTCAAAAAACTCCTGGTTGATGATGCTTTACCTCTGTCTTTTACTGAGTTCATCAACAACTGTTTTTCAAGTCCACTGAAAGTACGTAGTCTTAATATTGGGGGTACTGTATTGGATTTAGACACAGAGGAAGGTTTGCTCGGTTTTCTTGCAACCAGAATCAACTCTTTGGCAACGAATTATCGCAATGCAAACAATACATTTCAGCAGGAAATCCTTGATGGAGACGGCATCAAAATATCTCCCGGCACAAGATTATTCGGAAAAGTATTGTTCGGGCAAAACGTGAGTATCGGTCGAAATGCAATTATAGTAGGTTCAACTATCATTGGTAATGATGTTAAAATTGCTCAAGGGGCCGTTATAAGGGCATCGATTGTTGGGCCTGGCGTTTCAGTATGCCAAAATCAGCTTGTTCAAAACCGTGTGCTTACTAATGGTCGGCAGCTCCGAACACGAACCAAACAAGCTAAAACCAATTGTATGCCAGTAGTCACAAACGGTAGGACAACTCACGAAGATTTCTGGGCCAACAATTTCCGAATTTGGCCGAGATTTTCCTATGCCAGCTGCTTGAAACGAATCGCTGATATTATTGCCGCGACAATAGTACTAATTCTATTTGCCCCTATAATTCCCTTCATCGCTTTGGCGATAAAGTTAAATTCACCGGGCCCGGTATTCTTCAAGGATAAACGACAAGCCCAACACGGCAAAGAATTTTACTGTCTGAAGTTCAGAACTATGCTCGTCGGTGCTGACAAGATACAAGATAAATTAAGAGGTTTGAATCAGACCGACGGCCCACAATTCAAGATAGCCGATGACCCGCGAATTAGCGCCGTCGGCAGATTCTTACGAGACACGTATATCGATGAAATACCTCAATTCTTTAATGTTCTGTTCGGTCAAATGAGTGTCGTCGGCCCAAGACCTTCTCCCGAATCGGAGAATACGTTGTGCCCATCTTGGCGGGATGCACGACTGTTGGTACGGCCAGGTATTACGGGGCTCTGGCAGGTCTGTAGAACCCGCCAACCAATGAAAGACTTTCAAGAATGGATACATTACGACACCAAATATGTCAGGGACCTTTCATTAAGAATGGATTTATGGATATGTTGGCAAACTGCCAAGAGACTAATTAAGAATTTCATCAGCCAGTTCTAAAAATAACGGTATATGGATAAGAAGGGGTAATTAAATGGCAAGAAGATACTTTAACTGGAAATTGGCAATTGTTCTGGTAATCGGCTTATTTGTTTTGGGCATAACAGCCTTTGGATTGCGCAAATGGCAACGAGGCCGTATGGCTTACGGAGCTCTTGATAAAGGTAATGAAGCATACGACAAATGCCTGTGGGAAGAGGCAGCAAAAAACCTGGGTCGTTATCTTGCTGTTGAGCAGGATGATGTGCCGACGCTGCTTAAATACGCCGATGCGCAGCTTAACATCAGGCCTCTCAAACCCAGCAACGTTCAGCAAGCCATAGCAGCCTACCGAATTGTTTTGAGAGTAGAAAATGATAACTCTGAAGCTATTATGCGGCTTGTTGAAATGTATTTAGGGATGGGTATGCCCGGCGAGGCTGAACTAATTACTACCCGAGCACTTGAAACAAACCAATCCCCGGAACTGCGAAGAATGTTGGCAGTTGCTCTCGTCAACCAGCGGGAATTTAAAGAAGCAGCGAAAGAATTAGAAACTATTATTAAGGAGCATCCCGAGCAAATATTAGCTTATGATGTATTGGGCCAGCTAATTGAGCAGCGACCTGATGATTTCTTGCAGGCTCCTCAATTATGGTTCGATGAGGCGGTAAAAAACAACCCATCCTCGGCTTTGGCTTACATAATCCGCGCCGAGTTCCATCTAAGAGGCAATGACAAGGTCAAAGCTTTAGCTGACCTGGAACAAGCTGAAAACCACGATTTATCTGATGCTGTCATACGTCTGCGCCTTGCCATAGAATTTATCAATGCAAGTGCCTTAGAAAAGGCAGAAGAACACCTTGCCACTGTGCAAATGGTTGATCCAACAAATCAAGCCCTTTGGCGAACGTGGGCTCAGCTCGCACTGAAACAGAACTCGAAGACAAAGATGCTAAAAATAGCTGAAAGCGGATTAAAAGAACTCTCTTCCCAACCTTGGGATTTTATGCCTATTGCAGCAGAGTTATATATTCGATGCGACGAGCTTGACCGTGCCAGCGACTGCATTTCCAAACTACAAGAAAAGGATATTGCCCCCGCAACCTCTGCTTTCCTGGAAGGTCTTGTAGCGGACAAGAAAGGCCATAGTTACGAGGCGGTTAAATGCTGGCATCGAGCAATGCAGCTGGAAAGAAACCCCGGCAGAATTCGATTGGCACTGGCCGCCACGCTATCGCAGTTAGGTGACAAGCAATCAGCTATAAAACAATTACGCGTGTTGGTTTCCGAGCAACCGAATCTCTTCAGTGGACACATAAACCTTGCCCGATTGTTGATTGAAACCGGGAATTGGGCCGAGGCAGCGGAACAGGCCCACTTGGCCAAGCAAATTTCTCCGACCAGTTTCAATGCAGCTTTACTGTATATCCAGGCCCAAATACAGTTGCTTGCAGACAACCAAACAGACAAAGACTCCCCATTGTGGAAGGATATAGACAAGCAATTGGATAAGTTGGAAGTTGCTACTAATGGTGCCCTCGAAGTTAAACTTTTACAGTTTCAGCTTGCAATGCACCAAGATAATCTCGCAGATGCCGAAACGCTGGTTAATGAATTGAAGGAAGCTCATCCCTCGCAGATAGAAATTGCTATGGCTGAAGTTGAATTGCTTGCTGCTAAGCAAAGAGAAGATGAGGCAGTATTAATATTGAATAATATCATAAAGGACTTTCCACATGATCCTAAACCGGCTGAATACCTGTCAATTTTGTTGGCTCGCCAGGATGAACGTGAAAACTGTGTTGGTGTTATTAAGAATGCGTTGGCGCATATTGAACAACCCCTTACCCAAAGAAAACTATGCTTGCTGCTTGCCGACTTTTACAGCTGGTGGGGCCAGCAGGAAAACGCATATGAATTGCTTAACCGGTTTGCACAGAAGCTGCCAAATGATGTTCCTGTTAAACGGCAACTTTTAAGATGCGAAAAGGTTATCAGAGACCCCGAAAAAGCCCAGCAGCTTGCAAATGATATTAAATCTCTCGAAGGGGAAGAGGGTTGGCAATGGCGGTATGAGCAGGCAAAAATTTGGTTTGCACAGGATGATTTCAAAGACCGGTATCCACATATTATTTCACTTCTCAAAGAAAATTTGCTTGCCAATCCGAATGACCAGACCAGCCGAATGCTTTTAGCTCACAGCTATGAACGAGCCGGCCAGCTGCAGCTTGCGATTTCAACCTACAGCGAGGCTCTGAATCGCTCGCCTAAGGATATTCGCATAATCGTTCCTGCTGTAGCTGTTCTATACAGGGCAAATGAATACGACCGTGCAGACGAAATCCTACGCCGGGCAGCTAATGAAAAACTTTTTCACCCTGAGTTAAAAAGACTGGAATTGCAAAGCTATCTCAAACGCGGCGAATTGAGTTCAGCCAGCGATATTTTGGAGGACTTGTTAGCTAATGACCCCAACAATCGGCCTGTCTGCCTATCTCTTGCACTACTTAAGATACGACAAAACCGCTTTACTGAAGCAGACGAGCTTTTGAATAAGTTGGAACTTCAGGACCCAGATTCACTACAGGTAAAGGTTGCACAAATTGAATTGAACATTCGACAAAGTAAATCTTCCGAGGCGATATCTCTTTGTGACCAAATAGTAAACAAGTTTAACAATGCTTCAGCTTATATTCTTCGCGCCAGGACACTTACTTCTCTTGGCCAAGCCGAGAAAGCAAAAGAGGATTTCGAATATGCCACCACTATAGAACCCAATAATGCCGAAGCCTGGACAGCCAAAAGCAACTTTTATCGTTCCATTGGCCAACCTGATAAAGCTATCGACAGTATCCGGAAAGCAATGTCTTTAGAGCCCGATAATCTCAGAATTAAAAACCGGGCAGTTTCACTTTTCTTAGCATCTGCTAACCGCGACATAGTGCGCGAAGGCAAGGATATTCTTGATAAATCCCTGATATCGAATCCCGAGGATGTTGAACTGCGCCTTTATAAAGCACGTTCACTACTTGTCGAAGGAACAGCGCCAGCTATTGAGCAGGCGACAGACATTCTCGAAAAGATAAGCGAAGACCAACCTAATCTCAGCGATGCGTGGACGCTTTTGGCTGAAATAGCCCTCAGGCAAGGCCGGTCAGCAAGAGCTATGGATATTGCTTTACGAGGCCTTGTCCATTGCCCTAACGAGAGGTCCTTGCTTTTATTAAAGGCTCGCTCGGAAGCAGAGAGAACACCGGCCTTGGCAATTCCAACTTTGAAAGCGCTGCAAGAGCTCGACCCAAACGACGATGACACTATAGTACTCCTGGCAAATATATATATTGCTGCGGGCGATTGTGATAAATCCATAATTATGCTAAGAAAACAATTGGCCTCTTGTGGCGAAGACAAGCGACTAAAATACAATACCGCTCTTGCTGTAGCGTTATACAAAAATGGTAATAAAGATGAAGCGAAAAAAGAGTTTGATTCGCTCTTCTATTCTGCTGGTGATGACCCTGCACCATTATTGGCCCTGGCCAGGGTTCTCAAGGACGACCAGCAGTGGGCCGAGCTAAAGCTGAAGACAACCTATTGGTATCAAAGCCATCCGAAGGATACGCATACCCTCGTTACTATAGCCAGGGGTCTCGTAGCAATTGAAGACAGCCAGGCGAGAAAAACAGCCGAGGACATCCTCAGGATGATATTGGAAAATGATTCTGATTGTAATGAGGCTATGAGTGTCCTCGCTATGCTGTTACAGATTACCAGCCGCTTCGCAGAATCAGCGACACTTTATCAGCAGATTCTTACACTTCAACCTGATAATGTAATCGCCATCAATAATCTGGCTTGGATGCTGTGCGAAGAGCAGGGAAAGTATCAACAAGCCCTCGAACTTGCCCAACGCGGCTTGGGAATCGCTCCCAATTATGTTGACCTTATCGATACCCGTGGCGTCGTATATTACAAACTTGGTCAATATGACAAAGCAATTGCCGATTTCAACAGATGTTTGAGACTGTATCCCGATGGAGCACCGTCAGCAGTAGCTTCATATTTACATTTAGGAAGGGCCTTGGCAAAGCTTGGGCAGAAAGATAAAGCTGTGGAAAGCTTAGAAAAAGCATTGGAGTTGAATACTAAAATTGGTGGTTTGTCTGCCGCAGATTATGACGAGACGCAGCGTCTGGTTGAAGAATTATCCCAGGGGAGAGTTTAACAATGAATCATCAGAAACACTCAGTAATTAGGGAAAGAGTGGGTGATGAATCTGTTTTCAAGGTGTCGCGTATAACTTTACTTGATGAAAAGCATTGGTCCTACCTTCAAAGGCGGTACCATATGAGCCCTCGCGAGCTTCAAGTGGCTAAACTTGTTTGTCAAGGCCTCAGAAATAATGATATAGCCAGGAACCTGCATATAACGCTTGGCACTGTAAAAACTCACATAAGAAATATTTATCGAAGGGTACAGGTCGAAAGCAAAATTGCAATGCTGTTGCGATTTGTCGCTGATGCAAGAGAATTTTATAACCGGTATGACGCAATACATCCCATTCCTGTCGCTGATTTAGCGAAGCCAGCCAAGATAATTCCTGCCTCTTAATTCCTGCCTTTTAAGACACATCAGAAAAACAAAAAAACTCCAGCAGCTTTGCTGCGCCTTAGCATCCTCGTTCTGCTCATAAAGGCGAGTGTCTAATGAAGCGTACATCGTAAAACCCGATTTATACCACTTTAGGAGTAATCCAAAAGTAGCGCCCCAATTCCTTATCTTATCTCATCTCTTCAACAACTAAAGTCTAAAAATTTTTTACCAAATTTTTGCTTTTTTCATTTTTTTTCTTGACATGCTGTTTGTACATTGATATAGGAAGGCAGTTGCATAACTCCGAAAGGAGGAGGCCATCTTCAATGTGGGAGGGTGGCCAGCAAAGTTGTGTACTCAAGGATGAGGCCCTCTGTATGGAGGCAGAGGGGAAAACGTGTCAGGCAAAAGGAGTAAATGGCTGATTTTGTTGCTGCCGCTTATTGTCACCACAGCGGCAGAAGGTGCACCAACTATTGGCAATTGCAATAGCAATGTTGTTAGTTGCGCCCGGTCCATAGGTTCAGGTGCACAAATCCTTCCTGCGCTCGAAACAAGCCAAATTACGGGTTCCGATGATTGCCACTTGGCCGGTATCGCCGCAGAATTTCTCAAGCCACCTGTCGGTTTTACAGACTCGCTATCTCCATCTATCCATGCAAAGCCTCTGCCCGCAGTACCGGCAGCATTCTTTATGGCCCTAATAGGATTCATATGCGTTTCATTGGTTAAGGACCGCAGGGTATGGATAGCAGCCTTGACCGGATTATTGTGGGCAGGCCAGACCGGCATTCAAGCCATTCCTCAACTTGCTCTGCGCCTCAGCCACGCAAATCTCAGCAACAAACGATTCTCTGCAGAGGTCGCTTATTCTAATTACCTTCTAAATTCTGACCGACCACGTAGCGATATCGAAGGCACGCGATACATAGGCCTGCTTCACTACCTGGCTGGAATACCCGATAGCACAACGTTACTCTCCAGAATGATGTCATTCCTGCAAAACCTGTCCCGAGCAGGGTCGAGGGAGCAGGAATCCGCAAAGACAGCAACACAGGTTTGCTGCCGACTTAATCCGTCTAAAAACACAAATTCATTTCAGTCCCAATCAGCATTTCTTTCAGAACAATATAGCTCAAATACGCTATTGGCCTGCTTGGCTCCGAAAGCCGGGCAGATTCTTTGTTTCTCACCTGCATTTATCTTCTGTCAATTACCCCGCGGCCCGCCTATCCCGGCCTAAGGATTATTGTTCAAACTTTAGGAGTGTATTCGCGAAACACTCCTGAGGTTTGAGTTGTTTGTGTTAAAAACTTTCTGTTTTTTAAGAGAAAATATTAATTAAAGGATAATAATCATGAAAAAGTTAATTTTAATAACAATTTTGGTCGGCTTGTTAGCCACACCGGTTTTCGCTGTACCTACAGAGGTGTGGTGGACCCCAGGTGGGCCGGGGACTACTTGGCAGGTTTGGGATTTCACTTCAGGTAACACGTGGAGCGTTGGGACGGGCGCGTGGGCATCTGATCCGGAGATTGGTTTCAATCCGTATGAGGCCACAGGACCCGACGCCGTTGCGACTGTATCTGGTTTAGATCCAAACGCTTATGACAGTGTGCACGGTGGATTTGTTAGTACAGAAAACCTTCTTGTAACCCTGAAAGTTCCCAACCGCGAAACTCCAAACCCATATAAAGAACTGTGGGTTGATATAATGTCAAATACTGACCCGACCAGTATAGCGGTGGTAGGGACTGACGGTGGTACACCGTATGCTACTGTGATGTTGGATGGAACAGATGCCGACTTTGGTGCTAGGATTTACCCGAATCCCTACGAAGAGAGCATTTCATTCATGATTCCGGTGGATGATTGCACTGGCGAGGCTAGACTCTACAAGGTACGTCTCGACACGATCTGCATTCCGGCTCCGGGTGCGATTTTGCTCGGTAGCATCGGTGTAGGTCTTGTCGGCTGGCTACGAAGACGGCGTGCTTTCTAATAAAATGTAAGACGTTGCTAAGGGCAGAGCAAAAGCTCTGCCCTTGGACGCCTTAGAAAGGAGGAACGCCCATGAAAAAATTATTAGTAGCTACATTGGTATTTGCCTTCGCTGGTTCAGCTATTGCTAATATGTACACAGAGACCGTAGATATTTGGCATGTCCAAGGCGGTGCATTCAATTGCTTCTGGGAGCACAACAATCCTGCGGAGACTGTGGGGAATATGACGCCTGATGAGTATGAGCAAGCTGTGCTGGACGGAAAGGTTATCGCAAGTTTAACGATTGTGATGGATAGCTTGAAGCCGAACAACGTTCTAAATGCATCTATCCAGGGGTACGATTTGGGATTACTGGATACTATGACATTCTCCGATAGCTCTCTACCAATCCAATACTCAGGCGCATACCTAGGTCATAAGACCAGTACAACCTTCAACATCACACCTGCCTGGTTGAACGAACCCTCGGTGGCGATGAGGGTTAGCGGTAACTTATCCTGCGTCGCCGAGCTTGAGACCTCGACACTGAGCGTTACGGTGGATATCGGGCATGCACCAGCTCCCGGCGCTATTTTGCTGGGTGGTATCGGTGTAGGTCTTGTCGGCTGGCTGCGAAGAAGAAGAGCTCTGTAAGGTTTGGACAACTATGAACAATAAGCTTGATAGGGTAAGTAGGAAGAGAGTGTCGCAGGGACGTGAGCTCCTTCCTGCTTCCCTGGAGAGCTTTGCAGACACTGATTAACACTGAGATTAATCTGCCTGACCCAGATGTATCGGGGGCGGATAGAATTATAAGGATATTAATAAAAGCAACCGGGAAGTAAATTTTTTCTTACCTCCGGAGGCTATTGGGAAAGGAGTCCTTGATGAATAAAATAAATAAGCTGATAATCCTGGCGGCTTGCCTGGCAATCGCCGCACCGGTAACGGCAGCTCCCACAATCAAAGTAGAGCAAGGAGACTGGCAAGCTGGGGTGGGCGGTGAGTTCAAAATAACGGTTACTTCCGATGGAATCCCTGGCAATCCGAACGGTTCAACGTTTCAGAGTTTTTGTCTTGAAACAAACGAATATATCCATTTTGGTAGGACTTATTATGTTGTGATTAATGACAAGGCGGTAAACGGCGGCTCCGGCGGACCCAAGCCCGACCCGCTCAACCCAGAAACTGCCTGGCTCTACAACGAGTTCCTCAACGAGACCCTAAGTGGTTATGACTTCGGTGATACCAGTTTTGGACGTAAAAGGTCGGCCCATGCCTTGCAGCAGGCAATCTGGTCCATAGAACAGGAAACTTACTCGCCATCATATGATTCTGGGGTCAATAGTCTGACGGCCAATTTCATTAGCTTGGCGGCCGGCAAGTGGAGCGACATCGGCAACATCCGCGTAATGAACCTGTACAAATATGAAAACCTCGCCTGCTGTGCCCAGGATCAGTTGGTTCGCATTCCCGCTCCGGGTGCTATTTTGTTAGGCAGTATCGGTGTAGGCCTTGTCGGCTGGCTACGCAGACGCAGAACGCTATAGGACCAAAGTTAGAAAACATTCGCAGGAAAGTGTGATGAATGTGAATGTAATTTAAGGGCCAAGGCAGTTGCCTTGGCCCTTTTTTTATGCTATTAAAGGCTCTTTTATTCCTTTTGCCAAAGCCAGTTGTCGGTAAGCTTGCCAAGATCAGCGAAATCAACCATTCCTATATCCTTGCTCCTCTTTGAAATTTAAGATGTAATCAGCTGGCGAACCCCGTTAGGAAATGACGTCTTATTTCTAACGGGGCGAACAGACTTTATTGTTTTAACTAAGGGACGGATTCCGCCAGCTTCCGATTCCATCCCACCAAACAGGTATGTAGTCAGCAATAGCCTTGCTTTGACTTTTCTGTCTGCACAGGTCTATCGCCATATCGCGAAGCTGTCGCATACAACTTAGCCCGCCGCTCTGCCATGCCTTGACGCCTATGTCAACTGCTTCACGTTCTGCCTGTTTAATATCAATCCTATTGGTTATGGTTCCCATTTTGCTATCATTTTGCCGGGCTGCGGTGGGCTCCGCCCCGATGAGCAAAATGGGGTACCTTATCAGCAGCCCAGCGAGTTTTTCAGCCTGTGGCTTCAACACTTGCTGCCAGTCGCGTCGAGCTAATTCCTCATCAGCCAACACCTCTGTCAACAAACGCTCACGGGCCTTCTGTTTCTCTTCTCGTTCGGCCTTAGCCTGGGCCAAGCGCTCAGCGCGGTGCTTTCGGCTTGCAGGTGGCAATAGCATTTCCAGCAGCCCTGTTACAGGGTCGACAATCACCCAGACCAAAAAGGTCGTCCCCAACGTCCCCAGTGCAATTCCCAGCAGGAATTGACCGATTCTATGTTCGCCTATCATTCCCAGGCAACCTGCCAGGCCGCCTAAAAAAGGAGTTGCGATGTAGAAAACCAGATAGTAATTCGTACTGGTTAACGGATGTTCTGCTTCTATCTTTTGACCCCTGCCGACCCCTCTGAAAATTGCGAACAAATATAAACTGACCAGCAGAAAAATAAGTAATGCCGAATGTCCCGATAGTGAAAATATAACCCACCAACGAACACCTGCCTGCCGCAATGCCAAAACAAAAATATGGCCAATGCACAGCATAAACCAGGCTGTGCTGGCAAGATGGACAAATTTCAGCGTGCGTCTTTCAGACATTGATACACCACCTCGGAGATTCGGATACATATCTAAAAACTGGCCCTGACAACAGAAAACTTATTAACGTCCAGGAGGACCAGTTACAATATTAACCGTTGTGAAAGCTCTGCCAATTGGTCGTACGAATTCTTCTACTTTCAAAGCTATAGCAGCCAACACGGTTGGTGGCACATATATTATGTCACCTTCCTGCAGCAAAACGTTTTTGCTGGCATCGCCATGAGCCATCATACGATTGAAGTTTACCTTAAAAGTTTTTGGTCGAATGCTCTTGTCATCTGAGGGCCTAATTACCTTTATCTGTTCTAACCAGGCCATAGGGTTAGGCTGTGCCTGAGCAAGTGCAGTTAACACGCTATCACGCCCGGTATAGATTTTCGGTCCTGGCACATAGACCTGGCCCAATACGTAAAATACCTTGCTTCGGTATGCAACAACCCGAACATCAATCGGCTTATCTCCTGCCAATGTATAAAGCTCTAAAACCTTCGGACGCAAGATGTCAGCAACCTGTTCTGGTGTTTTGCCCGCTGCTTCTATCTCGCCCAGAGCTTCAAAGCTTACCTTACCATCAGGCCGAATTTGCTGCCGTTGCAGGTGAATTTCCGGCACCTTCGAACAACGTATCTCGATTTCATCCGGTGGGTGCAAAATATAGCTCTTTGCAGTTACATCAACCTCGCCCGGCCTCAGAAATGCTTCTATATCCTTGGGATGAGACGAAAAGCAACCCGTTAAACCAACCATAATTAGCGACAAAAATACATCGAGTATTAACCTTTTATATGTCATTATTCTCCTCTTCTCAGTTGCGGCACAGAAATATGCCGTCTATATACTAAATATGCTTGAAAACAAGCTTATGCATTAGTGAGCATACTAATTGACTATTATGCTTTATGTCAAGCTTTTTCTCCCTCAAACTTCGGGTTTTTTGAGAGCTTTTTGGAGTGAGATTCAATTCAAAACACACCCGTTGTATATGACGATATAGGGGGTAGTTTGCAATTTAATATAAGCCCTTATTACACAAAAAGGTGCGTTATGGTAAAACGCAAAGCTCTAATAGCATCAATAGCATCTCCGTCGTCTAACCTGCATATTTTTCTGGAAAAACCGGCCAAAAGCAGCATATTGGCAAAAAGCTTTGACAACTAACACCAAAATGACACTTTTGGTTGGTTTTGTGAACTTCTTTGGAAAACGGTATTGACAACTAATGGAGGAAACGATTATCCTAAAAGCACTTAAAGAATTTTGCGGGCTCGTAGCTCAGCGGTAGAGCAGTGGACTCATAATCCATTGGTCCAAGGTTCGAATCCTTGCGGGCCCAATGGTAATCCCTTCTTAGGCAAGTAGTTACGGGCTTGACTCTTGCGTATCTTGATGTTCAGAAGACCGCTGCACACCCCCCAAAAAAAAGTTATTGCTGCCTGCGGTTCGACGTTGCTCACCGCCCTGAGCTTGTCGAAGGGCTGGCAAAATGTGAGGCCCTTTTCCATACCAAAAATTATGGCGAATAATCTCTGCAAAAAAGCTTGCAATAAAGCACTGTTGTGATTAGCATTACGCAGCAAAACACGGCCTTTTTATAAGCAAGAGCAGGTATGGACGAATGGATGAATTTTAGAGCACTCCAGACGATTTCAATCAAATGCCTTGCGTGGCTATTTGCCGGTCGGAGCAATTCTAATCAAATACACAAGTTAGAAAGGAAGTTACTATGAGTAACGAGTCGCAAAAACTATCTGTCAAAGAAAAAGTCTCATACGGAGCCGGCGATTTCGCTTCGTGCTTATTTTGGATGACTTTCATGTATTATTTCACTTATTTCTACACAGATGTGTTTGTCATTCCGCTGGCTGCTGCTGCCACAATGTTTCTCGTAAGTCGGCTCTGGGACGGTGTCAATGACCCTATAATGGGGATGATAGCCGACCGCACAAAAACGCGTTGGGGTAAATTCCGACCATATTTGCTTTGGCTCTGTGTTCCGTTTGCGATTGTGGGCGTGTTGACCTTTACCGTGCCCGATTTCGAGCCGAAGGGTAAGCTTTTCTGGGCCTATGCCACATTTATTGTAATTATGATGCTTTATACGGCAATCAATATTCCCTACACGGCCCTGCTCGGAGTTATTTCTGCGGACTCAAAAGAACGAACTACGGTTTCATCCGTAAAATTCCGCTTCGCATTTGCTGCGGGCATTATCGTCGCTGCCACTTTGCTGCCCATGGCAAGATATTTGGGTAAGGGGGATAAATCAATCGTTAATGCTAATATCAACAATCAAATCGTCAGCATTAACGAAGTTGGGAGAGGAAATGCACGGATTGTCTTGTCTGCTGAAGATTCCGAGGGACTTTCCGACCAATTGGAATTCAGATTTACAGTGCTTCACGCTAATAATAACTTTCCCGTTCTTGCTCATCCAATAAGCGATATTAAATTAGAGTCCGGCTTTAACACGCATCTTATTGATATTTCCGGCACGTTTAGCGGCAGGAAACCCTTTGAATATAAGGCTGTAAGCCAAAATGAAGATGTAGTAGAAGTTGAACTCGAAGGAAAAGCGCTATTGGTCAAAGAAAAAGGAATTGGAAACGCAAAAATCAATTTAACAGCTACGGATGATAAGTGGGGAGCCAATACCACCGGCTTTTATATTAATGTGGTTGAAAAAGGAAACCATGAGCCGATTATTAAAGATTCAACGAATTATTTCGAGTTAAAGGGTGGTTTTGGTAAAAAAGAAATTGACTTATCCGAACTCATCAGCGACCCCGACGGAGATATTTTAACATTTAACGTAGAAAGTAGTAATTTGAAAGTAATATCACCTGAAGTCAACGGTAATAAACTTACTTTTTTGGAACTAGGATCGGGTACTGTTCAAGTTACTATTACTGCTACCGATGGCAAGGGGGGACGTTTAGTCCGTTCGATTAGATACTTGATATCTGCAGCTGGGAATAATCGTCCTTATGTCAATACTTCGGTTGACAATATTACTGAAACTGTTGGATTTAATATATATGAACTTGACGTCTCCGGATTATTTGTTGATCCGGAAGGTAAACCTCTGCACTATAAGGTTGAAGTCATCAATGAGGCAAGCGGATGGCAACGTTCATTCATCGCTTACGGGATTGTGGCCGTCTTTTGCTTCCTGATTGCTTTTAAGGGCACCAGAGAAAGGGTTCAGCCGCCGAAAACACAAAAATCATCGGTTAAAAGAGATATGTTCGAGTTAATAACCAACGTCCCCTGGCTGATAGTTTTGGCTACTACCATTGCCTTCATCCTGTTCGTGGCCGTGCGCGGCAGCGTTACAGTTCATTACTTCAAGTATTTTGTCGGAGCACAGGAAGTTTCTTTGCCATTTGTGGGAGCCAGGATGTACAGCTTTGAGACATTGGTCTCCGCTTTCAATACAATCGGGCAGATTTCAGCTTTTATCGGGGCGTGCTGGGTGCACTGGCTTGCGAATGCTATTGGCAAGAAAAAGGCCTTTGTCATACTTTTCATTATTGCAATTGTAAGCACGGCCGCTTTTTTTTATCTCCGTGCCGAGCAAATCGGCCTGATGTTTATCCTTCAGATTGTCGGCTCGATGACAGGCGGACCGCTCAGTGTTTTGCTCTGGGCAATGTACGCGGACACTGCTGATTACGCCGAGTGGAAGCGAGGACGAAGGACAACAGGTTTGGTCTTTTCCGCATCGACTATGTCGCAGAAATTCGGATGGGCTTTAGGTGCTTTCGTAGCGCTCAATCTAATGGCTCGGTTCGGATTCGAACCTAATGTAGCACAGACCGCCGAGAGCTTAAGAGGCCTGATACTGCTGTTCACCTTGATTCCAGCGGCACTGGGCGTTTTGTCACTTCTGTTATTGCTCACATATCCATTAAATGATAAACGCGTTGAAAAGATTGGAGCTGAATTAGAAGAGAGGCGAAGGGCCAGTGGTGAAGATGTTGCAACCGCTTAATAAGCTGATATTACGCGGACGGCTGATAGAAAAGAGTACGAATGATGAAAAAGACAATTATCGGTAAAGCATTGTCAAATATGCCGTGGCAGGAAAAACCCAAAGGCTGCCACGATGTCGTGTGGCGATACGATAAGAATCCGGTCATTGCAAAAAAGGCAATAAAAAGCGGTGACAGGATTTTCAACAGTGCCGTCATCCCTTATGAGGGTGGATTTATTGGTGTTTTCAGAGCCGACCATAAAAATGGATATCCGAACTTGCATCTGGGTAAAAGCAAAGATGCCATTCATTGGGAGATTGATGAGAAGATTATCGAATTTCATAATGAAGACGGCAGCTTAGCAGAACCTATACTTTACGGTTATGACCCGCGACTGGTCAAGATAGAGGGAACCTATTACATTACTTGGTGTAATCACTTCAACGGGCCCACTATCGGGATAGCAAAGACACAGGATTTTAAGACATTTATCCAGCTTGAAAATGCTTTTTTACCTTTTAATCGTAACGGTGTTTTATTCCCAAGAAAAATAAACGGTAATTTTGTAATGCTTAATCGTCCGAGTGATAACGGCCATACTCCATTTGGTGACATCTTCTTGAGCCAGAGTCCGGATATGACATATTGGGGGAAACATCGATTGGTAATGAAGGTAAGCCATTACTGGTGGAAGAACACTAAGATTGGTGCGGGGCCCATACCGATTGAAACTACCGAAGGATGGTTATTAATCTACCACGGTGTTTGCACTACTTGCAGCGGATTTATTTATAGTGTCGGTGCGGCGCTGTTAGACATCGAAAATCCGTCTAAAGTGATTGTGGACTGCGAGAATTATATATTAACTCCGGAGGAACCTTACGAGACGACGGGATTTGTTCCCAATGTTGCGTTTCCCGGTGCTACACTTCAGGATGCCGAAACTGGAAGAATAGCCATTTTTTACGGTGCTGCTGATACTTGTTGTGCACTTGCTTTTACCCAGGTGGATGAACTCATCGACTATATCAAAAGGCATCCGAGTCAACCATTATAGAAAAAATATAATGCCGTAACAAATACGACTATTATTTGTACAAAGAGTGTAAACAGCGCATCTATACCACACACATATTATTTTGGGAGATTAAAAAATACAATTTAGACATTTTGATGATGAAAATAAAGAGTATATAATGCCGAAACGTAAACGCAAATCAGGACTAAGATTTCCGCTCCTTTCGATTTGTACCTTTGTTGTTAACGTTTTTGTAATTTGCTCTACTGCTGCACACGCAAGTCCACGTGTTGAGCAGGCAATTAACAGCGACTGGAGATTCAAAAAGTCCGATGTCCCAAACGCAAATAAAATTGATTTTAATGATAGCCAATGGCAGCAGCTAAATTTGCCTCACACATGGAACACTCAGGATGTTTTTAACGATGACGGCTATTACCGCGGCCCTGGTTGGTATCGAAATGTCCTTGCAATACCAAAGTCAGCTAAAGGCAAAAGAGTTTTTCTTCGCTTCGAAGCCGCCTCTATTGTCACGGATGTATATTTCAATGGTACATATCTCGGCCAGCATCGTGGTGCTTTTGGCGCGTTCTGCTATGAACTGACGCCTCATATTCAGCCGGATGGAAAAAATGTTTTGGCTGTCAAGGTAAACAATACCTGGGTTGAAGATGTTCCTCCTCTCAGAGGCGATTTTAATATGTTTGGCGGCATATACCGCCCTGTCTTGCTGATTATCACCGACCCTGTTTGTATTACACCGCTCGATTACGCCTCGCCGGGTGTTTATCTGACTCAGACTAAGGTTAATGAAAAACAAGCTGAAGTTGAAGTCCTTACCAAAATCTATAACACTGCTGGCAGCTCTGCCTCAGTGGTTGTGAGCACAACAATATTAGACTGTAATTCGGAGACGGTAACTCAGGTTCAAAAGAAGGCCGAGATTAAAGCTGAGCAAACGAAGGATGTACAGCAGCAGATTAAGATTAAAAATCCGCATCTCTGGAACGGGCGTCAGGACCCTTATATTTATCAGGCAAAGGTTCAAATCCTCAAAGACGGAAAGGTCCTTGACGAAGTCACCCAGCCGTTGGGTCTGCGTTTCTTTCATGTGGACACAAAGCAGGGCTTTTTCCTCAACGGCAGAGCCTTTAAGTTAAAAGGCCTCAACCGCCATCAGGACCGACCCGGTAAGGGCTGGGCGACCAGTCAAGCCGACCAGGATGATGATTTGGAATTTTTTCTGGATATCGGAGCTAACTGTGTTCGTCTGGCGCATTATCCTCATTCTGATTATTTTTACAGCATTTGCGACAAGGCGGGTCTTGTCGTATGGGCCGAGCTGCCTTTGGTCGACCAGGTTTTTGATACACCGGCCTTTACAAAAAATGCAAAGCAACAACTGATAGAATTAATCCGCCAGCACTACAATCATCCTTCTATTATTTTCTGGAGTCTTTACAACGAGCTTGGAAACTACCGCCAATGTGATAACCCTGTGCCTTTATTGACTAAGCTCCAAGCACTGGCCAAGGAAGAAGACCCAATCAGATACACAGTTGCAGCATCGAATGATACCAGCAATAGGTTTGTTGGCATGCGTACAGTCGCCGACCTTGTGGCTTGGAACACTTACCCCGGGTGGTATGTCGGTGCTCCGTCTCACATGGGCAGACATATCGACCGATACAACAGGATGGATAACTTCAAAGGTCTCTGTATAAGCGAATACGGGGCCGGTGCAAGCGTAAAACATCATCAGCAGGATATGAAAAGAGGCCCCAAAACAACCGGCAACTGGCACCCCGAACAGTGGCAAGCGATTGTGCACGAAAACACTTACCCCGATATAGAACAACGCGACTTTGTCTGGGGCAGCTTCGTCTGGCTTATGTTTGATTTTCCCAGCCATTGGCGCAATGAAGGCGACACAAGGCATATTAATGACAAAGGCCTGGTGACATACGACCGTAAAGTCAAAAAAGATGCTTATTTTTACTATAAGGCAAAATGGTCAGATAAGCCAGTCCTGTACATTACAAGCAGACGCCACGTCGAAAGGACCCAGCCGCTTACGGAGATAAAAGTGTACTCAAATTGTGATACTGTTGAGATTAAGGTAAACGGTCGAAGCTTCGACAAAAAAACCACGGACGATTGCATAGCGCGATGGACGGATGTGAAACTAAAAGAGGGCGCAAATACTATCGAAGCAATCGGCGTTCGCAATGGCAAAATATTGACCGACCAGTGCCAATGGAGCTGTACAAAATCCGCAGTGGACAAACAGGATAAAGAAGATTAAAATAGTAACTGACGTCAATTTTGAAAAGGAGTGATTTACAAATGAAATTTGGACATTTTGATGATGAAAACAAAGAGTATGTGATTGATAGACCGGATACGCCAAGGTCATGGAGCAATTATCTTGGTTCCACGGAATATGGCGCTATTATTACTAATAACGCAGGCGGCTACAGCTTCTTCCTTTCAGCCGCTCAGGGGCGCTTCACCCGGTTGCGCTTCGACGACGTCCCTATAGACCAGCCGGGACGTTACATCTACATCCGTGATAAACAATCCGGTGACTACTGGTCAAACGCCTGGCAACCTGTGGGTAAACCCCTCGACCAGTTTAAATCGACCTGTCGGCACGGCACCGCCTACACAATCATCAGCTCCCAGTACTCAAATATAGAAACTGAGACCACTTATTTCGTTCCATTAGGCAAACAATTCGAATGCTGGCTGCTGAAAGTCACAAACAAAGACAACTTCAAAAGAAACTTGAGCTTATTCACCTTCGTCGAATATCCGAGTACCTGGCATTGCTTCAATGATTTCCTCAATCTGCAGTACTCGCACGGCATAGTCAAAATGGATTTCATTGACGGCATCATCGACCACGGCGGCAGCGTCCTGGCGCTACCCATCCCGGGCAACATCCTCGATGGAGGACAGGCCAGACACACGTTTCTGGCGTTTCTCGGCGGGGACATAGTCGGCTTCGACACCGACCGCGACATTTTCATCGGCCCATACAACAGCTATGGAAATCCACGGGTCGTCGAAAAAGGCAAGTGCACCGGCTCATTAGCGGTCGGCGACGACGGCTGCGGTACAATCCAAATCGATATTGAGCTTGAACCCGGCCAATCTAAAGAGCTTGTAGTCCTGATGGGTATAGGCAAAGCGGCGGTCGAAGGTAAAAAAGTCGTCAAACAGTTCGGTGACGTCACAAAAGTAAAAGCCGAATTTGAAAAGGTCCGCCAATACTGGCACAATCGTATCGAGGGCCTCTCCGTCCACACGCCCGATGCGGCGTTAAACAGTATGATGAATATGTGGAGCCCGTTCAACTGCCTGATGACCTACTCTTGGTCGCGGATGGCAAGCCTAATCTATAGCGGCGAACGTGATGGCCTGGGCTACCGCGACACCGTCCAGGACTTTATGGGCGTTATGCACATAATCCCAAAGGAGGCGGTAAAACGCCTTGAGCTTATGATTACGGGCCAATGCTCAACGGGCGGTGCGATGCCCATCGTGATGGCTTTTTCACATAAACCGGGCAAAGAAAAACTGCCTAAAGAAGATGAATACCGTTCCGATGATTGCCTGTGGTTGTTTAATGCGATACCCACTTATGTAAAAGAGACAGGCGACATTGGTTTTTATAGCAAGTCTCTGCCTTACGCCGACAAAGGCAAGGCAACGGTGCTCGGTCACCTTCGCCGGGCGATAGAATTCAATCTCGAACGCACAGGTAAGCACGGCCTGCCATCAGGCCTGCAGGCCGACTGGAACGATTGCCTCCGCCTCGGACAAAAAGGCGAATCGATTTTTGTCTCGCTTCAGGTTCGATACGCATTGAAAACCTATATCGAGATTTGCGAAATGCTCAATAAGTCCACGGAAGTCAAATGGGCAAAAAAGCAGCTCGAATCTTTCGATAAGAAGCTCGACAAATTTGGCTGGGATGGCAAATGGTATGTGCGTGCATACAAAAAGACCGGTGAAAAAATCGGCTCAAAGGAAGTTAAGCAAGGCTCAATCTACCTCAATACACAATCGTGGGGCGTGCTCAGTGGCCATGCCGATAAACAACGCGCAGAACAAGCTATGAGCCAGGTCAATAAACAGTTAGCTACCGACTACGGTCTTATGCTTTGCGCTCCGCCATACGAAAACATCCGCTGTGCTGAAATCCGCTCGATACTATTCAACAAGGGTGTCAAGGAAAACGCCAGCATATTCTGCCACACGCAGGGATGGGCCATTATGGCTGAAACGATGCTCGGCCACGGCGACAGGGCGTTTAAGTATTTCCGCAGCTATATGCCGGCTGCACAAAACGACAAGGCTGAGATTCGCGGCATCGAGCCTTACATATATTCCCAGTACACACACAGTGTTTACAGCGCTCGCTACGGCGCATCGCGTGTCCCCTGGCTGACCGGCGCCGCCTCCTGGGCTTATTATACCGCAACGCAGTATATCCTCGGTATCCAACCTGACTACTATGGTTTAAAAATTGATCCCTGCATTCCTGCTTCATGGAAGGAATTTAGTATCACAAGGGAGTTCAGAAAGAAAATATTGAACATCAAAGTTCAAAATCATTCAGGAGTACAAAAAGGGGTGAAGAAAATAATCATCAACGGGAAGGAGATTGTGGGTAATTTTATTCCTTTGAATAAGATGAAAAAGAACAACGAAGTCCTTGTTGTGATGGGATAAAAGCTGCCGAGATAAACATTCGTTGTTTATCAATTGTTCAATGTTGGCCGAATCGGTCTTATATAAGATTCAACTTTTATCTTGAAATTTTCTGCAATAAAAAGTAAGCTGCAGCGTCTTTCTATTAACTAAGAAAGTGCAGGTGATATTATGAAGATTCGTTCGATAATCATATCAATTGTTTTGCTCTGGGCTTCTGCCTCCGCATTCAGCGCGGAGGCGGTTCCAGCCGTAACGAATGACAAACCTCAGGATGAGCCTGCGGGGATAAGCGAGGATATCCGGCTGAATTCACTTGGCTATCTGCCTACAGCAAATAAGAAAGCTACAATTATCTCAAAGTGCTCCAAGTTCGTTGTAAAGGCGGCCGGGAATCGTAAAGCCGTCTATTCCGGCAAGGCATCGGGGCCGTTCTATCAGCAGGATGTTAACCAAACCGTTTGGATTGCGGACTTTTCCAAAGTGGATAAACCGGGCAAATACTTTCTCGAAGTGCGGGGCGTCGGTAAATCTTATGAGTTTGAGGTTGGTGACAAGGTCTATAACTTCGCCCTTTATACGGCTATGCGGGCGTTCTATTTGTGGCGATGCGGTACAGCGGTCGAAGGCGATTTCAACGGCAATCATTATTCTCACGCCGCCTGTCATATGGACGATGCCTGGCAGGATTATGTAGGTGAGCCTAACAGCAGAAGAGATGGAACGGGCGGATGGCACGATGCAGGCGATTACAATAAGTACATAGTCAATTCGGCTATTACGGTAGGAGCGATGTTCCTGGCATGGGACCATTTTCAAAACAATCTCAAAGACCTCTCACTTGATATTCCCGATACGGCGACGGGTTATCCAGATTTTCTGAAAGAAATCAAGTGGGAGATTGACTGGCTTTTCAAAATGCAATACCAGGACGGCTCTGGAAGGGTCTATCATAAACTGTGCGCTTTGAGTTTTTGTGACTTTATTATGCCGGAGGACGAGAAGGATAAGCGATACTATGCTGAATGGAGCTCGGCGGCTACGGCTGATTTTGTCGCAATGATGGCTATGGCGGCGAGATATTTCAAACCGTATGACCCCAACTATGCACAGAAGTGCCTCGATGCAGCGAAGGTAAGTTACGAATTTCTAAGAGAAAACCGTGAGAACAAGATGAGTCCGCGAGAGCCGTTTAAGACCGGCCATTATCCTACGTTGGATAACGATGACCGGCTTTGGGCGGCGGCTGAAATGTGGGAGACCACGGGCGAGGAGCAATATAGTCGAGATTTTGGATGGGGGACCTGGGCCATGGACGACAAGATAAGCTTTTACTGGGATTGGGGTGATGTAAAGAACCTCGGCATGTTCACGTATCTGCTGAGCAAAAGAGAGGGCAAAAGAGATTCGTTTGTGGCAGATATACGGCGGGACTTGCTAACAACGGCGGATATGCTCGTCATAAAGGCGAAGAAGGATGTGTATGGTAGGTGTCTTGCAGATGAGTATAGGTGGGGCTGCAACGGAGCGGTCGCAAGAGAGGTTATTACCTTGTTGGTGGCTAACAAGGTATCGCCGAATCCCGATTATGTTAACACTGCCCTGGATGCCATAAATCACTTGTTCGGAAGGAATTATTACGGCCGGTCCTATGTTACCGGCATGGGACATCTGCCGCCTATGAATCCCCACGACAGACGTTCGGGCGCCGACAAGATAAAAGAGCCCTGGCCTGGTTATATTGTTGGGGGCGGACATTCCGCGACAGATTGGCAGGACGTTACAGAAGATCCCAGAACCAATGAAATCGCTATCAACTGGCAGGCGGCTTTAGTCTATGCCCTTGCGGGATTTAGTAACGCTCAATCACGGTAAGACCGCAGGATAGACAGTTCGATTTTAGTGTTGACATACGTCCTGTTTGCATATATAAAAACCTGCCGGGCTACGGCTGGCTCCGCCCAGACGAGCTAATTATCAAAAATTTGGCACGATTACGCTAATAATCGTTATTCAGAAAGATTTTATGGGTATCCAAATAAGGAGTTAGTGTGCAGCTTCACGGCCTTGATATCGGTATCATCATTGCCTATCTGGTTGTTATCGTCATCGCCGGGCTTTTTCTCTCTCGGCGCGCAGGGAAAAACATCGACTCGTACTTTCTCGGGGGCAAGAAAATTCCCTGGTATATACTGGGGGTTTCAAATGCTTCAGGAATGTTCGATATCACCGGTACGATGTGGCTGGTGACATTATTCTTTGTATATGGCGTCAAGAGTGCCTGGATTCCGTGGGTCTGGCCAACGTTCAATCAGGTTTTTCTGTTTGTTTACTTGTCAGTATGGCTTCGCCGTTCGGGTGTAATGACCGGAGCAGAATGGATACGTACGCGTTTCGGCCGTGACCTTGGGGCGGAACTCTCGCACATCAGTGTTGTTATCTTCGCTTTGTTTATAGTGATAAGCATGCTGGCCTATGCCTTTCAGGGCATCGGCAAGTTCTCACAGATATTTCTGCCGTGGGACCTCGCGCCTCAGACATACGCTATTATCTTTATGACTATAACGACGATTTACGTGATGTTCGGCGGAATGTACAGCGTAGTCCTGACCGACGTTATTCAATTCGTTCTGATGACGATTGCCTCGATATTCATTGCGGTCATAGCGATACAGCGAGTTAGTCCCGATGCACTGGCAGCAGTAGTGCCCGATGGCTGGCATAATCTTTTTTTCGGCTGGAAAGCGAATCTGGACTGGTCTGGGCTTATTGCCAATGTAAATGACAAGATAGTGACCGACGGCTTCAGTTTGTTTACAATCTTCTTTATGATGACACTTCTCAAAGGCGCTCTTGTCAGTATGGCAGGACCCGCACCGAACTATGATATGCAGAGAATCCTTGCTGCACGCAGCCCCAAAGAAGCTGCACTTATGAGCTGGTTTGTATCGGTGGTCTTAAACCTGCCGCGGTACCTGATGATTGCCGGAATAGGAGTTTTGGGCCTGGTGTTTTTCAGCAAAAATCTCAATGAAATGGCTACAGCAGGTCAGTCTATCGACTTTGAGCAGGTCCTTCCGTACGTCATAAACAACTTTTTGCCGATAGGACTGGTTGGGGTGATTCTCGCGGGTCTGTTTGCGGCGTTTATGAGCACCTTTGATTCCACTGTTAACTGTGGTGCGTCGTATCTGGTCAACGACATATACAAACGGTACATCCATCGCAACGCCTCGCCCAGGATTTATGTAATCGCCGGTTATCTCTGTTCGATTCTTCTTGTGGCCGTCGGCATCTTATTTGGGTTCAAGACCGGCTCGATTCACACTGTAACTCAGTGGGTCGTAACAGGTCTCTACGGGGGCTATATGGCTCCGAACGTTCTGAAGTGGCACTGGTGGCGATTCAACGGGTTCGGCTACTTTGCCGGTATGATTTCAGGTATAGTTACCGCTACTATTTTTGCAATTATCTTTCATAGTCAGCCGACGATATGGACTCTCGAGAAGAATCTCGCTATCTTTCCGGTCATTCTGGCGGTGAGCACGTTCTTCTCCATTGTTGTGAGTCTGCTGACCAAGCCGGAGGATGAGGCGGTTCTGAAGGATTTCTACCGTAGTGTTCGACCCTGGGGCTTCTGGAAACCGATTCAGCAGAAAGTCCTTGCCGAAAACCCGGACTTTAGGCCTAACAAAGGATTTGCACGCGATATGATAAACGTGGCGGTTGGTATTGTCTGGCAGGTAAGTTTTGTGTTGGTTGCGATTTATCTGGTCCTTCGCAGGTTCGAATCACTTGCGATTTGCCTTGCGGTTCTTGCGGCGACTTCGGTCTTCCTGAAACGCAACTGGTACAACAAATTAACTGATTAAGTAAACTGGGAACCATAAAAGGAGAACGAAATGTCTAATGGAAATTATAAAGATGGTGTCGCCACATTTGTTATGCCTCACTGGCGGGATGAAAATGTTGTAACCAAAAAGTATCTGGATGAAACACTGGCCAATATTTTTAATCAGACCGATTCAAATTGGCAGCTTATAATCATTGACGACCTGTCACCGTGTAAGGAGGCAGTTGATTATCTTGACGAGGTAAAGGCAAAACACCCGGATAAAATATATGTTATTAAAAAACAAACAAACAACGGCCCCGGTCATTGCCGGAATTTAGGCATAAAATGGGCATATAAACATAATTCACCTATAGTTCTCTTTAATGATTCAGATGACATCTCTGATAAGCGAAGACTGGAAGTGGCAAGAAAAATCTTTGTACAAGACCCCCAGGCAAGTGTAGTTTATTCCACTTTTAAGGTTATTGATGAGAATAGCGGTATAGTGCCGATGGAAAATTTGACGCAGTCAATTGTTGAAATTTTAGAAGGTCACCAGGGCAGTCCTCCTCAGGGGATAAATGCCTGGATAGAAATAGGCACAGAAAAGGGATACACAAATCTTACCTCGGCAACAGTGGTAGATACGGAATTGGCCTATAAGTATCCTTTTCCTCAGGAAAAGGTTTCTGAGGATTCGAATACATGGATGAGATATTCAGCAGGTGGAGGAAAGTTCGTTTATTCCGGCGAAATCCCAACCCTTTACAGAATCCCTCAGCATACGGCCGGTTCTTCTTCCCGCTCAAGAGAGGGTGGAAAACACGGTTTTTATATAGCAAAAGCTCGGGTTGATACAGATGGTTTTACCCGTGCAGTAGAGATTGCCCTTACTAATGGCAAAATAAAAGCCCAGCAGAGAGATGAGCTTCTTATAAAATTCTATCTGAAACTTGGAGAAACCCTGTATAGAGAAAATGAAATTGACCTTGCTCAGGAACAAGTGGAACGCGCGAAGCTTATAGATAAAGAAATATCAGAAAAGGTAATTCACCAGAAGGGTTTTCAATCCTGGGCTAAGATATAATTTTTTGGTAACTGGTTATTGGTGACTTTGTATTTAATCGATTACCATACTTTGGGTAGGAGATAATAAATATGGAAACGAACTGGCTAAGTTCAGATTTTAAGCAAGATAAGATAATTTTAGCAGGGGATATTGGCGGCACAAATACAAACCTCGCCATTGTCGGAGAAAAAACGAACAAATATACCATTATTCTCAAATGTGTTTTCAAATCCCAGGAAATTGATGGGGTCATAGACCCTATCAAAGAGGTAATGGCTGCAGCAAAAGAGAAAATCCCATCCCTGAAAATAGACCTCTGCTGTATTAGCGCAGCAGGGCCTGTTGAGAACAACTATTGCCAGCTTACACACTGTGATTGGGATATTGACGGCGACGCTATAAGAAAATCTGTAAAAATAGATACACTTATTATTAACGATTTTTCAGCCATTGGCTATGGAATTCCCACGCTGGATGTGAACGACCCGGCTCAGATTACCAAACTACCCACTACAGAAGGCAATTTCCCGCAGCCGAGTGGCTCAACAAAGGCAGTAGTAGGTGCAGGTACCGGATTAGGTGTTGGATTCATCACAGCCGCAGAGGGAAAATATAGAGTATATCCATCTGAAGGGGGCCATTCTGGTTTTGCGGCCTTTGATGATGAAACAAGAAAGATAAAGGAGTATGTTGCCAATAAAATAGGAACGGCTCCCGGGGTGGAACTTTTTGTCTCGGGGCAGGGCATTTCTAATATCTACAATTATTTCAGAGACAGGATAATATATGCAGATGCCGTATTAAAAGGCCAGACAAAAGACGAAGTTTTGGTAGTCCGAGCCGAGGAGATAGAAGGCGTATTAGAAGAAATAGACCGGACAAAGGATGAGGACAAACCTGCCCTGATTTCAAAAAATGCCAAAGTTAGTACGGCTTGCAGGGACATTATGAAGCTCTTTGTTAAGATGTATGGCGGCTTTGCCGGCAGTCTTGCTGTTATTTTTCTGCCATTTGGCGGCCTGTACCTTGCAGGTGGTATTGCAACAAAAAATGAATGGCTTTTTTTAGAGGATAATCTTTTTATGAAAAGCTTTGAGGCAAACTATAATCCCAATATCAGGCCGCTGTTAAAGAAAATACCGGTTTATATTATCAAGGATTATTCCATCTCTTTGTATGGCGCAGCAAATGCCGCTGTAACACTTATGGGCAAATGAAGTTGCTGTAGTCGGCCAAGAGCGTCTGCTCAGGCTATAAGCGTGTAATACCCTTGTCATTTTAATCAGAAGAACGCGCTTGGGTATGAATCAGTATATCCTTAATCTCGTTCCTGCCTCGTCTGCTATTTATAGCGGTATAGCGAGACCCGCTGGATGCTGCAGGTATGGCTGGGCAGCTTTATACCAGTCCACGAAAAT
>CAZMSP010000012.1:0-27681 GCA_964568985.1 uncultured Pirellulales bacterium
TGAGATAATTGACGAATTTAATAACAGGGGATTGTCCTGCCATTCTTTCGAGGTCTTCTGATTCTTCCTGCTGGTCCTGGACGACCTCGACCTCGGTCATATCACTAATAATGTCATCAAGCTTATAATCCATTTTATCGGCCTCGAACGAATTACATACCGCAACAATGTCTTCGGTGCTGCAGACAACAGCACGGACGTCCATCTGTGTTCGTCTTTTTACATCTTCTATGGTAAATACATCTGCCGGCTCAGAAATTGCGACGACCAAAGTATCCTGCTCAATTGCAATCGGGCAGACAGAATTAGCCTTTATAAAATCAACCTCGAGCTTTTCAAAAGCCTGCTTTTCTACGCTCTGAGGCGTTATGTGCCTGAACTCAAGCCCATATAACGCGGCCTTAGCCATCAGGATGTCATCAGAGCTGGCTGAACCGTTATTTAACAGCCATGTTGCAGCATCAGTTGCAGTCCTGGACCTCTGCTGCTGGCGCAGATGTTCGAGCTGCTCAGGCGTAATCTTACCCATCTCGCAGAGAACGTCAGCAACATCACGCACGTGTGTGTCGCTATCGTCCTGCGGAATATACAGGTCGCTTAGCCCTTTGATTTGCTCTACACAGTTATTAGCGAAATAATCACTATCTTCATCATTACCTGAAATATTCTCTTTATGTCCAAATCCAAAAAGCTGTGTCATAATTCTTAAAATACCTCCGATCCCGCACCAGTTGTCTTACAAAGAAAGACCTGTGCTTGCACCTGAGTAGGGCGGCAAGACAGGTGTTTAATTGGTGCGGGAAAAATTATTTTCAACAATGGCAGATTGGGAGCTATTTGTTCTTTCTCCTCTTAAAATATAGAAACGGACGCACAATGCGCTCGTACAAAGCGTCAAATAAAATATAAAAAATAAAACCAGGCAAATCAAATTATCTCACGACAGAAAAACAGTGTTTTTTTTGCGTCCGATAGAATTTCATATTTTTCTACAAGATAGAGCTTCTTTTTGTGATAAACACTGAAAGGAATTTGGCTAAATGGAATCTCTCTATGTTTATGATGTTGAAATTATTTGATTTGCCATTAGCTGAACAGCCATAACACCGTGATGGTTTGAGGACGATAGTTGCTCTGTATCTTTCTGGAAGAGTTTATCTGTCAGGTCATTAAGAACCTTTGTGGTGAGATAGAAAGTTTTATTGCATATTATAACTACGTACGATATTATCAATTTCGGCTGATATTACGGTTTTTCAACTTGTAATCGATGGGGTGATAGTATGACAGGAATGAATTTACCAAAACAAGTTAAAAAGCGCGATGGTTCCCTCGTTAAGTTTAACAAAACAAAAATCCAGTATGCGATTGAAAGGGCGGCGTTTGAGGTCTTGCAAAATAAAGCTGAATCTTTGAGCATCTCCAGGAGAGTAACCGAAGCGTTTTTAAAGAAATTATCCCGCACCAATTGGATTCGAGGCCAACCCAAGCCTCTTGGTGTAGGCCAGCGCGTTTCGTCCAAGGACAATTGGTGCGGGATTGAGTCAATCCAGGATATGATTGAGACTGTTTTGATGAGTGAGGGCTACAGTCATATAGCCAAGAGCTATATTCTCCACAGGGAAAAACGAAGTCAGATTCGATTTGCCAAATCTGCCCTGGGTTTGAAGGATGATTTAAAACTACCAGTTAATACGATGGAGGTTCTAAGGCGAAGGTACTTACTAAAAGACGATAACCAGATTGTTTCAGAAACGCCAAGCGAACTTTTCAGGAGGGTTGCGCACAATATCGCCAGGGCAGAGGATAATTTCAAGTCTCGCTATGGCAGAGAAGAGATGGAAGAGAAGTTTTATCAAATGATGCGGAATCTGGAATTTATGCCGAACTCACCGACTTTGATGAATGCGGGCACTTCGCTTGGCCAGCTTTCAGCGTGCTTCTGCTTACCAGTTGAAGACTCAATGGATGGGATATTTGAAGCTCTTAGCAATATGGCAAAGATTCATCAGACCGGCGGGGGTACAGGGTTTAGCTTTTCGAATCTGAGGCCAAAGTCGGATATTGTTGGCTCGACCAAAGGTCAGGCATCCGGGCCTGTATCGTTTATGAGTATATTCGATCAGGCGACGGGGGTCATCGTTCAGGGCGGCAGAAGACGCGGAGCGAATATGGGCATTTTACGATGCGACCACCCGGACATCGTTGATTTTATAGAGGCAAAGACAGAAAGCGGAAGGTTTAGCAACTTTAATCTCTCGGTCGGGGTCACTGACAAATTCATAAGAGCGGTCAAAGAAGATAGAGACTTCAGTTTGATAAATCCGCGGACCAGAAAGAAGGTCAAGAAGGTTAAAGCAAGGCCTTTGTTTGACCTAATAGTTAATGCGGCCTGGCGGACGGGAGACCCCGGACTGGTATTTCTTGATGAGATAAATAGACATAATCCTACGCCCAAGATAGGGCAAATTGAGGCGACAAATCCCTGCGGAGAGCTGCCATTATTGCCGTACGAGAGCTGTAACCTGGCTTCGATAAACCTTGCTAAGATGGTGAAAAATAATTCGGTGGATTGGAAAAAACTAAGGGACACAGTTCAGTTGGGAATCAGGTTTTTAGATGATGTAATTGAGGTGAACAATTTCCCCTTAGGACAGATAAAAAAGATTACATTGGCAAATAGGAAAATCGGACTTGGTGTGATGGGTTTTGCAGATATGCTTATCAAACTTGGGCTTGCTTATAATTCTCCGAAGGCGGTTAATTTTGCTAAGAAACTTATGAGTTTCATACACAGAGAATCCATCGATGCATCAGTTGCACTTGCCAAGCAAAGAGGGGTTTTTCCTGATTTTGCCAAGTCGATTTATGTCAGGAATAATGTACGATTGCGTAATGCTACGGTAAATACGATAGCTCCAACAGGTACTATAAGCATCATAGCCGGATGTTCCAGCGGAATTGAGCCGCTCTTTGCCTTAAGCTTTGTGCGGAATGTCTTATCGGGTGCGAAGCTCTTTGAAGTCAATCCATTATTTGAGGAAGTTGCCGGCAAAAGGAATATTTTTAAGAAAGAGGTTCTTGCGGAGATTGCCAGGTGTGGCTCTCTGCAGAATATCAAGGGGATTCCTGAAGATATAAAGAGGGTGTTTGTTACGGCGTTCGATGTAACACCGGCGGCGCATCTTCAGATTCAGGCAGCGTTTCAAAAGTATACGGATAACGCTGTTTCAAAAACCATCAATCTGCCTGGTGATGCGACTGTGGAGGATGTTAGAGACATATACTTGGAAGCTCATAGGTTGAAATGTAAAGGGATTACTGTTTACAGGTATGGTTCTAAGCCCGAGCAGGTGCTGTCTTTTTGCTATGGTGATAAAACAACCCCCGTTCTTGCTTTCGCAAGAAAGCACGGAGGCGAACTTGTTACGGCTGGGCCGGAGTATTCAGGCGGATGTCTGGCTGGTACGTGCGTATTCTGAACGTTACGACATTTAAGAAAAGTTATGTTATACGGCCGATTGAGTTGATTATTTTTACGATTTTGTATGATTCATAACTAAGTTAACAATCCCTTCCCAAACTTCACAATTATTATAATTAAATGAGTTTACATAGTTCAAAAACGACTCGAAGGGAATATCCTTAAATATTTTAGGATAAGCTTCTTTCAAAATAAGTTGATAATTGGCTAAAATACGAAAACCTATTTTTCGTTTTTCAAGTTCGGAGACATCTGTTGGATACTTATTAATAGCTTCCTCGACATATTTGTCCCGCAATTTAAATTCTTCCCAAAAATTCCATTTTTGTTTTGCTAATTTTGAGAAATGCATCCATTCCGAGTCTTTTTTGGGATGAACCGTGCCCATAGCGCGAGCATCTTTATATGTCCAAAGAGACCATGATATCCTATATTTTTCAAATATTTCAAGAAGATCGCCGAGCATACTTACATGCCGGGTTCTATTACCATAAGTATAAAAGGCACCTGTTTCTCCGCACCATACGGGACGTTTTAACCTATCAAATATATCTCTTAAAGAGACATTTTCAAAAAGGGTATGCTCAATTCTTTCTTTTTGATTTTGTTTTGTATATAAATGCTGGTGCATAAACGGGTAAAAATGAAAACTACATGCGACATTTGGGTCTTCAAACGGTTCAAACAGTTCAAATTTGCTAGCGTACATATCACCTTCGACAAATAAAAGGTGATTCTTATCAGCTTTACGAATCTCGCTAATAAGTTCTACAAAAAATTGATTTATAATTCCTTTATCTCGAATCATTATAGCTGGTTCGTTTAATAAATCATAAGCTGCCACCTGTTTATTGAATGCGTAGCGCTTCGCAATATATTTCCACAGCGATATAGTTCGCTTGCGAAAATCAGCGTATTCCCAGAACAAACTTTCTCCTATCGCATTATCAGAATGCCAATCTGGATTTTGTCCACCCGCAGCGGCATGAAGGTCTAAAATGGCATAGAGTTCGTATTGTTCACATAATCCTAATACCCTATCAATTTCTCTAAATCCTTCTTCCATATACGAATACGGCTTTTGGTCGTTTTCAAAGAGTCTATAATTAAAAGGTATTCTGAGTGTGTTAATTCCAAGGCTCTTTAAAAATTCAAAATCATTTTCATCAATCATCGATTTATAAAATTTTTGCCAAAATTTTTCAGCTTTATCTTTTCCGTATGTGTTAATAATTGCATTTCGGATTTGCGAATCTGTGCCGGGAATACCGAGCATAAAATGTTCAAGATTTAGCCATGTACCGATACCATAGCCACGTAAGATTATTTTCTCTCCATTCAGGTAAAAATCTCTACCCATAACTGTTAAAAAACCATCGCTCATTTTAATTCCTGTTCTTTTGTAAGTGGTTATTCGTTCACGTGCCCTATGAGACGTCTGCGATAAAAGCATCCAATGTTTAATATTATAAAATAAGCCCCTTAGCAAAAAAGTCAACTGATTTTGGCCGGGAGCAGTTTACAATTCAAAAAGTTGATACTATTATGAGCAATCGTTAGTTGAGATTTTTGATTTTATAGGAACTTTTATTTCTTCTGACAGGATTTACAGGATAAAATCTCAGCCACGAAGACACAAAGATACAAAATAAATATATTATAGTCTTGGTGTCTTTGTGGCAAAAACTAAAAGGATAGCCTGATAATCCCCGCTTTACCCTTTTATACAGATTAGCGGCATCAGTTTAGCTACCTTGTGGGATAGGTTTGCATTATGTGCCACCTCTACAACTGCGCTTACATCTTTGTATGCACCCGGTGCTTCTTCGGCTATGCCGCGGAAAGATGGGCTGCGGATTAGAATACCATGTAGTTCCAGGTTCTTTACTACATCTCTACCTTGCCATCTTTTTGTTGCTTGGGTGCGGCTCATACTTCGTCCTGCACCGTGGCAGGATGAACCAAATGATAAGGACATACTTTCGTTGGTGCCGGCTAATATATATGAAGCAGTGCCCATTGTACCTCCGATGAGAACCGGCTGACCAACATCACGAAATTCCGGGGCCAGGGTTGGCTCGCCCGGCCCGAATGCGCGGGTTGCACCTTTGCGGTGAACGAAAAGCCGCTTTTGTTTGCCGTTGCCTGTCCTGAGCGCAGTCGAAGGGACGGTATGTGTTTCTTCCTTGCAGGTGTTGTGGGAAACGTCATAAAGCAATTTGAGCTCGGCTTTTGGAAGTATGCCGGACAGAGTCTTTCTGACTATATCGGTAAGAACCTGTCTGTTTGCAAGGGCGCAGTTGACAGCTGCTCTCATAGCTCCGAGGTATTGCTCACCGACCGGTGATTTTATAGGGGCGCAGGCCAGCTCGCGGTCTGACAATTCTATGCTGTGGTCTTTTGCGGCAATTACCATTGTTTTTGAAAATTCGGTTGCGATTTGATGGCCGAGACCGCGTGAACCACAGTGTATGCTGATTGCGATTTGGCCTTTTTGCAAGCCATAGGTTTGCGCAATCTTATCGTCAAAGATTTCAGTTATGAGCTGGAGCTCAAGATAGTGATTACCTGAGCCGAGGGTGCCGACTTCGTCTCGCTGGCGTTTTTTGGCCTCATTAGATACATATTTTGGCTTGGCGCCGACGTCGCAACCTTGCTCTTCAATGTGTGCGAGGTCTTCGGTAGTTCCATAGCCCCGCTCGACAGCCCAGCGTGCACCGCCAGACAACATGTCGTCCATTTCGCCCGGATTAAGGATTAATTTACCTCTGCTTCCCACACCTGCCGGTATTTTACGGGCAAGCAGGTCTGCAATCCTGGTTTTTACGGGTTCTATGTCTTCAACAGTTAGTTCTGTCGTGAGTGTACGGACTCCACAGGATATATCAAAGCCGACACCGCCGGCAGAGACAACGCCACCTTTGTCCGGGTCGAAGGCCGCCACACCACCTATCGGAAAACCATAACCCCAGTGGGCATCAGGCATCGCGTAGCAGGCCCTTACAATACCGGGCAAACCGGCCACGTTGGCTATCTGTTCATATACTTTGTCATCCATTTCTCTGATAAGAGCTTCATCAGCGTAGATTATTGCCGGCACGCGCATCTTTCCGGATGGCTCAATGAGCCACTGATAATCAGATTGCTTTTTAAGATTTTTTAGTTCCATCTTACAATTCCCGTGTAACACGGGCTTCCAGCCCGTGATAGCACGGCCATCCTGGCCGTGGTACATTTACACATCCACAACGCATTGGGCAATCCATGTTCCACTTTCATCCTGGCGAACACTTAGGTCTTGATAAGTAGCGGCCTTGACCTCCACAGCAGGTTGGTGCTTTGAAACATCCATCTTCTGCCCCCAGGCGATTGCGGTCAGATTATCCCCGTCGATGTGGACTTCGAACCGGCTAAACAGTATTTTGCGAGTGTCCATTTCATAAAGCAGACTATTAAGCCAGTCAAACAGTAAAAGTTCATCGTCAATGGTTCGACTTTGCTCACCATCCCGAGCTTGTCGAGGGATTGTCTGGCAGTTTATTTTCACTTTTTCCTTTGGCTCAACTTTGTCGAGGTCTGCGACGACAGCGGTTAGTGCCAGAGCCGCTTGTTCAAAAGCTTGTTCCTTCGTTGAACCAAGACCGCGTATTCCTATATCGGCCTGATGTGGAAAATGCTCCCAACCTGATTTTTTTATTTTGTCCGGCATATTAAATTTTGCCTGTGTTTAGCCGCAGAATGGTCTTTATATGCCTCTGGCGTATAAAGCATTTCCTAAAAGAGCAATGAGAGTGCTGGGGCTCGAACCCAGGACCTACGGCTTAAAAGGCCGTTGCTCTACCAGCTGAGCTACACTCCCAAGCCCATTCTAATAATCCATACAATAATGGTTCTTACGACATATTGTCAATTGTTTTGCCACTAAAAAACAGTGCCAACGCAGAAAATTTATCGTCTTAACATAATTTGCAGATGTTGCCATATTATACAAATTCTTACCATACGTTTATATCTCACCAGGCCATAGTTGACATTTCCAGACATTATGTATAAAATTCTTGAGTTGCGGTAAACTTGTAAGGAGTTGATTATGGACTTAAGAGGTGTTGTCCTCGCTGGAGGGACAGGTTCACGGCTTTTACCGCTGACGAAGGTCACAAACAAGCATCTGCTTCCGGTCGGGCAAAAGCCAATGATTTATTATCCTATTAAAAAACTTACCTCGATTGGCATCGAACAAATATTGGTTGTAACCGGCGTTGAACATATGGGTGATGTTGTTGGACTTCTGGGCTCCGGCAGAAACTTCGGCTGTCAGTTTACATACCGAGTGCAGGATAAGGCGGGAGGTATAGCCGAGGCCTTGGGACTGGCTGAGAATTTTGCTCAGAATAAACCTCTCATTGTTATACTTGGTGATAATATGTTTCAGGATGGCATCAAAAAATGTGCAGACAAATTTGTCTCTCAAAAGCTCGGTGCACGACTGCTGCTTAAAGAGGTCCAGGACCCTCAACGGTTTGGTGTTGCTGAAATCTCCGGCGATAGAATCATTAGTATCGAAGAAAAACCTGAAAAGCCCAGGTCTAATTACGCTGTAACCGGCATATATTTTTATGACGCTTCGGTTTTTGAAATCATACACACATTAAAACCATCGGGTCGCGGAGAGCTTGAAATTACAGATGTTAACAATGCCTATATTGACAAAGGCCGGTTGGCTTACGATATACTTGAAGGGTGGTGGACAGATGCCGGAACATTCGAATCGCTCTGCAAGGCCAATGAATTGGTTATAAAGGAGCCCCCGCAATAGCAAAAGGAATATTAGTCGAGATATCATGATAACATGAATGCTAAAGAGACAAGACTGCCGGGAGTGCTCATATTAGAGCCGGATGTGTTTTCTGACGAGAGAGGATTCTTTTTAGAGACCTGGAACAGCACGCGTTACGAGAACACCGGTATCCAGGGTCCCTTTGTGCAGGACAATATCTCATTTTCCAAAAAGGGAGTTTTGCGCGGCTTACATTTTCAATACCCTCAATCACAAGGTAAATTGGTTCAGGTTTTATCGGGCCAGGTTGTGGATGTTGCTGTCGATATTCGCTTGGGCTCTCCGACTTTTGGTCATTGGATTAGTGAAGTCCTTTCCGATGAGAACCACAGACAAATATACGTTCCGCCGGGCTTTGCTCATGGATATTGTGCTACAAGTGAGACGGCAGTTTTTTCATATAAGTGCACCGATTTCTATAATCCGGAGACTGAAAGTGGCATCATCTGGAACGACCCCGACCTTAACATCGACTGGCCTGTGAAGGAGCCCATCTTATCGCCCAAAGATGCACACTATCCCGGACTTAAGGACCTTCGGCCTGACAAATTACCGCATTTCCGGAGGTCCTGATGGTAACTAATGATAATAGGGTTGCCATTTTGGGAGGTAAGGGAATGCTTGGCACGGACCTCGCAAGCGTATGTAAACGCCAGGGTTTTAATGTTAAGGTATTCGATTTGCCGGAATTTGATATAACCGATTCCCGGCAGCTAAAACAAGTTGTCGAAGCTGCCGGCTTAATTGTCAATTGCGCAGCTTATACAAACGTTGATGGCGCTGAGAGCGAAGCCGAATTAGCATATAAAGTAAATGCTGAAGCGGTAGGGCGGCTTGGTGCTATAGCGAAAGAATCTGATAAACGGGTTTTGCACATCAGCACAGATTTTGTTTTTGACGGTTTGCTGGATAGGCCCTATGTTGAGACCGACCCTGCCAATCCTATAAACACATACGGCAAAACCAAATTGGCAGGGGAGCAGCTTTTGAGTGACAGCGGCTGCAAATATTGCATAATCCGGGTCGAATGGACCTACGGTTCGGCCGGCAATAACTTCGTAACCAAATTACTCCAACGAGCAAAAGACACCAAAACACTGAAGGTTGTTGATGACCAGTTTGGTTCGCCAACGGCTACGACTGAAGTTGCCAAAGTAATTTCCAGACTCCTGTTGAAAATGCCGGAAGGCATATTTCATTTCGCCAGCGCCGGATATGTAAGCCGCTATGAAATGGCAAAGTTTATATTTGAAAAGCTCGCAATGGATGTTAACCTGTTGCCATGTAAAACCAGTGATTTCTCGTCACCAGCGGTAAGGCCATTAAACAGCCGGTTTGATTGTAGTAAAATTAGCGCGTTGCTCGATGAGCCAATCAGGCCCTGGCAGGAGCCATTAGAGGATTTTTTGAGGAAGTTATGAGAAAGATATTGGTTACAGGCGGTGCCGGCTTTATAGGAAGCAATTTCGTTCGAATGGTGCTTTCAGAGCACCCGGATTGCTTTATCGTCAATCTCGATAAGCTAACCTATGCCGGCAATCTGGAAAATCTCGCTGGTTTTTTGGATAAGCCCAATCATAAATTTATCAAAGGCGATATTTGTGATGGGCAGCTCATAGGAAAAATCATCGAAGAATACCAGATTGACGCGATTATTAATTTTGCAGCCGAAAGTCATGTGGACCGCTCGATTACCGAACCAAAGATTTTTATAGAAGCCAATGTTACCGGCACATTGACTCTGCTTGAAGCCGCCCGCGACAAAAAATTAGAGCGGTTCATTCAAATCTCGACGGATGAGGTGTATGGAGCACTCGGCCCAGAAGGTAAATTTACTGAGGAAACGCCACTGAGTCCAAATTCGCCTTATTCAGCCAGTAAAGCTGCGGCTGACTTGCTGGTAAAAGCATTCGGCCATACCTGGGGCGTAAAATATAACATCACCAGATGCTCGAACAACTATGGCCCGTACCAGTTCCCGGAAAAGTTAATCCCGTTGATGATTAACAACGCTCTGAATGATAAGGAATTACCTGTTTATGGCGACGGCTTGTATGTGCGGGATTGGCTGTACGTATATGACCATTGCACAGCTGTATGGCAGGTTCTTCAAAAAGCGCCAGCCGGCGAGATTTACAATATAGGCGGCTGCAACGAAAAGGCAAATATGGAAGTCATTGACCTGATACTCAACCGTCTGGACAAGCCCAAATCCCTGGTTAAGCATGTAACCGACAGGCCGGGGCACGACAGGCGATACGCTATAGACGCAAGTAAAATAATTACCGGGCTCAACTGGCAGCCATCAGTCAGCTTCAAAGAAGGCATAAATAAGACAATAGACTGGTACCTTCAAAACCAAACCTGGCTAAATAACGTCGTATCAGGTGACTACCAAAAGTATTACGAGTCAATGTACGGAAACCGCTAACTGAGTTGATTAGTGATTAGTTTATTAGAGAATTGGCAATTGATGAGCCGATTCACTAATTCACTAATTTGCTAATTCGCTAATTCACTAATGATTAAAGGCAAAGCAACTATATGTATAGCGAATTATAAAACGCCGGATTTCACCCGATTATGTCTGCGCAGCATCCGAAAGTTTACTAAATACCCCTATGACGTAATCGTCGTTGATAACGATTCTGGGGATGAATCCCTGAAGTATCTTAAATCCCTCAAATGGATTCGCTTAATCGAGCACAGCCCCGACACCGGTCGTTCTACCGGAGGTTATGCCCATGCTGCTGCTATGGACCTTGGTTTGGAAAACTGCAATACCGAATTTTTTGTCTCAATGCACTCAGATACCTTTGTCAAGAAGGACAACTGGCTTACTGAGTTGATTCGCTACTTCGATAATGACCAAGCTATTGCCTGTGTTGGTTCCGGCAAAATTGAGTTAACGCCTCCGCCGTTTTGCTTCGCAGAAGCGATGCAGCGGGGGCGAATTCTGCTCAAAAAAGTAACTGACTTTAGAACCTTCAAACGAAAATTACTTCGTGAGCCAGACCCCATTGGTAAGTTTCGTTACTACAACCGTACTATATGCTGTTTGTACCGAACGGACGTTTTGCAGCGTGAGAAGTTGTCGTTTGGTATGGACCAGGACAAAGGCCTAACAGGAGGCAAGAAGCTCTATTTTGAACTGGTTGACCGTGGCTATAAAACTATCGAGCTGCCGCCGGCGATAATGGGCCAATTTGTCTGTCATCTTGCCCACGCCACCCAGGTGGTAAACCTGCAGGAGTTTACTCTGCGTAAAAAGACTATAAGAAAATGTCATCGACTTGTTAACAAAGTAATGAAATCAGCGGAAGTTCAGAGTGTTTTTGCTGATGATTCCTTGGACAGTTAAAAAAGGGGCTTGTTGAAATCCGGTGCTTTTGGAAGATTAGGGAATGAAGAAGAAAGTCGTGTATATTATTGGCTGCTGGGACCTGCTGCATGTCGGTCACCTGGCAATATTGGAAAGAGCTAAAGCGCTTGGTGATTTCCTGATAGTTAGAGTGTTTACAGATGATGTAATAGCCGCAAAGCAATACAAGGGTTGTCCGCCCGTGATTCCCTGTGAAGACAGAACCAAAATGCTGACGGCATTGAAGTGCGTGGATTTGGCCGTTCCACTTGAAAAGCGGGAATATATTGAGGGCCTGGAAAAATACAATCCCGATATCCTTGCGGTTGGCCAGGACTGGGGCAGTCATAGAAGAAACATTGAAGCAGAAGAATATATGAAATCCAAAGGGGGTAAGGTCGTACAGTTACCTTATACCAACGGAGTATCAACGACACTAATAAAGCAGAAGATTGGAGAGGGCAAATGATTGTTGCTGGAATAAATGGTTTTGGGCGTTTTGGGCTTCATTTACTGAAATACTGGCTGGACAGGAGCGAGCAAGCCGGATTTAGAGTCGATTATATCAACGATGATATTCTGTCCTTACAAGACGCTTATGAAATTATTACGAACGATAAATACGTTGTTTTTAACGAGTATAATGTGCGGACGACACGAGATGCTCTGATTATTCTAAAACCAGACGGAACCCGCTGTGCAATTTCTTACACACACAAGCCGATAGAGGAGATTCCCTGGTTGGGCAAGCCCCATATTCTTTTTGAATGCTCGGGCAAACGAACCGTTGCAAGTACCTGTGAACCTTATCTGCTGGGCAGCACGAAACTTGTCATAATTGCAGCAACTTCCTGGGATGCCGATGCGACCTTGGTTTACAGATTTAACCATCGACAGTTTTCGAGCAGCCACAGGATTATTTCCTATGGTTCCTGTACAGTAAACGCCTATGTTCCTCTTGCCAATTTCCTTCATAAACGGTTCGGCATTGTTGACAGCGATGTGTATGTCGTTCACAATGTATTGGAATACCGCCTGCAGGACAGTTTCACGTTGAATCGCAAATTCTGCACGCTAAGTATTAAAGGGCCTGAGCTTTTGTCCTTTTTAAGCTCAGAAAATTTCATCGTTAAGTACACAGTCGTACCTTACAGTGGCGTGTCGATGCTCGATATTAGATTTCGTTTAAAATCGGAATGCGGCCCCATTAAAGTTATAAGAGAGCTGGAAAGGGCCTTCACCGACGGAGAACTGGAGGGCTTGTATAAATTTGATGAGTTTGATTATGGGCCGGAGGCATATAATTGTACGAAGTATTCAGCTGTCTTTATAAAAAAAGCAGTGAGAGTTCTTGGTGAGAACCTGTATCTCCAAAGTTATTTTGATACGGAAAACTCGGCAAATCGTTTTTTCGACCTGGCAAACTATATATCAACGCACAAACATTTTCTGTCTCGTGTCAAAACCCATAATGAAAATGTCGTTGGTATCGAGCCATAAAATTAACTTTGATTTTTACCGGATATGAAAGAAGGGGAGCTGCTATTTAAATTAGGCGCTGTGGAGATATTTTTACTTCAGTAATAGGAGCAGATTAACCGGAGGCGGATGGTTCTGCCTGGGTGCTAAGAATGCAAAAATTTAGAAGTTTTAGAGTTTTTGTTTCAGCTCCGCTCAAGTGGCTGTATAAAGTTTATTGCAGTCTGTTATACAGGACAAGCTCAAAGCGGAAAATTCTTTTTAACGTTCTGCTGGAAAACCACTATGAGCTGTTTGCACCTGTCTATACAAGGCTTCTTAAAGACCCAAGGTTACGGATTTATTTCACAAGCACCCTCGGCCACAAATACTATAAGAGACTGCGCAGAGAAATGAGCTTGTTTGAACAATTCAAGGGCAGGTTATTTGGTAAGGAACCGGCTTTGCGTTACTTGAAGCCTTACGATATTGACTCATCCAAGATTTTGTCTCCCTGGCAGGTTCGCTGGCGCCGCTGGGATATTTGCATTGAGGCCAGCTACAAACCTCCCCGATTGATATTCCCGACCAAATTAATACAGGTGTTTCACGGCTTTTCGGGGAAATTTACGCTAAAGGGCCGAAGTGATAAAATCGATGGTACGATAAATCCTGCTGCGGAGAAATATGATGCATTATTCTGCCTTTCTCCAAAACACACTGAACTTTTTCTTCAGGCGGGTTTTCTTAAAGATAAAACTTCAGTATTATGTGTAGGGTTTCCCAAGCTTGACGCTTTAGTTAATGGCAGCATTAGTCGTGACGAAGTGCTGCGAAGCTATGGAGCTGACCCATCACGAATGTCTGTTTTGTATGCCCCGTCCTGGAATCCCGAACTAAGTTTAAACCACATCGGCGAGGAACTGATAGAATCGCTTTCACATCAGAAATGGACGCTGCTGGTTAAGTTACATCCCTCGTCATACCAGTTTAATGGTAACATTAAAGGGTATATACGCAACGATTGGGCCCAATTTCTGGACGCTCTGGCCACACAGGGAAGGCTTATTCATGTGCGCGACCACTGTACCTGCCGGTACCTGAAAGCAGCCGATGTACTGATAACCGACCATGGGTCGACGTTATATGAATACATGCTGCTTAATCGTCCAATCCTTTATTACGATACGCCCAAGGCCAGTTTAATAATGACTATGCCGGAAAAATTGCCGAAAATTCGGCAAGCTACGCATCCATTTCAAAGGTCTCAGCAGACCTTGGATTTGCTGTCTACAGGTGGTTTCGCTGATACAGCCGGTATGGCCGAGGCACGGGAACAGCTGGTACAGGAACGCTTTTATGATGTCGGCGGTGCAACTGAAAGGGTTGTCAAGGCCGTTTATCGGTTAATTAAACTTGCTCCTGCTGCGCGGCAGCAGTAAAAGGTATTCCGCTTAAAAACTTTACAATTGTAAATCGACACAGAAGCAAATATTATTTGAATAGCAATGAGTCAATGATATATGAAAATGATAAGCAATATCGTGTTTACCAAAAATCGTCCTTTGCAGTTAGATGCATATCTGCAAAGTCTATACAGGTATTTCCCCAAGGAGATTATTCAAACGTATATCATTTATAAGGCAGAGCTCTTCGATGAGGAATATCAGCAGCTTTTCCGAAAATACGCAGATTGTATAATCATAAAAGAAAGCGACTTTCATCGTGATTTTTCGACAATTCTGGGACAAATCGACACAAAATATATCCTGTTCGGCATTGATGACGTTGTTTATTTTGACTCAGTCGATTTCGATGTAATAGATGAAGCGTTTAACGAATTTTCCGATGATGTTTTTGGCTTCTCGCTCAGATTTAATGAGGAAAACGTCACAAAAAGTGACCCTGTTAGTAAAACTGTCATTGCTGGACAAACAGTTTACAATCTAAACTGGACACAAGGGCAAACGCCAACTACTCGATATTCCTTTGAGCTTTGCGCTACTATTTACCGGACGGAACTTGTAAAAAGTATTATTAACAACTCTAAAAGCAACAACTGGCTTGCCAAAAAAGTGTTTTCGCCAGGTTCAGTATTGATGGAGATATTAAAAGAAAGCAAACTTAAGCGGAAAATCCTCAAGCGCTTCGGCTATTTTTATAGTCCCAACACGTTGGAATCCTGGAACTGTCGCTGGTGCCAGAAGCACAGTGGGCAATTGCCTACATTTCTTTATTTTCAGAAATTATGCGCCAGCTCGATACAGGTAAATATGGTGAATGTTTCGACAAAAAGGAATTTTGATAGATCTACTGAACATACGGTTGAGACATTGGCGACAAAGTACAAACAGGGTTACCGACTGGATGTTGATTTTGTTTCCAAAAACAAACCATTTGGAACACACTGCGGCCCAGAATATTTCAAACTGATCCGAAACGAAGCAATATGCAATGCGTAAGCCGAGAAGGAGTAGCAGGGATGTCAAGTGTATTTGGCAGATGGGAAAGGCCTCTTCGGAAAGGAAAACTGTTTCACGCAACGGGAATGATTTGTGGGTTCGTGAGTTGGTAGGCAAATATCTTTTGTTTATCAGGATTACTATTTATGCTAAACATTGCTGACCCGTATGTTTGTTTTCTTCGCTCTTGTCGGCATAGACTATTTCATTGTTGGCCATATCCGGGTAATAGTGGTGACGAATTGATACAAAAAGGTACCCTTCAGCTTCTCTTGGATTTGGGTATTGATGTCACTTCTGACCCGGGCAAGGCGGAGATAATTTTGTATCCTGGAGGATGTCCGACAATGCATTCACAGGTTATGGCCAGTATCCGGGAAACTTTAAAAACATTTCCTGAGGCCGAGCTGGTTATTGGCCCAGCCACGTTTCAGTTCGGCCATACTGATTGGGTAGATGTATGTAACAGATTTTCGTCCAGAATCGCTGCACTATTTGCCCGAGACCCGGATAGTTTCACTAACCTTCAAAGAGCTTCACTGCGGAATAATATAAAAACAGGCCTTTCTCATGACTCTGCCCTGTACCTTCGTAATTCGGAGTGGCTGGAGGGTCATAAGCAAAATGCTAAAGAGGAATATGTTTTAGCAGCTTTCAGGCGTGGTCATGAGATGGAGACTGGTATCGTGGGCCGGTGGATAAAGCATCTTCAATTATACTTACCCCCAAAGACCTTCAAAAAACTGACACACTGGGGCAGGAAGCGTGCCAGACTGCGGAGGTCGAAGCTCGCCAGGAAGATTTCAGACCAGGAGTTGGTGTTTAAAGAAGTCAACATTGCAAATTTAGATTTCAATAGCTATGTTGATGCCATTCGTTGTTCCAGAGATGTCCATACGGACCGCTTACATGTTATGCTGTTGGCTGTAATGTTAGGTAAGCCGGTCTTCGCATACGAGACGTCCTATCAAAAACTGGAAAGCGTTTATGAACATAGCTTAAAAGAGTGGGCTAATGTTACTTTTATTTCATCTAAATATCGCAATAATAAAAAACAAGCTAAGACAGCATTAAAATCAAAACTATTATGATCACAGTCACGAATATTAACCGCATGGTAACAGATTCAAAGGTGAAATTGACCGGTTCGGTATATAGTGATTACCGTCGGCTTAATAATTGTGAAGTATGGTTTAGCTATCCTGTTCATTATTATGACAAAGTTACTGTAAGTGCCAATCCGTTTGTTGCAGCTCTGTTGATACCCGCTATGTCTTTAGGCCAGACTTTGCGGGTTGAGGGTGAAATATCCCCCAAAATGTTGCTCGGAGCTGAAAGATTTATGGAGATTATGAATAAGTGGCGCCCTGAGTATAGACCCATAAAGATTGAAGCCACTCAAGGCGACGAAACTATTAAAAACGGACGAAATATTGGCACGTTTTTCTCCGGTGGACTTGATTCGTTCTATACACTTCTGAAAAATGAAAATACAAAATCGTCGTCGGAAAAAATTTCACACTTGATCTTTATACATGGCTTTGATATAGAATTAGATCAGGGCGAGCTTTTTGATAGAGCCCTCAAAAGTGTCAGAGAAGTTGTCAAAGAGTACAATAGGCAGCTTATTCAAGTTGCTACGAATGTAAGGCAAGTTAGCCACAACATTGTTGGTTGGGACATGTATCATAGTGCGGTTATGGTGGCTGTTGGCCTTAGCCTTGAGGGAACCTTACAGAAAGTCTACATACCTGCGTCTCATACCTACAAAGACCTATTTCCCTGGGGTTCTCATCCGCTAACAGACCCCCTTTGGGCAACCGAATCTATGGATATTATTCACGATGGCTGTGAAGCCAGCCGGATTGAAAAAATACTGTGGCAGGTGGGCAAATCCCAGGTGGCTCTGGATAATCTTCGTGTCTGCTGGGAGAATCCTTCTGGAAAATACAACTGTGGCCGTTGTGAGAAATGCATCCGCACAATATTGAATCTTAAGATTGCCGGTGCGCTTGAACGCTGTAACACATTACCGCATAAACTGTCTCTTTCCGATGTAAAGAACCTGTGCATCGAGGACATAGGTCCCCGTGCTTTTGCCCTGGAAAATCTGGAGGCGCTTATTGAAAAGGATGGCGATCCCCGGTTGATAAAGGCTCTCAGAACAGCATTAAGCCCATTGTCTCCCTGTAAACGGAGAGAGATGTTTCGAAGATTCAAAAAAGCAATTAAATTGAAAAACCTAATTAAGTTGGCAAGAAAGTGAATATATTGATAAGGAAAGCTATTTCTATGCCGAAAGTTAGCGTGATTATTCCAACATATAATCGAAGTGATTTGGTGAGAGAAGCTGTTGATAGTGTCTTACAGCAAAGCTTTACTGATTTTGAGATACTTGTTATAGACGATGGCTCGACTGATGATACACGGTCTGTCATCAAATGTATATCAGATATCAGAATTAAGTACTTTCACAAAAGCAACGGCGGTCTTTCGAGCGCGCGAAATATGGGTTTGGTTAATGCTAAAGGTGAATATGTCGCTTTATTGGATGACGACGATATGTGGCCAGCAGAGTATTTACAAACAATGCTGCGTAAATTAGAGCAAAATCCTCAATTCGGTATGGCTTATTCCTTGTTCAAAGATGTGTATCCCGATGGCAGAGAAGTGGAAGGATTTGGTGGCGAGCGCTACCTGTCAGGATGGCTGACTAAGAATTTCTACGATAGGATGCCCTGTCTTCTGCCCTCAACAACTTTTTTTCGCAAATCTGCGTTGGAGGGTTTTTTCTTTGATGAAGCGTTAAAAAAAACCGAGGACATTGATGCTTTCTTGCGTCTTTCTCTGAAGGTACAATTGTTGTGTGTGCCGGAGATAAGCGTTATAAGGAGAAAAACAATCGATGGTATTACTAATCAGGTTTCCGAGGAGATTTGCCCGAATGTAATATTGCTCCTGGAGCGATTCTATTTCCATCTTGGCGGCGACAAAGTGGTTCCGGCCAAAATGGCTAAACGTAAAATTAGCCGTGAGTATCGTGGCTTGGCCAGAAAACATTACCAGAAAGGCCACAGACAAGCGGCCATTTCACTGTTTAAAAAGGCTATCAGCTATTACCCATTTGACCCCCAATATTATAGAGGATTGTTCAGAGCAATGCTTTTAAGTAAAGAAAACGATAGATTACCCCATTGGCAAATACCCAAACCTCTGCCTGCTTGTGTTACTGCCTTTGGGAAGAAAATTGAAGCTGTGTAGTATGTATAAATCTGGGCTGTAATGATTACAAAAAAGCTTAATGTTGGTTGTAGGACAGATATAAAAAAGCGCTGGGTAAATTTGGACACTGCTAACTTACAGGGTGTGGATGTAGTTCAATAGGTAAATATGGTTAACACTGCTAAAACTAATAAAAGAGAAGATATCGTCGATTTCTCCATGGAGGCATTAGCTGAAAAATGCAAACATGGCTATCGGCTGGATATAGATTTTGTTTCTCAAAACAAACCAACAGGCACACACTCAGGGAAGCAACAGTTCAGACTGGTTAAAAAAATCTAAAAACTGTACCGCCATGAAACAGTAGGGATTTGCAGGATGCCGATATTGAGTGAAGATTATAAGATGAGGCCAAAGCATAGCTGGTACTCTAAACTAATAAGAAAATATTACAAAATCAGGGTCAATATGACAAAGCCACACAGTCCGGTCCCTGATGCAGATATTCTGGAAAAAGCCGAAAAAGAAAAACAGCTGGTCATTCAAATACCTTTTGGAGGTTTAGGCGATCACCTTGTATACTCCTCACTTCCAGAATTATTATGGACACAGAAGGGAATAAAGACCTTTATTTCGAATAAATCGATTTACCGTAGCAAAGCGATTCGCGATTTTGTTTGGGGATTAAATCCGTACATCGAATTTACCAGCAATAATGGCTGGTTCATTCATCAGCCCATTAATTACAATTTTCTGACATTAGACAAATATCTTCAAAAGCTATTTAATTTGCAAGGCAACGGATGCCCGAAAGTGTACTATAAGCCGCACCTCATAGAACAGATAAAAGGGAAAGACGTTGTTGACCCCTCTTTCGGTACCTCCGGAAAAGCGAACGGATATTATGAAAAGGATTTTCATAAAAGGTTTATCGAGTATCTTAAAAGCAATGTTAATGAGTTTATTCTAATTGCTCACCGTCATTCAAAAACTAAAAATCCTCTTGAGGAGCTTATAGAAAGAACATTCAATCCAAATTGTTATAGCATCTTCACAATAGAGGAGCTTGTGGATGTCTTATATTCTGCCGGGAAAAGATACCTTATGTACTCGGGCAGTGCTTCTCTGTCGGCAGCTACGGGGTTATCAAGTATTGTTCTGTGTAACAGAAAAGCTGTGCCTAATTTCCAGTATAAAAATAATAATTACATCAGCTTAATTTAAGGAGTGATCAAAGATTCCATCAACCACTATTCAATAGCTGAATCGATGTTAAACAGGACGTATTAGTTGTATGTACAAAGCTACATTAAGCTAAAAATGCTAAAGAAACTTATTCGAAAAAAAATAAAAAGGTATGTTATTACCCCCATAGTTGTTAAGTCATATCTGAAAAACAATCAGATAAAAAAACTGCATATAGCAGCAGGCAAGAATTATTTGGCTGGATGGCTTAATACTGATATTGTTTCTAAAGATAAAAGAGTTGTTTATCTTGATGCTACAAAGGCTTTCCCCTTCAAAAACAATACGTTCGATTACATTTTTAGCGAGCATCTCATTGAGCATCTCACTTATGAGCAAGGCAGGCGAATGCTCTGTGAATGCCATAGAGTTTTGAAACCAAACGGGAAAATCAGACTGGCTACCCCAGACCTCAAAACTTTTATTAACCTATTCACCAATGACAAAACCGACATTAAGGAACAATATATAAAGTGGAGTACCGACAAATTTCTGCCCGAATTAGCAAAACTCAAAATCTACAGTGCCGCATTTGTAATTAACATCATATTTTACAAACATGGGCATCAGTTTATTTATGATATAAGAACCCTTACTGATTCTCTTAAACAAGCAGGATTCAAAAATATTGTTCGTTGTGCTTATGGAGAAAGTAACAATGAATTCCTCAAGGGGATCGACTCTCATGACCAAGCAGTTAATAATGAGGAAATGGTTAGATTTGAAACTTTGATATTGGAGGCAACAAAAATTACATCATAGTAAAGAATAAAATCAGGTTCAATAATGTTCAATTGAGACTTTTTTATAAAAGTTCGGTCACTTGTATAAAAAACTAATAGAAGTTCCCGGCAAAATATGGATAAGATAATCAAGAATGATTGGAAAATATTGTCTTGAATAGTTGAATGTGGTTGTCTGGATCGGAAGATTGCCATGCCAGCAGTCAGTGTTATTATAACAACATATAATCGTAGTGCATTAGTTAAAGAAGCAATTGAGAGCGTGCTGCGGCAAACCCTCACCGATTTTGAAGCGATTGTCGTTGATGATGGTTCTACCGATGATACACGTGACGGTATTAAGCAGATTTGTGACGATAAGGTTCGATATTTTTATAAAGAAAATGGCGGTGTTTCGAGTGCTCGCAATCTTGGTTTAGTTAATGCTCGAGGTGAATATGTGGCTTTTCTGGATAGTGATGACTTGTGGCCGGAGAAATATTTGGAAACGATGGTCTCTAATTTGGAAAGGAAGACCGACTATGGTACCGCTTATTCACTTTTCAAGAACCTTTACCCGGATGGCAGAGTAATAGACGCGTTTGGAAGTGACCGTTTTTTCTCAGGTTGGCTCACGAAACGCTACTACAAAAAAACTCCCTGTATTGCACCATCTGCAAGTTTATTCCGAAAATCTGTTTTGAATAATTTTTGGTGGGATGAAGCAATAAAATATGCTGATGACATAGACGCATTCCTCAGAATTTCTACAAGAACAAAATTTTTATTTGTTCCTGATATCTATGTCCAACGAAGGTTGACCCCTAGCAGTCTTTCATATCTACATAGTGTAAATCTTTCTTTTGACGCAGTATTTGCTTTTGAGAGATTTTATTTCCACTCCGGTGGTGATAAATATGTTCCTTCAAGAGTTGCAAAAAGGAAAATCAGCCGTCTTTACCGTGGAATGGCCCAAAAGTCCTATCAAAATAGGTGTAGAAATGCTGCTATTTTATTGTTCAAGAAGACTATTGATTATTATCCTTTCGATCCTAAAAATTATAAGTGGTTGTTGCGAGCATTACTTTTGAGTAAAAAGGACGATAAAATACCCCATTGGCAGATACCGAAACCTCTGCCGCCTTATATTACGGTTGGTGAGGAAAAAATAGAGGTAGCATAGATGTTTGTGTTAAATAATATGACGGCTAAAAAGCTTAATTTGGGATGTGGCAGGAATATAAAGCAAGGCTGGGTGAATCTAGATTCGGTTAGTTTACCTGGTGTTGATATAGTACACGATGTTGAAAAACTGCCACTCCCATTCGAGGATGAGCAATTCGATGAAATCCAGTGTGATAATATTCTCGAGCATATTGAGTATATACCGGTAATGAAAGAGTTGCACCGTATACTAAAACCAGGCGGGCTATTAAAAATTCGTGTGCCGCATTTTAGCTCACGAAATAATTATGTCGACCCAACACATAAAAGGCGTTTTTCGATTGATACCTTCAACTTTTTTGTTGAAGGGCTAAGTGACAAGGATTACTGTTTTGATTTTCACTTTATCAAAATCACAAAACGGAAAATAAAATTTTTGAAGAAAGGTCTTTTCTGGGGCAACCGTCTGATAGAGCCTTTGATTAATTCCTCGCATAAAATACAGTATTTGTATGAAAGCACCTTTTTATGTCGGCTGTTTCCAGCAAATGATATTGTAGTAGAATTAGTAAAATGACTTTTCAGTAAACTTTTGGTTTGTTTTGGATTATGCAAAAATCAAAACGGATATTCGTAATAGCGGATTTTAAGGACGAGGCAGTCAGATCTATTCGTGCTCAGCCCCGAATGTGGGTAAAGGGTTTGATTAGACTGGGACACGATGTACAGCGGTTTAGCTATAGAAATATATTGACGCAGTTTAATCCTTTCTCCGGCAAGCATTTTAGGCGATTTATGCCGCGTTTTGTCAGGAAAAGAGCCGATGATATTCTCGCCCAGCAGATAAAGAAATATGACCCGGACATCGTCTTAATACTTAGCATGAAATATATTACCACCGAAACTGTTCGGGTAGCCCGTGATGTTGCACCAAATGCCATTTTTATTGGAAGAGATGAGGACCCATTTCCGGAAAGAAATTTAGCTCGTCTTGCAATCGCAAAGGAAATGGATATTGTCATCACTACCAGCGCTGGTAGATTTCTGAAAACCTACAAGGATGCCGGCGTTCCGCGCTGTGCTTTTATCCCTAATGCCTGTGACCCTGACATACAATACCTATATAAAGTGCAGGAAAAATGGAAAACAGACATTATTTTCACGGGTAGGGCCGAACACACTCGGCTTGAACGGAATGATGAAAGATATAATCTAATTTATAAACTCTCTAAAATGGCAAACGCCCGGCTTTATGGCTGCTTTGGCAACCCGGAAGTAGATGGAATTGACCTGTTCTATGCTATAAGTGCTGCAAAAATAGGCTTGAGTATAAACACGGTCAATGATGTACGGCTCTACCATTCAGACCGACTTATAAATTACATTTCTTGTGGTACTTTTGCGTTAGCAAAAAAGGTGCCTGATTCTGACCTGCTTTTCGAAGATAGTGTGCATCTAAAGTATTTTGACAGCTCTGATGAATTTTTTGAACTTGTCGATTGGTACCTTAAACACGATCGGGAGCGGCAAAAGATTGCAGCGGCTGGAGTGCAGAAAGCACATACTGACTTTAATTGTGAAAGAATAGCTCAATACACGCTCGACCTAATCGAAACAGGAACTTACGATTCCCCCTGGGCTGAAATTTTATAAATTGTTTTCTTAAGATATTAAGACCAAAAAGACTACGAAATGAATCTTCTCATACTAAGTAATAATACCAAGCGAGCAAGTTTTAGGCAGCGAATAGGGGTTTATCTTGACACATTGAGACAAAATGGCACAAGTTGTGAAGTCGTCCAGTTACCATCCGGCTGGATGGCGCGTCGGAAGCTTTTTAAGCGAGCAGTAGGGTTTGATGGAGTTTTTCTACATAAGAAAAAATTGAATTTCCTTAATGCTTTGTGGCTGCGACACTATGCCCGAAAAGTCATTTACGATTTTGACGATGCGGTAATGCACTCTGATAAAAACCCGGAAAAGCCATGCTATATACGCCAAAGGTCTTTTGGAAGAACCATTAAACTGGCTGATTTGGTTATCGCCGGTAATTCTTACCTTGCTGAACACGCAAAAAGACTCAATCCCAACGTCCAGATACTTCCCACTGGTTTAGACACCAGTGCTTACGAGGTGCACACTAATTTGAAAAATGATGGCAATATCCGTCTTGTCTGGGTCGGCAGTAAAAGCACATTACGTTATCTGGCGGGGATTAAGCCTGCCCTTGAAGAAATCGGTTCGCGATTCCATAATGTTATTTTAAGAATGGTATCCGATGAATTTTTCGATTTGCAAAACATACAGCTTGAAAAACACCAGTGGTCTGAGCAGACGCAGGTCACAGATTTAGCTGCGAGCGACATCGGCCTGGCACCTTTACCGGACGACCGGTTTACCAGAGGCAAATGCGGCTTTAAGGTTTTGCAGTATGCAGCTGCGAGACTGCCTGTCATCGCCTCACCGGTAGGAGTAAATGCTCAATACGTCCTTGATGGTGTTACGGGATTCCACGCAGCAAATATCTCACAATGGGTTGACAAAGTTAGTAAATTGTTCGAGAATCGCCAGTTAAGAGACCAAATGGGACAGGCAGGGAGAAAAGAAGCACAAAAATTTGATGTACGCTTATTGGCAAGCCAATTATTAAATTTGATTAGTGAATGTTTGCAGAAACAAGCGTTAGGTTGCAGGGAAGGGGATAACAGTGACCAAAACAAGAATGGTTGCTTGTGATTTGTGTGGAGGCACAAAACATGACTTTCTGTTTAGCGCTAAAGACCGTTTGCACGGATTCGAAGGCACCTTCACATATGTACAATGCAAAAGATGTGGACTTGTGTATATGAATCCTCAAATTTCACCTGATGAGACAGGAAAATTTTATCCCTCCGACTATGGGCCTCATAAAGCTAAACCGAAAGAGCAATACCTCGACCCTTATATTTTGAAGGGCAAATACAAAAAAAGACCTTTTTCAGCTACCGTCTTTGACAAACTTACCAAAAGCGCACGGCTATTGGACGTCGGTTGTGGCAATGGTAGTTTCCTGAATGAAATAAAGAGTGTAACAGGTTGTTGCGTCTATGGCTTGGACTTGTCGAAAACTGCCGCAAAAACAGCCCGGGAAAATTATGGACTTGATATACATACAGGGACAATTTTAGATGCCCCTTTTCCCAATAATCACTTTGACGTAATAACCGCATGGTCATTTTTAGAGCATGTCCCTAATCCTTCAGAAGTATTGTTGAAAATATTAAACCTTCTTAAAAACGGTGGCTCGTGCATTATAAGTACTCCAAATTTCCGCAGCGTCAACTCTAAGTTATTCAGAGAAAAATGGTATCACCTTGATTGCCCGAGACATCTTTATATCTACAATCCCAAAACAATCGCCCGTTTACTGGAAAAAAGCGGATTATCGATTCAAAAAATCAAGTATAATAAGGGCTCAAAAGGCGTTTTAGGGTCGTTACAGTATTATTTTTACGGCGATAATTATAAGCCGGAACACCGTAATCGAATTAGAAGGTCATTGTTTTTAAGGAAAATTATGTCACCTCTGGCCAGAATCTCAGCCCTTATGAAACAGTCAGACGTAATGATTATTCACGCTAAAAAATTTATTTGAAGAACGTACAAGTTTTTTACTCTACTAATTTACTTGAGCACTTTTTGAAAAACCTTTGTTCTTATAAACCACATCCCCCATTTCATTGAAGCGTTTTAGCTCTTTCAAGTGTCTTATCTTGTACATCCAATTCCATTTATGCACTTTCATCCCATCGAGGTCTGTTAAAACAATACCATTATCTGTAACCAAAATATTTGAATGCTTCAAGTCCCCGTGAGTGATTCTATATTTACCTAATCTTTCAAGCAGCTCCACAACCTGCTGATTTACCATTGAGTGTTCTTCTTCGCTTGTTTTGCTGTCTCGCAGGAAGTCATAAAGCTTCTGTCCCTCAACATATTCGGTTACTAGGTAAGATTTCCAGACGAGCTCATATTTGCGCCACTCAATATAAGCTAATGGCCTCAGCGTTGGTATTTGCAGCATACCGAGCCGGTGTGCGTGCAGCCAGCCCCACCTGGCGCGAGACTTTTTTATTGTATGACGCAGCGAATGAACAAAACCTTTATGATTAAATCGTTTGACTACTACGTCTTTGTTATTCCACATCAATCTGGACACATGGCAGGTATTGCCGTTCTTGAGAATTTTTCCTTTATCCATTAGCCCATCAATTTGTTTTATAAAATCAAGAGGCTCTGCCCCCTGACAAAAACCTCTATCAAACACAGCAAGGTATTTGCCTGTAGTAACCTGCAAGTGTCTCTTACTGGTTCGCAGGCACTTTTTTAATCCTTTTTTGGTTCCTCTTTTTTTATGTACAGTTATCTGTTTTTGAATTATTTCCTCGTCCGCATTTCCAAGATGCCATCCACGGGCAATAAAATACTCCCGACAAAGCTTATTAACAGATGCAGTATCGCTGTCCGGCAGATAGCTTGCTAACATCGCTAACTGAGAAATAGCAGCTTTCTTATCTGCTTCATAATCCAAAAATCGCATCTGGCCGGGGTCCAGTAAAAAGACCTTGTCATCAGCCAACAGAAAATTTCCCAGATGCAAATCTTTTTGTAAAACTCCCTTGGTATGTTGTTTCGCCAATTCTTTACAAACCAGAACCAACAAGTCCAGCTTCTTGGCTGGTTCCAATGCTTTTTGAAACACATCCAAAACCGTTGATGAGTCAGCTATCTTTTCCACTACTACCACCAATCGGTCATCTTCTGTTTTTCCATAAAACAGGGGCTTAGGCGAACTCAGTTCCAGCTCCGTTAGTTTGTTCAATCCTTCCCACTCTCTTTTAAGATGACGCCTTGAATTGATTTTATGTGAGAATACTTTTACAATCACACTTCTATCATTCCATAAGGCATCATAAACCTTGCGCCTCCCGGGAACAGCTCGCAAAAGGGACGTACACGATAAAGATTCATTCTTGCCTGCCCTTTGAAGCATAAGCTGCGGAGGGTTCTTTGAAGAAGTGTGTTTAATTAAAAGTTGAAATGGAAACTCAGCCATTCGGTTTCAATTCAGCATAAGACCCAAAGCAAAATTATGATATATCAGCGACCAAGAATAACTATGCCTAATTGATTGGCAAGTTTTATTGTATCGGGTTTGTCAATGATTATTGTTTTATCTGCTTCTACAACGAGGCACTTGCCCCCGTTTTGGGCCAAACTTCTAATAGTTTCCGGACCTACGCATGGTACATCAAATCGCATATCCTGATTTGGCCTGGAGGCCTTTATTAGCGTCCAGCCACCCGATTTACAAATCTGTCCCGCCCGCTCAATCATTGCCGCTGTACCTTCTATCGCTTCGACAGCGATAACCTCCTTCTCTTTCACTGCAATTGCTTGGCCTATATCAAGCTCGGTGAGCTTTTTAATTATTTTCCAGCCGAATTCAATGTTACCGTCAATCAATGAGCTCGGCTGACGTTCTGTCATCACGCCTTCACTTGCCATATGCTCCTTGCAATACATTATTGAGTTCTCCAATATTATTCCACCGCTGGCCAACTCCGCGGCTATGGCATGCAAAAATGGGTCCGAAAGTCTGCTTTTGCCGCGCAGTCGCCAGTAGTATATCCTGAATGCTCGCCAGTCTGGCAGATATCGCAAAATTCGCCAGGGCGTAAAAAGCT
>CAZMSP010000013.1:0-1221 GCA_964568985.1 uncultured Pirellulales bacterium
GGATTCCGCCTGCGGCGGATAAACCTCGAAACGAAAATCGAGTGCCGAGACACAGAGTAGTGGTAGCTAAATGACGGTTCAGTGTGAATTATGTCCGAAGATGTGTCTGATTGAGCCGGGCCAGAGCGGCGAGTGTCGGGTCAGGGTTAATATAGATGGGGTATTGCGGACCGTTGTTTATGGGTATCCGTGTTCCATCCACGATGACCCTATCGAGAAAAAGCCGCTTTTTCACTTTTTGCCGGCAAGCCGTATCCTTTCCATAGCTACTGCGGGCTGTAATCTTCATTGTCTGAACTGTCAGAACTGGGAAATTTCACAGGCCAATCCCGAAGATACGCCTGCGTATTATTGTCCGCCGGAAAAACTTGTTCAAATTGCCAAACAAAAAAATTACCAGTCAATAGCATATACATACACCGAGCCGATTATCTATTACGAGTACACTTATGACACAGCCAAACTGGCCAGAGAAGCGAATATACGCAGCGTTCTTGTGACGGCAGGTTATATAAATAAAGAGCCGTGGAATAAACTATTAGAGGTTGTCGATGCAGCTAATATTGATTTGAAGGGAATGACGGAAGAGTTTTACAGAAAGGTTTGCTCGGCGACCTTAAGGCCGGTTCAGGAAGCGATGGTCATAGCCAAGGCGAGCGGTATTCTGGTTGAAGTTACAAACCTGATTATTCCAACGTTGAATGATAAGCCGGAGGAGATACGCCAGCTTTGCCGGTGGGTGAAAGTCAATCTTGGCGGTGAGACGCCGCTGCATTTTTCGCGGTTCTTTCCTCAGTACAAGATGCGGCATCTGCCGCCAACTTCGCTAAAGATGCTGGATATGGCTCATGACATTGCTGCGGAAGAAGGGCTTGACTTTGTTTATATTGGAAATATCCAGAGTGAACGAGGCGAGAATACATATTGTCCGGGTTGTAAGAAATTACTCATTGAACGCATCGGCTATACTATTACGCAGAACCGTCTTAAAGAAGGTTGTTGCCCGTATTGTGGTAAAGAGATTTACGGGGTTTGGAAATGACACGCAGAAAATTTATTCAAGTATTATTAGGTATCGGCTCAGCGATTGTTATTGGTGCTTGTTGGCTGGTAAAAAAGGCTGCGCCGCGCAAGTTTGTACGGGCAGCTCGCCTTAAAAAATATCCGGGTTCTGTGAGAACTTTGCCGGGTACTTATAACCAAAGCGAATGGAGTGGTTAA
>CAZMSP010000013.1:1321-26797 GCA_964568985.1 uncultured Pirellulales bacterium
GGGTTCTGTGAGAACTTTGCCGGGTACTTATAACCAAAGCGAATGGAGTGGTTAATATGGACAAGCAGTTGAAAAAATACGACGGGAAAAAAATTCTTCCTGGTTTTGTGATTGTATTGTTATGTATTTTCGCCATACTTATATGGAAGACACGTATCCGAAAAGTTCCTGCCTTCACTAAAGAAGCAGCAATTCCCAAAAGAGAAGAGACCGTCGAGCGTGCTAAGGTTGTTTTGCGTTCACAACTTTCCGAAAGAGGTTGGTACCCGGGCGATGCTAATGAACTTAGCAGGCAGATTGAGGATTTTTACGAAAAAGCTGATGTTAAGCCGATTGAAGATGTGATTGCCTTGATTTTGCCGCATGCGGGGTATCAATTCTCCGGCCAGACAGCGGTTTTTGCTATGAAAGCGTGCGATAAAGCGTATAAGCGAATTGTCTTAATTGGGCCAAGTCACTATCTTGCTATGGAGCAGATGCTGAGCGTGCCGAGAGTAACGCATTACGAAACGCCTCTTGGGCAGATACCGCTGGATGTGGAATTTATAAACAAGCTTCTTAAATTTGATGTGTTTCAAAATGTGCCGCACGCCCACCAATTTGAACATAGCGTTCAGATAGAGCTGCCGCTTTTGCAATATTGCCAAAAGAATTTCAAGCTTGTGCCGATAGTGGCCGGCAGCTGTTCGCAGAAGACAATTAGTGAGGTCAGTGATATCCTGAAGAGTTTAATTGGCCGGGAGACTCTCGTTATCGCAAGTTCTGATTTTACCCATTACGGCCCGAACTATGGATACGTGCCTTTTAAGGAAGATATACCCGAGCAGTTAAAAAAGCTCGATATGGGGGCATATGACTGTATAGCCAAGCTGGATAGCGAGGGCTTTTTAGCATATAAGCAAAGAACCGGAGCGACAATATGCGGCTATGTTCCAATTGCAATATTGATTTCGATGCTGGATAAACCGGCCAAAGCTGAGTTGATGAAATACGCAACAAGTGGTGAGCTGACGGGTGATTTTACAAATTCCGTCAGCTATCTTTCCATTGCTTTTTCCGGGAAGTGGGGTAACCGCCCCGAGGTCGAGCCGAAAGCAAATAACCGTGAGTTGACCGATGAAGATGAAGAAGAGCTTCTGACTTTGGCCCATAAGACAATAGTTTATGCTCTGAGATACCAAAAGGTTCCTGAGGTTGACGAGTTGGGTATTACAGTCAGCGAGGCGATGAGAAATCCTCGTGCGGCATTTGTGACACTTAAAGAGAATCATCAGCTCAGGGGCTGTATAGGTAACATCTTTCCACAAGGGCCTTTGTATAAATCGGTTATCAACAACGCTGTTAACGCAGCTTTTAATGATAGGCGATTTGTTCCGTTGAGTGCAGCAGAGGTCAACGATATTACGATTGAGATTTCGGCGTTGACCGTGCCCAAACCTGTTGATTCTTCGAGTGAGATTAGAGTTGGCATCGATGGTGTGGTGTTAAATAAGAGCGGCCATTCTGCTGTGTTCTTACCTCAGGTTGCACCGGAGCAGGGTTGGGATGTTAGTCAAATGCTCACACAGCTTTCTTTAAAGGCGGGGTTGCCTCCTGATGCCTGGAAGGAAGGTGCAAGCTTTCTGGTCTTTCAGGCGGATGTTTTTGGTGAGGCTGAGAAATGAGGTTTTCTCGAAGCTTTTTGATATTCAGCTACGGCCTGTTTACTATCGCAGCCCAGAGTCTTTTGTTTCGTGAATTTGTCACTACCTTTGAGGGCAACGATATAAGTGTTGGAATCTTTTTCGGCTGCTGGTTTCTGTGGGTCGGCCTGGGAGCATTACTCGTTTATCAGGCCAAAAACTTAGCGGAGAAGCTGCTTAATAATATAGAATTTTTATTCCTGGGTTATATTCCTGCCTTTATTATTCAATTGGTGTTAATTATCCAGGCTCGTGAGCTTGCCGGCATTGAGTATTATCAGCTTTTACCCATACGGCCTATTATTTTATTATCAATTGTGTTAAATGCACCGGTTAGTATTATCACGGGGATGCTTTTTCCTATTGCGTGCCGATGGTTCCAAAAGGACCAGGTGCAGCCCGTATCGCGTGTTTACATTCTTGAGGCAGCGGGAAGCTTTGTCGGCGGGCTGGGTGTAACCGTACTTCTTAGTTATGGCATAAGCTCAGCGACGATTTTCTTTGTACTTGCTTTTATTGTTTCTTTTTCTTTCTTTTGTGTGCAGCTTACCAGAGCAAAGAGGTGGGTTTGGGTTTTTATGCCCGTATGTATTTTCGTTTGTTTGATTGCTGGGGTTGATATATACCTGTCGCAACAGTTACGAGTTATAAAATGGACAAAGCTTCTTCCAAAGTATGCGCTAAAAGGTTCGTTCCAGACAGCTCAATCAGAGTATTTATATGGGGTCTATCAAGACCAATGGGTAGTTATTCGCCAGGGCAGCACTTGCGAGACATTGCCGGACCGAGAATCAGCGGGACTAATTGTTGCCACTGGTCTTTGTCAAAGTCCCGATGCCAAAAGTGTTCTGGTCATTGGCTCCGGATTGGGTCTGTGTTATGAATTGCTGCGCTTGCCGCAAATCGAGAATGTAACCTGGGCGCATTACGACGGCGAATATGTGCGAAAGATTGAGAAGTTTATACCTGCTGAGCTTAAAATTGATGATAAGCGTTTTCATCGGTTGACCGGTGATGTTCGCTCGCTGCTTTCAGAGAGGAAGCAGTATTACGACATAGTAATTATCAATTTGCCTGACGCAACGAGTTCTGTCCTGAACCGTTTTTATACACTCGAATTCTATCGCCAGGTTAAAAACTCTCTAATGCCCAAAGGCCTGTTGCAGGTTCGCATAGCAGGGGGGGCAAATATTATAGGCACCGAGCTGATTAATCTTGGTGCTTCGACAAAATTGACGCTTCAAAAGGTTCCATTCTCGCAACTTGTGCTGACACCCGGTGAGGATACGTGGTTCATTGTATCTGATAGTGGAATGCTTACCGAAGACCCGGCTGTTTGCCGTGACCGTTTTGCTGCGATAAAAGGTTCGAGGCAGATTTGCCCACCTGACGCCTTGTTGTCTGTTTATTTGCCTAATCGTGCTGCCGCTGCTTTAGAGAATTATTCGCGTGCGGATTTACCTGAGAGATTACTGATTAATCGCGATTCCAGGCCTTTGACACACTTATACAGTTTGTTGCTTGCAGTCAAACAATCCGGGGCATCGGTTAGCAGATTTGTTAAGCACTTAGCCCTGGCAGGGATATTAGCATTTGTTATCCCTATTCTGGTTTTGGTAGCTTTGCGAGTTATCTATGTTTTGAGCGCTGCTCAACCGGGTAGTCAATCGAGTTTTGACAGTACATTTCTGGTGTTTTCAAGCGGCTGGATTGGGATTGGTGTGGTGATTGTGTTGATGTATCTTTATCAAACCCGCTTTGGCTCACTTTACTTGCACATCGGAGTTATTTCATCTTTATTTATGGTGGGTTTGACCGCCGGTGCGGTTTTTATTTCGTCGCTTATAAATCGAAAGTTGAGGTCTGAGACATTATTGTTCGTAGTAGCATTCATACACATATTAATCCTTGCTGCAATTGCATTTTGGCCGGGTGAGCAGTGGACACATTTGATTTTTGCTGTTGTGTTTATTCTGTGTGGTTTATGCACTGGCTGTTATTTTCCATTAGGTGCCAGGTGGCTTGGGGATTGTGGTTTTGAGGTTGGACAAGCCGGCAGCAAGCTTGAAACTGCCGACCACCTCGGCGCATCAGCAGGGGGCATAGTGACATCTCTTGCTCTTGTACCTGTGCTTGGGGCAAAAGCGACTCTGTTTGTATTTATTCTGCTTGTTTTTGCAAATATATCATTTATGGCGTTGAGATTGTATAAGCCGGAAGGAAGGCGCATTTTAGTCACTACAGCTTTTAGATTGCGCAGACTGGGTTATATCTTATTTGCTATTGGGATAACTATCGTTCTTTTATCGAACCTGTTTGCTGATGCTGCTGCGCGTCTAAGACCTTTACTGCCGGAATATACAGTTCAGGCACTCGCAGGTGATTTGCAAATTCAAAAAGAGTCTGGAGTTCTTTTTGATGGTGCTAAGAAAATCAATTATTTTAGAGTCAGTGAGACCGGCGATACACTAACCGGCTATATCTTTAGTTCGCAGGAGCTGGCACCGGAGGTTCGCGGCTTTGGTGGGAAGATGAATCTTGCTGTTTATGTGGATACTGCCGGAAGGTTAATTAACTTCCACGTAATACGGTCAAACGAAACACCTTCATATTTCGAGCTTTTGGGTAAGTGGTACAAAAATCTCTATGGGCGCAGGATTTTTCAGCATGATGCTTTTGCAGATGTCGATGCTGTAACCGGTGCCACTGTAAGCTCTGAAGCTGTTCTTTCGGCGCTACAAACATCGGGCAGTAGATTTGCTTCAGAGGTTCTTGGTGTATCTGTTGAAGGGCTGCCCCGGCAAGGGACTGAGCGTGCCAGGTATTTGCCGGATATACCTGCGGTGTATTTGATTGGTTCTTTCATACTTACTTTGTTTGTAATCTATCGAGGAGGGTTCTGGAGCAGGTTGGCTGTGTTGTTGCTGAATCTTTTGGTGGGTGGTATTGTCCTGAACAGTCAATATTCGACCGAACAAATAGCAACGGTATTATCTTTGCAGGCCCCTTCTCTGAAATTGTCCGGGGCATTTTTGTTGGTTGTTGGAATCCCGGTTTTAGTGATAATCTTCGGCAACATATATTGTGGCTATATCTGTCCATTCGGTATTGTGCAGGAATTGCTCGGCTATATTATCCCTGACAGGTTCAAACAGCCGGTATCGATTGAGAAGATGCAAAAAGCACGATTCGTAAAATACATAGTTCTTTTTGTTCTGGTAATTGTGTTCTTTGCTTCGAGGAATCGAACAACGCTTGCATCGGACCCGTTGATTTCAGTTTTCAATTTTCAGTCGGCAGTTGTCAATTGGCAATCGTTGATGTTCCTGATAGCGGCGGTAGCTTTGGTCGGCTCGATTTTTTATACTCGCTTTTGGTGTCGTTATTTGTGTCCTGTGGGGGCTTTTCTGTCGTTGTTGAATAGCATTGCGATATTAAAGCGGTACCTGCCTGCGAAAAAATTTGGCAGGTGCGAATTTGGCCTGACTGCGAAAGACCATCTGGATTGCATATATTGTGACAGATGTCGTTATCAGCCGAAGGCAGTTGCAGAAGAAGGGCATTTGACGCATCCTGTTACCGCAGGGATGAATCTAAGGTCTCGATATATTGTGATTTGTGCAGTCATAGTGGCTGTCTTTGTGTCAGCGGTATCTGTGGACAGGTTTTTGAAGGTTACCGGTGTCGGTATCGGTCAACCGGCAGTTTCTGCGGCGGTTGGTGGTCAGCCAAGAGATGTTGATTTGCAGCGGATTCGCACTTTAATTGAGCAGAAACGACTTTCCGATAGAGAGGCTGAATACTATAAAAAGCTCGAAGATTGAATCTCCCCTATCAGTGGAATACTAGGGGCTATTATAGGAGGAGTAACCCAAGAGGGATACGTTATAGACAGTTATGGAAACATAGGTTATTATGAAACAAAAAGACCTATATCTACGCCAATGGTCAGATACTCGCTCAGCATAATGGTGACCATACCGCGGATAGATATTTCTACCTGCATGACCGTCTGGGTTCAGTTAGACAAATTATAGATACAGGTGGAGATGTTGTGAGACTTTATACTTACAACCCCTATGGCGAAGTAATTGAATCGAGTCACGAGCCACAAGCGACGAGTAACTCCTTTCTGTTTACCGGCCAGTATTATGATTCTGAGATAGATGAGTACTTTATGCGTGCCCGTATGTACGACCCACGCATAGGCCGATTCACCTCCAGAGACCCAGTCTTCGGCAAAGCGTATCAACCGCTGACGTTGCATCAATACTTGTACTGTTTGAACGATCCGGTCAACTACATTGACCCAAGCGGGAAATTTTATTGGTTTGCTGATATGTTAGTTAGCGACGCTCTTTCTAATAGTCTTCGCATAATGGACTATAAATTTCACAAGAACCTCTTTGATAAGAGCGCGGCTAAGATAGACGCTTTTAGTATAGCAAACCTGCAAAGAGGCATAACCATGGATTTGTTTGTTGCTAGCTTGGATACCGATTTAAAGACAACTGTTAGAGACGCTGGCATTGAGGCATTGGGCCTATATAGTGAAAACCTCGGGAGATTAGCTGGGTTTTTGGTAGAAGTATATGGTGAAAGGAAAGCAATATGGGCGGTACTACAAGGTGAAGAACAGTTGGACGATTATATTGGTTTCAGGATCGGAGATGCTATCGCAACAACGGCAACGGAAGATTGGATAGATTAATTGAATGTTTTTGCACTACAAAATATTATCTAATTGTTTGACTATAAATATTCTTTAATGTTCTACTTACAATTAGTTTTTCATTAAATTTAGTTAAACCCTCATAGGTTTTTTAAGGATTGAGTATGTGTACTATTTGATGAGATGCTTGACATGCGATACTTGATAATTTTTAATTTATGTATCTTTTCTATCTGTTTGGCTCAAGAAAGTTTCCGTAATGATGAGTTCGGCTTCGCTCTTGAAGTGCCCGTGGGGTGGAATATAAGTTTTGAGAATGAATGGCCAGACGAGGTCAAGGATTCCTTAGAACGACTCCACGAAAGCAAAACTCTGCTAATGCTTAATCCTTCAGGTATAAAAGCACCTAAAGCTCCGTGTATACAGGTTCAAGGTCGAAAATTGCAGAAAACAACTACCTCTGAGGCGATAAAAGTTCTCAAAGAAACAGGCAAAAAATACGTAACTGCGAGCGCACGGTACCTGGCACAAAGTTTGCTTGGAAGAAATGCAAATCAATACAACCAAATAGATACTTTTTATGATTATGATTCCGCTAGGAAACTTGCAGTAGCTAAGATTCTTTATCAGCATAAAGACAGGGACATTTATTTTTTATCGGCAAGTGCAAAATTCATCGGACTTCAACGGGTGATTGATTTTCAGGGTTACTGGAAAGGTGATGACCCGGAAAGTTTTTGGCAGGTGTTTATAGGAGTCACGGATTCCTTTGAATTCGACGCCGACGCTAAGCCAAAATGGGGCATTGGTGATATGTCTGGCGAACAGAAGTTCGGTCTAATCTGGAAGTTGGTCGGTATCATTCTAACCATTTCGATTATTATAGGCATAGTAAAATATGTATTAGGACGCTGATTTTACCTTTAATTATCTGGCCCTACAAAAAACAAAAGGGCAATTCGGCTCTTTGAAAACTGAAAAAATATAGGATACAAGAGTCAGGAGTCTGAATGGAAGCTTACATTTACACCAACAGCCAGATACTCGCTCAGCACGATGGCAGCGGCTATAACTCTCCGCGGTACTTCTATCTGCACGATAGATTAGGAAGTGTCAGACAGATAATAGATACTAATGGTGATGTGAACAATTGTTATACTTACAATCCGTTTGGCGAAGTTTTTGCCACAGAATGCACAGAGACTGTGAGTAATCCATTCAAATTTACAGGCCAATACTTTGACTCTGAGATAGATGAATACTATTTAAGGGCCCGCCAATATGACCCTCTCTTAGGCCGATTCACCTCCAGAGACCCCGTCCGAGGCAAATTCAGAAAACCGCTAACGTTGCACCAATATCTGTATTGCCTGAATGACCCGATTAATGGGATAGACCCTTCCGGTGAAATATATTTAAACGTAGCCAATGCTCTCAAAGCGGCGGTTAAGGCGTTGGTCGAATCAGTTAAGGTTAGCAGAAGGCCATAAGGGGTATAAATATCTACAACCTTAGGGCGGATTAGACGGGCTCGGCCGAATGTCCTTTCGAGGGAGTGGTGATTGGTCAGCAGTTGGCAGCAAGATAACTCAATTGATGATTTCCAATTGCCAATCGAAGGCAATAAAATCAAAATCGGCAATCTCCACGAGACGCCTAACGGCGGAAAGTCAAAAATCAGCAATTCTTTTAGGGGTCGCTTAGCTTGCTTTGAAACGAGCAAATAATGAATATTAGTTCGGCCTGTAGCTCCAAAATAGGCCAATCTTGACTGTCGTTAGACAAGTTTAGGCAAAAAACTGTTGAATCGACTGCTAATATATGTTAGAATAAACCATATAATAGCCGTTGCCGTAAAGCATGGCTAAGCCAACAAATTAAAAGCTACTGGTCAGTGTCTCACAATAATAATGAGGAAGGAAATAGAAAATGCTTAAACCTGTGAGGATATTTTTGCTCTCGCTGGTATTTGCTGTATTTTCGTCTGGTTTTGCTAGCGCTGCTCTATACCCTGAAGGTGACCTAACCGGCGATTGTAAGGTGGATTGGGAGGATATTCTGACTTTTGCAGAGCAGTGGCTTGACGTAGGCAGCTGTTCACATTTCGGTTGTGCCGACCTTGACGGTATCAATGGGATTAATTTAGCCGATTTTTCTGTGCTGGCAAGCCACTGGTATCAGAGGGGTATCCCACTGGTAATCAATGAGTTTATGGCTTCCAACAATAGTGAAAGCGATATAAACGACCCTTATGGCGATTACGACGACTGGCTCGAAATCTATAACTTCGGCGACATAGCTTTAGACATAGGCGGGATGTACCTTACGGACGATTTAGATGACCCTACTAAATGGCAGATTCCCGAGGGTTATCCTGCTGAGACGAATGTTCCCGCCGATGGCTTTATTCTTTTCTGGGCTGATGGGGAAACCTATGAAGGACCATTGCATGCAAGCTTCAAGCTCAGCGCAGATGGTGAGCAAATAGGACTATTTGCAGATAGCAACACTATGATTGACGGTATTAGCTTCGGCGAACAAGTTTCTAATATTTCCTACGGTCGTTATCCCGATGCGAATAATAACATGCAGTTTTTTTCTGTACCAACTCCGCTGGCGGACAATAACAATGCATACATTGATATTGTCGAACAGCCTGAATTCAGTCACGAGAGAGGTTTCTACGACACAGGTTTCAACGTTACAATAGCAACCTCAACCAATGGAGCTGATATATATTATACTACAGACGGCAATGCACCTGTCAAAAACGATGTAAACACTGTCAGCAGTACGAAATATACCAGTGCCATTCATATAAGCTCAAATACCTGCCTTCGTGCCGCTGCAATCAAGACCGGCTGGATGCCCTCGCGCACTACAACTCATACATATATATTCGATGCAAGTGATGAGATTAAATCTATGCCTGCAGTTTGCCTTGTGGGTGATGAATATAAAAGTCTCTTTGAACCTGATGGCATCATGGCCATCGTCGGCGGTACATACGTTGGCGGAGTATGGACATCCGGGGGGCCTGGGACTTATAACAATCCTATCCACCGAGGAAGAGAATACGAACGCCCCGTTTCTTTTGAAATCATTGATTTACCGGCTGCCACTGACTTTCAGATTGACTGTGGCATTCGTGTCCATGGCAGTGACTTCACACGGCCGCGCTATACCAGAGGGGACGATTGGCACTGCAATAATAATAAATTCAGCTTCAATATGTTTTTCCGCAGCAGCTATGGCGATAATCGATTTGAGTTCCCATTCTTCCCATTTACGGCGGAAGTTAAACGCCATCAAAGCATCGTCCTGCGAGCCGGTATGAACGATATATGCTCGCCGTTTGTTAAAGACGAATGGATGAGGCGACTGTTTAAGGAAATGGGAGGCGTTCAGGAAACCGGCACGTTCGCCAATCTTTATATCAATGGCGATTACAAAAGCTACTATAATCCTACCGGCCGAGCCGACAACGAATTTTACCAGGAATGGTATGGCACCGACAATGACTTCGACGTCATTACTCAATCAGAATATCCAGAATATGACGTCAGAGATGGTGATGATGTTGCCTGGAGCAGCCTGCTTGATTACATAGACAGCCACGACCTTGCTGATATCAATGCGTATGAATATGTGGCCAGCAAGTTCGATATTCCTATGTTTGTAGATTACCTTATTCTTCAGATCTATTCAGCAAACTTCGACTGGCCCAATAAAAACTGGACCGTCCACCACGAAAGGTCGGACACCGGCAAATTCAGATATTCCGTTTGGGACCTGGAAGGCATTGAAGCATGGTGGCTCGGCCTTAACTGTGAACATTGTAACTATACGGCTTTCGAAGATTGTCCCAGCTACTTTGCTCCGCCCAAGGGGCTGAACAATCTGGTTGACCCCATTTCGAGGCTCTATCGTGCCTTGAAGGCCAATCCTGATTTCAGACAGCTCTTTGCCGACCATATTCACAAACATTTCTATAATGGCGGCGTACTTAGAAAAGACCATCTTCTTGCAAAGTGGTGGGAAGTCTCCGACGAGGTGTCGCCCGTCATCACCACAATTCCCTGGGACCACAACTTCATACCAAATACTTTTATACCAAACCGTGAGCCCTATGTATTGGCAGCATTTGAAGATAACGATTTATTCAATCGTAGTTTAGGTGCGCCAGTATTCAATGTAAACGGCTCATATCAGCACGGCGGCTACGTTTCCACCAGTGATACAATTTCCATTAGCAACCCTGGCTCAGGGACCATCTATTACACATTAGACGGCAACGACCCTCGCCTTCCAGCATCGCTGTCGCCGCCTGGTTCTGAAGTTACCCTCGTGACCGAGAACGCCACGAAGCAATATCTCGTTCCCACCGGTCCTGTTATCGGCACCGGCACCATCCTGCGAGAGTTCTGGACTGGGATCGTTGGTTCTGCTGTATCGGATCTTACATCGAGCCCTGATTTCCCGGATTATCCAACCGGCAGTGGTTTGTTGACCAGTTTCGAAGGGCAGACTAACTGGATGAATATGTACGGCATGCGTGTAAGAGGCCTCCTCCATCCGCCCACAAGCGGTAGCTACACCTTCTGGATTGCCAGCGATGATAATTCAGAGCTGTGGCTCAGCACTGATGAAGACCCCTGCAACGCAACATTGATTGCTAATGTTCCGGGCTATACCAACTCGCGACAGTGGACTAAATATCCAGAACAGCAATCCTCTTCGAAATCTCTGGTCGACAGCCAGAAATATTACATCGAAGCCCTGATGAAAGAGAACATCAACAATGATAACCTAGCAGTGGCCTGGGAAGGTCCAGGCATTACGCAGAGAGTAATTGAGGGCCAGCATCTTTCCCCGGTAGATGTGGATGAAAACTGGTTTACTGACGATTTTGACGACTCTGGCTGGCCCAGTGGAACCGGCGGCGTCGGCTATGAGAGAAATCCGGGTGACCCTATCAACTTTATCGGCCTGTTCAATATCGATGTGGAAGCAGGGATGTATGATGGCGGCAGTAATCCTAATGCCAATACTTCCTGTTACATTCGTATTCCGTTTACCGGCAGCAGCGCCGAATTCAACAATATGACGCTAAAAGTGCGGTATGACGACGGATTCATTGCTTACTTAAACGGCGTCGAAGTAGCCAGACGCATATTTCCAGAAGGTCAAACACCACAGTGGAACTCATCCACATACCCCGACCAGCACGGTGATGGGCCGGCCATTGACTTCGAGAACATCGACATCTCCGACCGTATCAATCTCCTGCGAGAAGGGGACAATGTGCTGGCCATACACGGCATGAACTATTCAACAACAAGCTCTGACTTTCTCATCTCGGCCGAGTTAGTCGCCACTGAAATGAGCTATGGTGACGTTTCACCCGATGCGATTGAGTATTCCGGAGGTTTCAATCTGGATAAGAGCACTAATCTTAAATCCCGGGTATATAAGAGTAGTACCCAACAATGGAGCGCTCTTAATGAAGCAATATATGCACTGCCGGAAGTAGCGGATAATGTGCGTATCACAGAGATTATGTATCATCCGCAGGACACAAACGACCCGAACGACCCCAACGAAGAATTCATCGAGCTGAAAAACATCGGTGCCTCAGCAATCAATCTGAACCTGGTCAGCTTTACGGAAGGAATCCATTTCACATTCCCGATTTTGGAGCTTGCGGCAGGCGGGCACATCCTTATTGTCAAGAACCAGAACGCCTTCGAGGCCGAATACGGTACTGGAAAACCGATAGCAGGTGTGTACAGCGGCTCTTTAGCAAACGGCGGTGAAAGAATAAAACTCGAAGATGCAATGGGCACAACCATTCTGGACTTCGAGTATGGTGACGGCTGGCGGCCTATTACTGATGGCGATGGTTACTCACTGACCATAGTGGATGCGACTAATCCGGATGTGAACAGCTGGAGTGAAAAAGACTACTGGCGTGCAAGCGCTTATATAAACGGTTCGCCTGGTGCAGACGACAGCGGAATTATTCCAAATCCGGGCGATATTGTGATTAATGAAGTGATGACGCATTCGCACGGTGAAGCACCCGACTGGATTGAACTATACAACAATAGCGCTGGTTCGATTAATATAGGCGGCTGGTACCTCAGCGACAATGACAGCAACCTGATGAAATATAGAATTGCCGATGGCACAACTATTAACTCAGGTGACTATCTGGTCTTCTATGAAGATGCCAACTTCGGCCAGGCAAGCAGCGACCCGGGTTGCCTTATACCATTTGCACTAAGCGAGAACGGAGAGACGGTTTGTCTGACCTCGGCGCTGGATGCCAACGGCATATTGACCGGCTACCGCCAGAGGGAGGATTTCGGGGCATCCGAAACGGGTGTATCTTTCGGACGATACTACAAAGCAAGTACCAACAACTTCAACTTTGTTTCGATGGACTACAATACACCGGGGCAAGCCAATGCCTATCCGAAAGTCGGGCCAATAGTGATAAGTGAGATTATGTATCATCCCGACTGGCCTGTGGAGGGCAACCATACCAACGATGAATATGAGTACATCGAGCTGTACAACATCAGCACAGAGGACGTGAACTTGTATGATGGTTACGAGGGCGCGCCATGGAAGTTCACCGATGGTATTGACTATACATTCCCGGACGAAGTTAACATACCTGCCGGCGGCCGTATTGTAGTAGTGAAGGATATTGACGCATTTACCTGGCGATATCCGGGTGTACCAACTAATATAATTCATGGTCCTTATAGTGGTTGGCTTGCCAACGGCGGCGAGAAAGTGGAGCTGAGCAAGCCCGGTGATGAATATCTGGGGACCCGTTATTATATTCGTGTTGACCGGGTCAGCTATAGTGACGGCTCACATCCACAGGATTGTCCGGGTGGCGTGGACCTCTGGCCGATTGAAGCCGATGGCAGCGGTGATTCCCTTGCCAGCATAGACCCAAACCTTTACGGAAATGACCCTAACAACTGGGCTGCTGCATCGCCTTCACCAGGTGCAACAAATCCGTAAGTTCCTAAGGGAAAATGGCAAGTCAGCCAATCGCTTGACGCATTAGATTTTATCAGACTTTGGCTTTTTATCACCATCAGCCACTCTTGGCATGTGTGGTATTTGGATGCCTCTTAGGTTCAACTAAAAATGTGTTGACCTAACCGCCTCAAATATGTTAAAATAGGTAAGGTTAAAGTGCTTTTAAGAACAAAAAACCAGATTAAAAGACAAAAATTAGTATTCGTGGATCTTACAAACAAGTAAGTGTCCAATAAGAGAACCCACGCATAGGTATCTGTAAAAGAAGTGGTCTACACTTTTTTGTTTTCCTCGAATACTGAGGGGCTTTAAATGCAAACTCGCAAAAGTAATATGAACATCAAAAAGACGCCTAAAAAGTTAGTTGACAGCGATCATCGTTGCCAACATGAGCTGAAATATCTCATCAGCGAGTCAAAGGCTTGTGCGATTGCACAGTATATCAAGCCATACATACCTTTGGATAAATACAGCAAATTACATAGAGGCTGGGCGTATCCGATTGTCAGTCTATATTTGGATTCAAATGATTTCCTACTTTGCCGTGAAAGTTTAACAGGTCAGAAAAATCGCTTCAAACTGCGGGTTCGTAGTTATACTGATCAACCGGACTACCCACGCTTCTTTGAAATCAAGCGTCGCATAAATAATATTATTATGAAAAGCCGGGCTCGGATAGCTCACAAAAATATAGCACCTTTGCTTTCTGGGTTTTCTCTGCCAACGCAGGATTACAATGTCGACGAAGATGCGTTGAAACAATTCCAACTGTATATGAAAATCATTAATGCCAGACCAACAATTCTCATTCGCTACATGCGACAAGCCTACGAAAGAGATTCAGGAAACAAGACCAGGATAACTTTTGACCGACAGCTTGCCTATAAAGTGACCCATTCACCGGAAGTAAATTTCAACGGCCAGGCTTGGCAGCGTAGCCCTTTAACCGTAGGCAAAGTAATTCTGGAGATTAAGATTAAAGGTCACTATCCAGCTTGGTTAAGCCGAATGGTTAAGTATTTCGACTTACGGCAGCAATCCATATCAAAATACGCTACTTCAATCAAACAATCTTGTTTGCTTGGATTCTGTGCACCATATTTAGAGGAGGACACCTATGGATAGAATTTGGCAATTATTGGAAGGAACTCCATTTACAGAGGAATTGTATAATCCAATAAGCGTTATTTTGTCACTATTACTGGCCTTTGTTCTGGGCCAGGTTCTTGCCTGGGTTTATTACTTCACACATAGCGGTCTGTCCTACTCAAGGTCTTTCGTACAGGCGCTGATTCTAATTACCGTCGTGGTCGCAATGGTTATGTCTGTCATTGGTACCAGCATAGTCATCGCAGTCGGGCTGATGGGTGCCTTAGCAATTATACGTTTTCGAAACATAATCAAGGATACCAGAGATATAGCTTTCATTTTCTGTTCATTGGTGGTAGGTATGGCAGCTGGCTTCCACCGATATTACATTGCCATTGTCGGCACAATCATCCTTAGTTCGATAGCAATATACCTGCATCTGACGGGCTTCGGTACACACCAGCCTCACAACGGTTTTTTGCGTTTCAGTCTTGGTGGCCATATTGGACCCGACCATCCAATCACTGCTATTCTTAAACGCTTCTGTAATAATTTCACCCTCATATCAACACAGGATAGCGGATTTGGCAGCTCCGAAGTAGAATACGCTTATCAGTTGATGATACGAAATGCCACTGAAAACGAACAGATGCTGACCGAACTTCAAAGAGTTGAGGGTATCGGGAATATCAGTTTGACAATGCAGGAACAACTGCTGGAGGTATAGCAGACATATGAGGAGGATGAGTCAAAAAAGCCACCATTTCGGCCGTTTGAATATGCATTTTATACCTCTGCTTGTTTGGCTGGCAGCGGTAATTGCCGTGGTTGGACTCTTTTCTCATCGCGCACGACGTTTTGAAGTTTTAGGCGTAGCTCAGAGTCGTATATACCAGGTTGCTGCCACATCCCCAGGACGACTGAAAGATATCCCGGTCAGTTTATTTAACGAAGTTAAGCAAGGACAAACAGTAGCATTGGTCGACACTGTACTTGATAACGAAAAGCGGCCAGAGGGAATGAAAGCCCAATTGGCCACTATTCAGGCGGAAATAGGACACCTGACAGCCCAATTAGTCTCCACCAGGGACAATTTCCTCGCTGATAAGTCTGATAGAGAAACAAACCAGCTTACAAATGCGAGAAGATTCGCCATCGACATGGAAAATGCGAGACTTGATATATTGAGGTTGAGAGCACTAATTGAAACTGACCGGGCAATGCTGGAAGACCTGGCTCTGGAAGTCAAAGTTGCCCAGTACCTCGTGAAAAAGGATGCCGCCGCACCATATGAGCTGCAGAAAGCAAATCTCCAATATAATGCTCTGGCAAAAAAACTTGAAGAAAATGAGCATCTAATAGAGCAGGCCAAAAATGACCTGCAGGAATCACTGAGGCGGCGGGATGAATACGCACAACATCAACCATATTATCCCTCAGTAGACAGCGCTTTGAATGTCATACGTAAAGCAATAAAGGTTCAAGAGCAGCGGATGGACGAACTGACGGTTAAATATGCAGCACTGCAGCTCAAGGCTCCATTTGACGGTGCGGTCAGCCAGGTCCTGCGCCAACCAGGAGAGGCAGTTTTAGCCGGTGAGCCGATACTGACCGTAACAGAGGTTAAGCCCAGCGAGATTATCGCCTATGTAAGCGAAAGCCAAGCAAACCTGATTCAAGAAGGAATGAAAGTAGAACTTATCAAAGATAGTGAGGTGGCACAGATTGTGACTTCCTATGTAAAATACGTTGGACCGACCATTGAACAAATGCCGATGCGGTGGTGGCGAAATCCCAACATCCCTCAATGGGGTCGACCATTCCTGGTTGAAGCTCCCACTCAAATGAAACTGATAATGGGAGAGAGGGTCGGAATTCGCAGATTGTAGATTAAAACATCAAGGCCGGAGGAGGTAAATCCAAAGAGCAAAACGAAATTAAAACTTCTTTAATAGAAAATCGACGCCAAATATATGATTTGCAATTGTTTTAATAAAAATCTTCTGTACTTGATTATATGCGTGTTTGCTGGCTTATGCGCACTTAATGGATGCGGTCATCAGGACTATAAAAAAGACGCTGACGAAAGAGTTTATAAAATCATTGACCGAAAATGGAAGGACGAGTTTGGTGTAAAGGCCAATTACAAAATCAGTGATACAATACCATCACCTAACGACATTCAAATCGAGAAAGCTGTACCTGCTTCAGGAATACTGACGCTGCCACAAGCAATATCTATCGCAACAGCTTACAATCGCGAATATCAAACCCAAAAAGAAGAACTTTATATCAAAGCGCTTGATTTAAGACTGACACGGCATGAGTTTGAGACACAGTTTTTCGGCAATACAAGCGGTGGATATGCAGCGGACCGCAATGACGAGGCATACGGATTTGAAGGAGGCCTTGGCCTCAACCGGTTATTAGCCAGCGGTGCCAGAATCAGTAGTAAAATAGCTATGGCTTATATAGATGTGCTTAGTGGTAATCTAAATAGCGGTATGGCTACAATTCTAAGCGCAACAGTAGTACAGCCGCTGCTTCGCGGCAGCGACCGCAAAGTCGTTTTGGAAAATCTCACCCAGGCAGAAAGAGACACACTATACCAGGTGCGTTTGTTCAATCGGTTTCGCAAAACATTCGTGGTATCGGTTATAAGCCAGTACTACCTGGTTCTGCAGCAGTATGATGCAGTGAAAAATGCGCAGAGGAACTATAACACGCTAAAGTGGCTATATGATAAGGCGGAAAAATTAGTTGATGCAGGACGCCTGCCCAAGCTGGAGCTGGAACGAATCCGCCAGGAGATTCTTCAAGCTCTGGATATCTACATTCTGGCTGAAAAAGAATATAAACAGGCACTCGACGAATTCAAGATAACTCTGAGTTTGCCTACCACGGTGGAATTTCAATTGGACGTAGATGAACTCGAATCTTTAAGAACTACAGAAATGACTTACCCTGACTTTTCTGAGACTGAAGCCATCGAAACTGCCTTGGTTCGGCGTTTAGACCTTGTCAATAGTGCCGATGCCATTATCGATGCTGAGCGTAAGGTTTATGTTGCTGCTGACGGTCTCAAAGCAGATGCAAACCTGGTTGGATATGGCAATTTCGTCTCATCAAGAAAGGGTGACCGCCGCAGTCTTGGCCCTCTGAAAGAGGAATATGGCCTTGATATCGAACTAAGCCTGCCACTCGACCGGGTAGCTGAGCAGAACATTTATCGCAAAACGCTGATAACACTGAGCCAAAAACAGCGAGAATACGAACAGACCTCCGATATAGTTAAATTGGAAGTCCGTCAGGCATATCGGGACTTGAAAGAAGCGGCCCAAAGCTATCATGTCCAGGTAGAAGGTCTCGAATTGGCAGAGAAACGACTAAAAAATACGTTTCTGCTTCTTCAGTATGGCCGAGCAAGCAGCCGTCGTGTTCTTAATGCACAGGCTGGCTTATTTGACGCTCAAAATGCCGCTGCTGAAGCTCTGGCCAATTATATGGTCGCAACTTTGAATTTTTATCGTGATACAGGGGTGCTACAAGTACGGCCTGACGGAATGTGGGAGAAAGGTATTGACAGAAAAGTCCCTATAGCAAGCAGTTCTCTGAACACGGTAGGTGCGTCTGATTCTACAACTAATGAAAAACGATTAAGTTTGATGAATTAGCTTGTCTCAAGGACGGTAGAGACAGAGTAATAAAGTGCTTTAGCCAATGATATATCATTATGCGGGGAATCCGCTCAGAAGAGACGATAAAATGTGTTTAAATAAGAAATTCTTGGTGGTCTGCCTGGTCCTGATTTGTTTCGGAACTGTTTTAGGGGCTGATGTTATCCTCAATGAGTATAACGCTGTAGGTAATACGGATTTTCTTAACGGGGGGACAGCTGCGGTTGATAATGATGGGGGCAGAGCATCGGATATTTATTTTGGCCGAATCCAAGCCAACGGCGGCGACTGGTTTGAATTGGTTGTAATCACCGACCATTTGGATATGCGAGGATGGAGGCTTGATATTTATGAAGATGGAGCCTTTAATGAAACTCTGGATTTAACCAACCATCCCATCTGGTCGGATTTACGCAGTGGAACTATTATCACAGTATCTGAGGATTTACCGAGTGATATAAGTTACAATCCCGCAGCAGGAGACTGGTGGATAAATGTTCAGGCGAATAATGATGCCAGTGGTCTCTACATCGAAGCCTCCAATTTCGCTGTAAGCAACATAGACTGGCAGCTCAGGATAAGAAATGCTGCAACTCAAGTCATATTTGGTCCGGCAGGTGAAGGTATTAGTCCCGCAAGTGGAATTAGTAACACAGAGATATTCAGACTTGAGGCCGACCCGAGCGCATCGATTACTCCCAACTCGACTGATTATGACGATGGAAAAGATTTTAGCACCTTTGGTACCCCGAATCGATGGGGAGTCCAGGATTTTAGTCAGCTGCGTACTGTTGCTCCTGCGTCTGCTTCGGTTACTCTATTGACCCCCGATGGAGCAGAAGTGATAATGGCCGGCACTACTTATAAAATTACATGGCAAAATCAAGGGACTATCGACAATATTCTAATTGAATTCTCTGTTGATAGTGGCAAAACATGGTCGGAGGTTTATCCGCCGAACGCCGGCAACACCGGCGAATATGACTGGCTTGTGCCAACAGTAGATTCTCAAAGCTGTTTAGTCCGCGTTAGCAGCACTTTTAATCCGGCTGTTTACGATATTAGTAATGGAACATTTTCGATATACCAATGCATCTTGTTGGGTGATGTAACAGGCGATTGCATTGTAAATCTGTATGACCTTGCAGCTATGGCATTAGACTGGTTAGGGTGCGCTAATCCATACGACCCAGCTTGTGATTGATTAGCAAAAGATAAACCAACAAAAAGAGAACACCAGTGATAAAAGTGAGAAAAACAAAGCAGCAGCAGTAAGGACTGGCACTGACGATTTACCTATAACAGCAAACGAAAACGCTTACAAACCAGCTTACAAAAAATGCTTACTTTGGATTTGACCAGCCGTCCTTGATTGACATTAAGCAAGATAAGAAGCAAGCATCGGTCGAAAGCGATAAGTCTTTAGAATCAGAGATATTAAGCGATGAAAATAATCAGATGTCCCCACTTGACACTTCAAAAAGGACAGGCGGCGGTCGGATTCGAACCGACGAATAACGGTTTTGCAAACCGTCGCCTTAGGCCACTTGGCTACGCCGCCAACTGTCCGTTCTCCGTCGTATCCATTCTCCGCCCCTTAAGGGCTGCGAAGGACGAACTACAAAGGACGAACTACAAAGGACGAACAAACTCGTTTAAGCTTATCGCCAATCGGCCCATTTTTCAAGCAGGATAAACGTTTTTTTACTTATCTTTTACAACTCTTTGGCAATATTTTCAGGGTGAAAAGCGTCTAACTCTAAGCTGAAAAACTAATTGCAGTGGTTAGAATAGCCGAGTTTTTAGTATGAAGTATATATATTCAAAAATCCGTGGTTTTACCGGAACTTCCGGAGTAATTTTTATGTCAATATCCAGAAATGGGAGCGATTGTACAGTTGTGGGCCGGTTTTCATCTTTAATTTTATAACCTTTTATTGTATAATAAGATAGAAAAACGTAAAGTAGTCGCCACGGCGCCCAGCCAGGGTTGACTTTGTTGAGAGGTCATATTGGAGAAGAGTGTTATGTTCGAGACTCCGGCAGGGCCTTCACCCAGACGAGTTTGTAGGTTTCGACCTACATTTGTAGGGTGGGCTTTGTGTGCAACTATAATCTTTGGCCTCACAGGTGCATGCAGCACGGAGCATTATAAATCGCAAGCCGACAAAGAGGTGTATAAGATTGTTGATGGCAAATGGCAGGATGACTTTGGGACAAAAACCAATTACAGAATCAGTGATGTAAACGCTTCGCCCAACGACATTAGTATTGAAGAAGCTATAACTGATTCAAGAGTCATAACTCTCGCACAGGCCGTTGCTATCGCTACCGCACATAATCGAGATTATCAAAGCCAAAAAGAAGCCCTTTACTTAATAGCACTTGATTTGACGCTGGCTCGACACCAGTTCGCTCGGCAGTGGTTCGGCACAATTGATGCCAGTTACGACAAAGACAGCGACGATGAACGTGTCGGCAGTGGTATTGGCGTTGGTTTTGAACAACTATTGGCTGGTGGGACTCAGATAAGCACCAGTATCGCTATTGATTGGGCGCGTTTTCTAACCGGCGACCCACGAACATCACTCAGTTCGGTTCTCAGTGCAACTGTCGTACAACCGCTGCTGAGAGGTAGTAGGCAAGAGGTGGTTCAGGAGAACCTTACTCAGGCGGAGCGGAGCGTCTTATATCAGATACGCTCATTCAATCGTTATCGTAAAACGTTTGTGGTATCTATCGTAGAAGATTATTACAGTGTTTTGCAGCTGAGGGAAGAGGTCACCAATGCCAAGAATAATTACGATATGCAGGTTGAATCGAAACAGCGTCTGGATATGTATGCTGAAGCAGGTCGCGTCGACCGGTTCGATGTGGATGAGGCGGAACAGAGTATGTTAACAGCGGAAAACAACTGGGTAGCAGCCCGGCAGAGGTATGAACAGGCACTCGATGAGTTTAAGATACGGTTATCTTTGCCAACTGACGCTGATATAGAGTTAGACCCGGATGAGCTGGAGGCCTTAAAGAAGATTGGGATAACTGAGCCCGACTATGCACTGGAGGTGGCTGTTGAAACGGCATTAGTTCGACGTCTGGATTTAGCTAATAGTGCCGATGAGGTCGATGACGCTGAGCGCAAAGTGATGGTGGCCGCCGATAATCTTGGCGCGGAACTGAACCTGACCGGCAGCGCCGGTGTGGGTTCAACAGAAAAGACAGACTTTACAAGGTTGCAGTTTCATAATGGAACCTATGGACTGGGCCTCGAAGCTGATTTGCCTTTTGACAGAAAAACCGAGCGTAACGCCTATCGTGAGGTGCTGATAGCATTTACGCGGCAGCAGCGGACATATCAAGACGGTATTGATAATGTTAAGTTGGAAGTGCGCAACGCATATCGCCGTCTGCAAGAACAAGCGGAGGCATATCGTATTCAAAAATTGAGTTTGGAACTGGCCGAGAAACGGGTCGAGAGCAACGAAATGTTATTAGACGCCGGCCGAATAACAGTGCGACTTTTGCTGGATTCACAAAATGCTTTGGTAAATGCCCAAAATAATTATACAAGAGCATTAGTAAGCCATACCGTTGCAAAATTGAGCTTTTTCAGCGATATTGGTGTATTGCAGGTTAGACCTGATGGGATGTGGGAGTAACAGGTGCGGTGAGGAGATTGAATAATGGCAAAAAATAATATAAACGATGAACTGCTTAAGCGTAAATCCTTCAGGATTATCAGCGCAATTGTACTCGTTGTAGTTGTTGTCCTGGCGCTCATTCTGTTCGGAACAGCTGGCAGCAATACCGGGCCGACTAATGAACAGGCCACTTTCGCAGCCAAGCGAGGCCCTCTGACTATCAGTGTGCTGGAGTCAGGCACTATAAAAGCCAGAGAACAAATTATCATAAAAAATGAAGTCGAAGGCCGGACCTCTATTATATCTCTCATCCCCGAAGGAACACACGTCAAAAAAGGAGACCTCCTCATCGAACTGGACGTAAGCTCATTGCAGGACAACAAAATCGACCAGGAGATTCGAGTGCAGAATGCCGAGGCCTCTTACATCAATGCCAAGGAAAATCTGGCGGTGGTAAAGAATCAGGCCGAGAGCGACATCGATAAAGCCAAGCTCACGCTCGAATTTGCCCAGCAGGACCTGAAGCAATACAAGGAAGGGGAGTATCCCAACGAAAAAACAGCTGCTGAAAATGCAATTACTCTGGCAGAAGAGGAACTCGCACGTGCGGAAGAGACTCTTGCATGGTCACAGAAGCTTTATGATAAAAAATACATGGCCAATGCCGAACTGCAGGCTGACAAGCTGACCGTAAGCCGCAAGAAAAATGACCTGATTCTGGCACAAAACAATTTTAAGCTGCTGGAGGACTTTACCTACCAACGCAAAATCAAACAGCTCGAAAGCGACCTCAAACAGGCCGAGATGGCTTCGGAGCGCACAGAGCGAAAGGCCAGAGCCGATGTCATCCAGGCAGAGGCCGATTTCAAGGCGAAAGAGGCGGAATATAAGCGTCAGGAGGATAAGCTGACAAAGATAGAGGACCAGATAAAGAAAGCCGAAATACATGCCCCTGCCGATGGAATGGTAATCTATGCAACCAGCGCAAGAAGAGGCGGTTGGCGAGATAACCGGGAGCCGCTGGATGAAGGTGTCGAAGTTTTCGAAAGACAAGAGTTGATATACCTTCCAACTGCCACATCCTCAATGGCTGAGGTGGATATACACGAGGCGAGTCTCGAAAAAGTCAGGGTGGGGCTTCCCGCAGTAATAACGGTCGATGCGCTTCCGGGCAAAAAGTTTCTTGGTTCCGTCGCTCGTATTGCACCTCTGCCCGACCCACAGAGTATGTGGATGAATCCCGACCTTAAAGTCTACAACTCAGACGTATACCTGGAAGGCAATGACCCATCGCTGCGAACAGGCATGAGCTGTAAAGTCGAGATAATCATCGCACAGTATGAAGATGAGGTATATGTACCTGTTCAGTCAGTCCTGCGGGTAGGAGCCGGTCATGTCATCTACGTTGTCAAAGGCGGGACTATCGAAGATCGAAACGTCGAGATTGGCTTCGACAATAACAGAATGGTCAGAATCATCCGCGGTCTTAAAGAGGGAGAACTTGTCCTGCTTACACCTCCATTAAAATCCGCGTCTGTCGATATTGGCTCAGAGGTTGTAGGCACCGGCCAGCTTGGTTCCATAGACACATCCGACACTCTGAAGCAACAGATAAACAAGAAACTTGAAGTCGCCAATGGGACGCAACCAGAGGCCAGCCAGCAAGACCAAGAAGCATCACCTCAGGATGCCTCTTCCGAATCTGAAAAGATGCGGAAGCGATTTGAGAACATGTCGGAAGAAGAGCGACAGAAAATGCGTGAGAAATTCGAGAACATGTCGGAAGAAGAACGCGAACAGATGCGGAAACGCTTTCAGGGCTCAGGAGAAAGACCAGGGCAGCGACCTCAGGAAAGGAATCAGTAGATGGCAGACCAGCCCCTGATAGAAAATGACGAAATCGTCAAGCTGGATAAAGCCTACAAAACGTACCAGATGGGAATGCAGGAAGTACACGCGCTTGCAGGCGTAACAATCTCCTTTAAAAAAGGCAGCTTCTGGGCCATTATGGGGCCAAGCGGCTCAGGAAAAAGTACCATGATGAATATCCTTGGATGCCTTGACCGGCTTACCAGCGGCCGGTATCTTCTCGAAAGCAGGAATGTCGGTAGTCTTGATGATGATTCTCTAAGCGAGCTTCGGCTCAGGCATCTTGGGTTCGTATTCCAGAGTTTCAACCTGATACCCCAGCTGACCGTCCAGCGCAACATAGAATTGCCGCTCTACTATCTGGGCTGGGATTATACACGCAGCGCTAAGCGTGCAGAGGAACTGGCCGAAGAAGTAGGCCTTGGTGGTAGATTACACCATCGACCTACGGAGCTTTCCGGCGGAGAAATGCAGAGAGTAGCTATCGCCCGGGCTTTGGCCAACAATCCGCGGATCATTTTTGCGGACGAACCTACCGGTAATCTCGACTCGGCCACAGGTGAACAAATCCTGGAGCTGCTTGTAAACTTGAACAGGCAGGGCAAGACAATAATAATGGTGACTCACGAACCCGACATCGCCAAGCACGCTCACAACAAGCTGCATATGACTGATGGTGTGATAGATAAAATTGAATAGAAGCCCAATGAAGCAAACTAATAAGATATTCAGGAACATATGGTTAGGCATAGAGAATGTGCTGATGCACAAACTGCGTTCATTCCTGACCATGCTGGGGGTCGTCTTTGGGGTAGGAAGCGTTGTAGCCATGCTGTCAGTCGGTGAGGGGGCCAGTAAAGAAGCGCTTGAACAGATTCGAAAGCTTGGAAGCAACAACATCATCATCTCAGCGGTCAAGTCAGCTGAAGAAGAAGCTATGTCCACCCAGCATTCGCACATGAGTATCTACGGATTGACATATGAAGATTATCTCAGACTATCTGAGAGTTTCGGTAACATTAAGGAGAGCGCCCCGGTAAAGTTGCTGCGAAAAGAATCGCGTTTGCGTGAGAGGTCGATGGAGCTGCGGGTAGTGGGAACAACACCCGAATGGTTCAAGCTGGTGCCCCGTGCAATCATAGCAGGGCGGGTGCTTCTTTCGGCCGACCAGGACAAAAAGGCCCCCGTGGCTGTGCTGACCGAGTTCGGAGCCCGAAAAATCCTGGCCACCGAGAACACTATAGGCCAGACCATCCGTATAGGGGGCGACGAGTTCGAGATAGTTGGTATAGTTAAAAGCGAAAGTGGCCAGGCCGGGAACATCCAGATTCCGGACCAGCAAATCGATGTCTACATTCCCATAGAGGTGGCGCGCAAGTATTTCGGCGACGTATTTATGAAGATAACTTCGGGCTCGTTTGAACGTGAGCAGGTGGAACTGCACCAGATTATCGCGCAGGTAAATAATACCGAAAACGTTGAATCAACAGCGCAGGCCATCGAAGAAATGCTAAAACGGTTTCACAAAAAGAAAGACTATATCGTAAGCGTGCCGTTGGCTCTGCTGAAACAGGCCGAAGCCACGAAGCGAACATTCAACATCGTATTGGGCTCCATCGCGGGTATCAGTCTTCTCGTTGGTGGAATTGGCATAATGAATATTATGCTTGCCTCCGTGACAGAGCGCACGCGTGAGATAGGAATCCGCCGCGCCATCGGTGCCAAGAGGAGACAGATTGTTCTGCAGTTTCTCATCGAGACGGTTGTCCTGTCCACTACCGGAG
>CAZMSP010000014.1:0-26047 GCA_964568985.1 uncultured Pirellulales bacterium
ATCGAAGCTGAAACAGTAGAACAAAAGGCCGAGGCTGAACCTGAAGCTCAGCCAGCGGAAGAAAAAGCCAAAGCGGAGGTAGTGAAAGAAGCCAAACCTAAAGCAAAGACCGAGGCTAAAACTAAGAAAAAACCTATACGAAAAAAGAAAGAACCAAAACCGGAAACAGAGGAAAAAAGCAAAGAACAACCCGAAGCCAAGGAAGAATCACCCTCTGAGGAAAAACAACAATAACTCCCGGTTTTTTCATATTTAGCCTCCCTCAATTTACTCGCCTTTGCGAAGCAGCTTCGACAAAGCGAGGTTGGGGGATTTAACTTTATCTGGAATATGCGCATCGATATCTTAACGTTATTTCCCGAGATGTTTGAATCGCCTCTGAGTTGCTCTATCTTAAAAAGAACTCAGGACAAGGGGCTAATTGATATAGTTCTGACAAATATCAGAGACTTCGCAACCGACAGTTACAGAAAGGTCGATGATAAACCTTATGGCGGCGGGCCGGGTATGATTATGATGCCAGCTCCGGTCTTTGATTGCGCAGAATATGTTCAGAAACTCTCACCTGAAAAAGGCCGTGTAATCCTGCTGACCCCTCAGGGACAAAAATTCAATCAGGAAAAAGCGAGCCAGTTGAGTAAGGAAAAGCGACTCGTACTTATAGCAGGCAAATACGAGGGCTTCGATGAGCGTATCCGTATCGGCCTCGGCGCCGAGCAAATCTCCATAGGTGATTACGTCTTAAATGGCGGAGAGCTCGCCGCTATGGTCATCATCGACGCCGTAGTTAGATTGCTGAGCGGCGCACTTGGCGACGAAGATTCTCCTAAAGACGATTCATTCAGTGACGGCCTGTTGGAATATCCGCAATACACCAGGCCGGAGGTCTTTCGCGATATGAAGGTACCTGACATCCTTTTAAGCGGCGACCACAAAAAAATCGCCGAATGGAGACGCCGTCAGGCCATCGAACGAACAAAAAAATTCCGTCCGGATCTGCTAAAAAATGGAGTGAGGACTAATCAAAACCACGCCCGGCAGGACTCGAACCTGCGACCTACGGATTAGAAATCCGTTGCTCTATCCAGCTGAGCTACGGGCGCTTACATCTTAAAACACCTGCAATATAGCAATTTCCCCAACATATTGTCAAATCCTTCGTTAAGCAAAAAGATGATAATTAGTGAAACGTGTCTCGACCAAACGGCAGGCAGGATTTTTTGTCTCATTTGTGATTTGTATTTAGCTGGCATTTATGTTAGATTGTACGCCTTAGTTTCAGGGAGTTCAAAAATTGAAACAAGCACTTATTTATAAGATACTTACCAAGCATCTGGTTGACGGAAACCTCGTTGCCGGCCAATCCATTGGTATTCGGATTGACCAGACGCTTACGCAGGATGCTACCGGAACAACTGCGTTTTTACTGTTCGAATCGATGGGTGTGGCCAAAGTTAAAACCGACCTGTCGGTCAGCTATATCGACCATAATACAGCTGGTTTTGGGCCGGAGAATCACAACGACCATTTGTATCTGCAGACAGCAGCCGCGAAATATGGAGTTTATCATTCGCGACCAGGTAATGGTATCTGTCATCAGATCCATCTGGAACGCTTCGGCAAGCCCGGGCTGACGTTATTAGGCAGCGACTCGCACACCCCGACCGCCGGCGGAATCAGTATGCTGGCTGTCGGTGCCGGCGGACTGGATGTTGCAGTCGCTATGGCAGGCGGGCCATTCTACATTACCTGTCCGAAAGTCCTTGGTGTAAAACTTACAGGCAAACTCAGCGGCTGGGTGGCCGCAAAGGATGTAATCCTGAAACTGCTTAGTGTTCTTACTACAAAGGGCAATGTTGGCTGGGCGGTCGAGTATTTCGGCGAAGCCGTCTCGGCACTCTCCGTTCCACAGCGGGCTACAATAACCAATATGTCAGCGGAGCTGGGCGTAACAACAAGTATCTTTGCCAGTGACGAGCAAACTAAAAGATTTCTCACCGCTCAGAAACGCCAAAGCGACTATCAGCCGTTAGAAGCCGATGCAGACGCCGAATATGACCGTGTCATCGAAATAAACCTTTCAGAGCTTGAACCGATGGTTGCCTGTCCATCTTCACCGGATAACATTAAAACCGTCAGGGAAATTGCCGGAATCCAAATAGGACAGGTTATCATAGGTAGCTGCACTAACTCCAGCTTCGCCGATTTAATGATGGCGGCGAAGGTATTAAAGGGCAGACGGATAAACAATATGGTCGAATTTGCAATCGCTTCGGCAAGCAGGCAAGTTTTGAATATGCTGGCAGAAAATGGGGCGCTGGCGGATATGATTTCAGCCGGTACTCGCATTCTCGAATCGGCTTGCGGCCCTTGTATTGGTCAGGGTTTTTCGCCAGCTGATGGAGTTGTGAGTCTGCGGACGTTTAACAGAAACTTCTCCGGACGAAGCGGAACAGCCGGCGATAAGGTCTATTTAGTCAGTCCCGAAACAGCCGTCGCTTCTGCGCTGACCGGCAGAATTACCGACCCGCGCGACTTGCCGCAGCTGTTAGGAATTGAATACCCGAAAATTGAGCCGCCGGGTGAATTTATCATCAATGACAATATGATAGAGCCGCCCTTAAGCGACAAACAGGCAGCCAAAGCAAAAATCTTGCGTGGGCCTACGATTGTTGTGCCGCAAATGCCACCACCATTACCACAGAAACTTGCAGGTGCGGTCTTGATTAAATGTGGCGATAAAGTAACCACCGACCACATTATGCCCGCAGGTACTTATCTAAAACTGCGCTCAAATGTGCCTGAATACTCAAAGGTGGTCTTCAATTGTTTCAACGAGCCGGCCAAGCCGACTTTCGCCGAACGAGCGCTGCAGTTAAAGGAAAAGGGTATCGCCGGTATCATTGTGGCCGGCGAAAGCTACGGTCAGGGCTCTTCAAGAGAGCACGCTGCCCTTTGCCCGATGTATCTCGGTGTGCGCGTAGTGGTCGCCAAAAGTATTGAGCGAATCCACAGGGCCAATCTGATAAATTTCTGTATCGTACCGTTGGAATTCGCCGAACCGGCCGATTATGAAAAAATCAACTCTGGCGACGAATTGGTAATCGACAATCTTCTCGAAGCTATAAGCAGCCGTGATGAAGTTAAGATTACCAGAAAGAGAAGCTCGTTCTCGTCTGGGCGAAGGCCCAGCCGGAGTCCCGATGAGTTTACCGCAAAGCTTGTTCTTTCAAGTAGAGATAGGGATATTCTACTTTCGGCTGGACTTCTGAATTACACTCGCAACAAGGGCAATGAATAAAAAGATAATAACCGTTTTCGGCACGGCAAGAGCAAAGACCGATGATTCAGCTTACAAGCTGGCCTACACTGTAGGCAAACTTCTTGCCCAGGCAGGTTTTGTTATCGCAAATGGCGGATATGGCGGGACGATGCTGGCGGCAGCCAAAGGAGCAAGTGAGGCCGGTGGTGAGGTTATCGGCGTAACCTGCTCGGCTTTTAAGCAGAGCACCGCTAATGAATATATCACCCGTGAAATCGTTACCGGCTCTCTTGATGAACGACTCGATACATTAATAAAGCTGGGCCAGGCGTATATTGTACTGCCGGGCGGAACGGGAACCCTGCTGGAACTGGCAAAGGTCTGGGAATTAAAAAATAAGGGCTTTCTTGAAGCTGATAAGCCGGTTATACTTATAGGCAAATTCTGGAAGCCGCTGGTCGATTTGCTTGCAATCGATGGCCCTGACAGCAGCAGGTATGTACATCAGGCAGATAGTCCTCAAGAGGCTGTAAAAAGGATTTCGGAACACTGCTAATTCGAAAATCGTAGCTGTTTATATGGCCAAGAGACTTGCAATTCTGTTTTTAACGATTTTTGCAATTCTTGTCCCGACAGAAATGGGATGCGCAAAGGAGCTGATTCGGCAGGGCTTACTGCGGGACGGTTTTGTCCTCGGCGGTGTTGACGGCTCAGTCAGTGGTTCTGACGGAGACGGGTGGTTTTTTAAACTTGATTCAGATGTAAACGACCAAAGAGCCTTGGCCAGTAAAGGCACAGGTTTACAGCTGCTTCCATCGGTGACTCTGGAAAAAATAACCGCGGATTTGCGAAAGCGCTCATCTGCAACCTATCAACTCTGGGGCAGAGTTACAAAATATAAGGGCAAAAATTTTATCTTCCCCATTTATTTTTTGCCGCTCAGCAAAATAGAACAGCCGCAATCCGAAGCACCGCAGGAACATCAGGAGTCCAAGTCGCAAGAGCAAAAGCCGCTTGAGACGACGGTTATAGAAAAAGACGATTCGGAACCCAATATCAATGAGCCGAATGATATTTTGGCTATACCGCAGGAGGTAATGGAGAAGCTAAAAACGAGGCGATTAGAACCCGCAAAATTGCCGGACGACGATACCGGCCGCGAGACAGAGCCAATCGTCCAGCCACAGCCCACTGCTAAAAAGGCCAGCCAAACACTCCAGCAGGATACCATCTTGGCTAATAGGACAGTTTTTCTAACCAGGCAGGATGACGGACAGCTTGTATTTCTTCTTGATGCCCTTGGCCGCAGCGCCCCAAAAATTTCACTTCGGCTTTTGCCGTGTGAAGCTCTGGAGCTGACCGAGCGGAGACAATCCGCTGAACTAGAGCAGCCGAGATTCAAAATAGCCGGAATTGTGACAGAATATAAAGGTAATCAATATCTGCTGCTGCAAAGGGCAGCACAAGTTTACAACTTCGGCAACTTTGCAAGATAAAAGGATAAAAAATGCCCCACGAACTCGACAATATCCTGATTTCCCCATCACAGCCAGATTTTGTGGAAAGATGTACAAAGATTCGGGCAGGTGTGTTTAGCGCAACACACTTTGACGGCAAGGATGAGAGAGAAGAGCAGTTAGACGCTATACTTAACGATGTGGGACAGCGCGATGACGAAGCCGTAGCCGAATATACTGAAAAGTTTGATGGTGTTAAATTGACTCCTGAGCAGTTTTGTGTTTCTAATGAAGATTTGGAAAAAGCTCATAAGGAAATTAATTCAGAACTGCTCAAATCAATCCGTCAGGCAATTAAGAATGTAAAAAAATACCAGAAAGAAATCTTCGTTGGCAATAAGAAAGAAAACCAGCACCCCGGTATAAAATACACACCTATAAAAAGAGTTGGCATTTGTGTGCCGGGAGCTTCTGCGCCACTGCCTTCGACGGTAATAATGACGGTGGTTCCTGCGATGGTAGCGGGAGTAAAAGAAATCGTGGTCGTTTCACCACCAAGGTATAAGGGGAATATTCATCCGGTGACGCTGGCAGTTTGCTATGAGCTGTCTATAGATAAAGATTATCAAAATTGCCAGATTGAAGTCTACCGGATTGGGGGCGTCCAAGCAGTGATGGCTTTGGCGCGAGGAACGAAAACAATACGAAATGTGGACAAGATCGTCGGGCCAGGGAACGCCTGGGTTCAGAACGCAAAGAAGAAGGTTCTTGGGCTTGTCGGCATTGATTCGATAGCCGGACCAAGTGAGGTCCTGATAATAGCAAACAAAAAAGCCAATCCTGCATGGGTGGCAGCTGATATGCTAAGCCAGGCAGAACACGCACCGGGAAGTGCGGTTGTATTCACGGATTCACAAGAGTTAGCTAACAAAGTTCTTGCGGAACTTAAAAAACAGGTAAAGCAATTAGACCGTGTAGAAGAAATAATAAAGTGTCTTGAGAACTTTGGCGGGATTGTCGTATTTGATGATATGAAAGATATAATTGACCACGCGAATGTTTTTGCAACAGAGCATTTGGAAATTCAGTGCGGCGAAGAAAGCAAGAAAATTGCCGAGCAAATTTACAATGCCGGTGCGATTTTCATAGGCGATTATTCTCCGGTTGCAGTCGGTGACTATTGGGCCGGGCCGAGTCATACACTGCCCACAGGAACAAGCGCAAGGTTCTTTAGCGCCTTAAGTGCCAATGATTTTATCAAGTCAACGAGTATTATCGAATACGATAAGAAGAAATTGGCTGAAAGTGCGGAAGATATCATCCGATTGGCTGAGGCCGAAGGACTCGACGCACACGCAAAAAGTATTCGAATCCGGCAGCAAAAATAGCCCGTTGTGATTAAGCTCTTGTTAGTTGCGATTTTATCATTTCCGCTGCCTTAGCCAGGGCGTCGTCTATTTTTCTAGGATTATTCCCGCCTGCCTGAGCCATTTGTGGTCGGCCTCCGCCTCCGCCATCGACTATCGGTGCAATTATCTTGACTATGTCACCTGCCTTTAGGCCCTTCTTGATTAAATCATCGGTTACACCGGCTAAAAGTGTTGCCTTACCTTCATCGTCAAAGCCCAGAACGACGGCTGCGGACTTCGCCTTCTTTTTGAGCATATCGATTGCCTCTCTTGCCTGCTCAACCGAAGTTGTGGACAGCCGGCCGACGATTATATGAGAGTTACCAATTTTCTCGCACTTCTCCAGAAGCTTTTTTGCTTCTGCCATAGTATCACTTCCAGCCTGCCGGGCGGCTGATTTGAGCTGTTTTGAGAGCTTTTTATTGTCCTCTATCAATTGACCAACCCTGTCAACAAGTGTTTCAGCAGGAACCTTTAGCATCACCGAAAGCCCATCGACGATATCACTTCGCTCTTCGAGGTATTTGGCCAGACCCTGACCTGTAAGAGCGGTAATTCTGCGAACACCCGCTGAGATGCTCTCTTCCTTGATTATCTTAAAGCCGCCTATAGAGCCAATTCTGTCGACGTGCGTGCCTCCGCAAAATTCCTTGCTAAATGCCTCACCAAGCTGCTCACCACCGCTGTCGCCGATGGCCACTACCCGGACCTCATTTCCGTATTTCTCACCGAACAGCGCCATTGCACCGAGTTTTTGGGCGGCTTCTTTTTGCATTACCGCGCAGGTAACCGGACTATCTTCGACGATTTTTTCCCGTACTTTATTCTCAACATCCTTTAGCTCTTCGGCAGAAGGAGCTTTCGGGTATGTAAAGTCGAATCTCAGGTAATCCGGCCCAACGTAGCTACCCTGCTGGGCTACCGATTTACCAAGGGTCTGCTGTAATGCCCACTGCAACAGATGAGTAGCTGTATGATTTTTCTTTGTTGCATCTCTGTCTTTGCTGACTATGGCCGTAACCTTATCGCCTACGCTAAATACTCCCTCAGCAACTTTGCCCTGGTGAATAATACAATTGGCTATCTTTATTGTGCTATCAACAATAAATTGCCCCTGTTCTGATTTGATAATCCCACAGTCGCCAATCTGCCCGCCGGCTTCGGCATAAAAGCAGGTTTTATCCAGAACAATTCCGGCCTCAGTACTGTCTTTAATTTGACCTTTGTTTTTGAAACCCTCGTTATCGACAAAGCCAACTATTTTACTATCGCAACTATCCTTTTTGTATTTATGAACATCTTCGGTTACAGGCAGTTCGGTATCGGTTAAAGTTATATTCACCGAAGCGGTTTTTTGTGCTGCCCTTGCGCGCTCTCTTTGCTCTTCCATCAGCTCGTTAAACTTGGCTGTATCCACTTTAAGCCCACGCTCTTCCGCCATAAGCTGCGTCAAATCAAGCGGAAAGCCGTATGTATCATAAAGCTGAAAAGCATCTTCACCGCTTATAGTTCTTTCTGGAGTTTTTGCTGCACGCTTAGCTGCGGTGGTAAAGATTTCAATGCCTCTATCGAGCGTTCTACCAAAGCTCACCTCTTCGGATTCAACGACTGTTGAGACGTAGTCCGCCCTTTCCTTTATCTCGCCAAACGCATCACCTAAGCACTCAACCACCACCGGCACAAGTTTATAAATAAATGGCTCGTGCATCTTTAGTTCTCTGCCGAACCTCGAAGCCCTCCGTAATATCCGCCGAATTACATAACCCCTGCCTTCGTTGGATGGTGTTGCCCCATCTGTTATCGCAAAAGTCAGCGAGCGAATATGGTCAGCTATGACACGAAAGGCATTGTCGGTATCATTGTGCAGTCGGGATGTATACTTTTGACCAGTAATCTCGGCAGTGCGGTTTATGATAGGCATAAACAAATCGGTATCGTAGTTGCTTTTCTTATTTTGCAGTACCGCAACGATTCTTTCTAAGCCCGCACCGGTATCAACGTATTTGGCGCCTAATTCGGCAAGCTCGCCATTATCTGTGCGCTTATACTGGATAAAGACCAGGTTCCATAGCTCTATGAACCGGCCACAGCCACTGTTGACATCGCACTTATGGCCGGCCACATCCTTTTTGCCGCACATCTCCGGGCCAAGGTCGATATGTATTTCGCTGCAGGGCCCACACGGACCGGTATCGCTCATCTCCCAGAAATTATCTTTTTTGCCGAAAGCCAAAACCCTGTCAGCAGATATCGATGTAACTTTAGTCCATAGCTTTTCTGCCTCATTATCTTTGGGCAGCTTATCAGCTTTATCGCCGGCGAAGACCGTCGCCCACAAGCGGCCCGGTTCAATACCCCAAACCTCCGTAAGAAGCTCCCAGGCCCAGCGAATCGCCTCGGCCTTGAAATAATCGTCGAATGACCAGTTGCCCAGCATCTCAAAAAACGTGTGATGGTATGTGTCCTTGCCCACTTCCTCAAGGTCGTTGTGTTTGCCGCTTACACGCAGACATTTTTGGCTGTTGACCACTCTTCGATATTTTGGGGATTCCAAACCAAGGAAAATATTTTTGAATTGATTCATTCCCGCATTGGCAAAAAGCAAACTCTCGTCCCCGATAGGCACTATGGGAGAGCTGGGGACAAGCTCGTGTCCTTTATCCCTGAAAAAATCTATAAAGCCGTCTCTAATCTGCTTTGCGCTTAACATTCTATATCTCGTCTTTCGTATCTCCTGAATCGAAATACGTCTCTTGAGTTACACAAGTCCCTTGGCGGCGAAAATTTTATTTTTTATCTCTTTACACAAATCCTTGTTTTCAGCCAAGAACTTCTTGGCATTTTCTCTGCCCTGGCCGAGCCGCATGTCACCGTAGTTCAGCCACGCCCCGCTTCTTTCGAGCACTTCACAGCCAAGCCCAAGGTCGAGCAGGTCGCCTTCGTAGCTGATTCCACTGTCGAACATAAGGTCGAACTCGCTGTCGCGGAAAGGCGGTGCTATTTTGTTCTTTACAACTCTGGCTCTTATCCTGCTGCCAATAGCACCAGTGTTATCTTTTAAGGTGGTCAGTCGTCTTAAATCGAGACGTACAGAGCTGTAGAATTTCAATGCCCTGCCACCTGGCGTTGTTTCCGGGTTGCCGAACATCACCCCGATTTTCATTCGAATCTGATTTATAAAGACAAGTGCGGTTTTGCTCCTGTTAATTACAGCGGTCAGTTTTCTCATCGCCTGGCTCATTAATCTTGCCTGCAATGCCATGTGCGTGTCACCCATTTCGCCTTCAATTTCCGCCTTTGGCGTAAGTGCGGCAACCGAATCAACGACTACAACATCGACGGAATTGGACCTGATTAACATCTCGACAATTTCAAGTGCCTGCTCACCGTTATCCGGCTGGCTGATAAGCAAACTGCTGACATCCACGCCTAACCTTTTTGCCCAGGTCGGGTCCATCGCATGTTCGGCGTCTATAAATGCCGCTACCCCGCCTGCACATTGAGCGCTTGCAATTATATGAAGTGCCAGAGTGGTCTTACCGGAGGACTCCGGCCCAAACAGCTCAGTAACCCTGCCTCGCGGAATACCGGCACCGCCGAGAGCGATATCCAGCGATAATGAGCCGGTCGAGATCCCAGCGATTTTGGCATATTTGTGCTCATCCATCTGCATAATTGCACCCTGACCGTATTGCTTCTCAATCTGTGCAATAACACGGTGCAGGGCCTCCACTTTACTGGTTGGCTTTGACACTGTTTCGACTTTCTTTGTCTTTACCATTTTGGTTTTCCTCCTGTTCTGTATCACGCTTCACGCATTTTGTAATTACCTAACACAATATAAATAGGGCCGCTCGGCATCAACTGGCTCTGGTAAACAGAAACCGAATTAACTGACACTGTTCCAAGCTTAAAATCCCTATAGGATTCACTCATTTGCGCCAGCTCAAAACCTGCCCTGGGGTTTCTTATTCTGCAAAGGGTCAGATGGCCGGAAAATTGCCTCTTTTCAGCCGGCCAGCCGGCCGAATCCAGCTGCCGCTCAAGGTCGTTTTGCAATTCTAACAGATTATCACATCCTTTGCCTGTGCCAATCCATAAAACTCTGGCGCTTTTGCCGCCGAAATAGCCGACCGATTCTACGTCCAGCTCAAAGCTCTTGTGCCTCCCAGCCGCCTCTTTAGTAATATTGCAGACCTCGACAACGTCTTTGTCTTTAATCTCACCTAAAAATTTTAACGTCAAATGTATGTTCTTCGGATTTACCCACTTGACGTCACTTTTTTTAATATCAACTTTGCTCTGCAGCTCGGTTTGCAAATCGGCCAGGCCCCTCCTGATTTCCTCGCCAATATCTATCGCTATAAATACTCGCATTTTATCTTCCGGTTAAAAACTTGTGCATTTTCGTAAAGTTTCGAATCTGTCATCAATTTTGGTTTTATCTATGGCGGTTAATCCATTCAATGAAAAACCTGCGATAGTAAATGAAGCAGCAACTGTACCATAAGCGACCGCTGTTTTTAATGTGGCAAAGTCCGTTTTGCCGCTTTGTGACAGATAACCCATAAATCCGCCTGCGAAGCTGTCGCCTGCGCCGGTAGGGTCTTTGACCTCCGTGGCCGGATAAGCAGGTAGAATGAATTTATCTCCGTTGGTATTACACATCACAGAACCAGACTCGCCTTTTTTAATAATCACCACATCCGTACCCATATCCAGGATTTTCTCCGCTGCTTTTATCAGGTTATGTTCGGCCGCCAGCAATCGTGCCTCGTCTTCATTGATTATCAGGCAGTTGATTTTCTTCAGCAGTGTTTTCAAATCTTCCGGATGCCCCTCGATCCAGAAATCCATCGTATCGGCGGCCGCGAAAACCGGCTTATCGATTTGATTGAGTAATTTAAGCTGAAGATTGGGGGCCGTATTCGCCAGAAAGACAAATTTGCTGTCACGAAATTCGGCGGGCACGGCTGGCGGCTCTTCTGTAAGGACATTTAATTCAATATAATCTGTTGTCCGGTTGTCCATATTCTCACTATATGACCCGACCCAGCGGAATGTCTTGCTGTTTTCTCTAACTTCCAAACCTGTTAAATCGACATCTCTGCCGGCAAAAACTTTGGCAAAATCAAACGGACAATCCGCACCGACTGCGCCGACCAATCGAACGGGCGAAAAGAAACTCGCTGCCATACTGAAATACACAGCCGAGCCGCCAATGCAGTTTTCGCTGACACCGTGTGGCGTCTTTACCGTATCAATCGCTATCGAGCCGGTTACTAATAACGACATTCTTAACTTTTCCCTTCCTTTGACTCTATTGCGAATTTTTTCAGGGTGATATCTATTCTTCTCAATGTTTTTTCTTTACCCAACATCTGGACGGAATCGAAGATTGGCAGACTGACCGTTGTCCCGCATAGAGCCACGCGCAACGGCTGGGCGACTTTACCGAGTCCGACTTGCCTTTCTTCAGCCAGGCTTCGAAGCATATCCTCAATGGCTTGCTCGGTAAACTGCTCCATAGCCGCAAGTTTATCACGAACAATTGCCAAAACAGCCAGGCCGTCGCTTTTGAGCAGGACTTTTTTTACCGCCTTGTCGTCGTACTGAACCTGCTCGTCACCAATAAAAAGAAATCTGCTTTTGCGCTCAATATCTGCTAATGTCCTTGCACCAGCACACAATTCTATAATTTTCTCAAGCTGTTTATCGTCCGCATCAATGACCGGAGATTCGACGGCTTTTAAGTACTCCTTAAAATGGCCAAGGAGTTTTTCTTTACTGGCCTGTCGAATATGCTCAGTGTTGAAAGCAATAAGTTTCTGACGGTCGAATAAGCTGTTTGCCTTTGTCAGACGCGAAAGGTCGAAGCAATCGGTCAATTCCTTAACAGACATAATTTCACGTTTATCCCCAGGATTCCAGCCCAATAGTGCAAGAAAATTCGCCATTGTTTCCGGTAGATAGCCGTTTTTGAAGAAATCAACGATATTTATCTCCGGCAGTTGCACGTCAAGATGTTCTGCCATCGCATCCACGCAGGGCATATCAGGCATAGTCTTGCCTTTTATAAAGGACTCAAACTCTTCGGTGCTCAGCCTTCCTGCTTCAGCTAATTTCTGCCGGTCAATATCTTCTCTTGCTTTGATGGCCTTACGAAGTGCTTTGGGCCGCTCACGTTTGGAGAGTTTTCCGCCTCCTTCGCTTATAGTAACGGACATATGCGCATATTTCGGCAGCTCTCCAAATCCCAGGGCTTTCCATAGCTCCTGCTGGCCGGGCGTATTCATCAGGTGTTCCTGGCCGCGGATAATATGCGTTACCTTCATCAAATAGTCATCAACCACACACGCAAAGTTATATGTGGGAAAGCCGTCACTTTTTTGTATGATAAAATCACTGATTTTCTCTGGAGCGAACGTAACCTCGCCGCGTACCTCATCGGTAACTACGATTGGTTTATCCTGTGGGACAGCAAAGCGTACTGTAACGTCTCGGCCTTCGGCCCGTGCCTTTTCCACATCTTTTGAATCAGGGAAATCTTTGGGACGAGGATAGATGAAGTTCTGCTTTTGGGCTTCGGCTTCTTTGCGAAGCGCATCGAGTTCTTCCGGTGTCTCGAAGCACCAGTACGCCTTTTGTTCGTCTATAAGCTTGTTTATATATTTATCATAGATATCCCGCCGCTGGGACTGAAAATACGGCCCATTCGGCCCGTCAACTTCCGGGCCTTCGTCCCATTTGATGCCCAGCCAGCGCAGGTCCTCTATTACCTGCCGGATAGCGGTTGGGGTATTTCTCTTTTGGTCGGTATCCTCAATGCGGAGGATAAATGCCCCACCCATCCGCCTTGCATATAACCAGTTAAACAGGGCAGTTCGAGCACCACCGACATGTAGATAGCCCGTCGGCGACGGCGCAAAACGTGTTACCACTTTCTCAGACATAGCTTACAGTTTCTCATCGACTGTAAAAAGTATAAGGAATAAATAGGTTAAGCTAAACCGTTGCTATTGTCAAGAACCAGATATTGTGGTTATTAAATATGTTTGGCTGGTCTTGATAAATATAATATGCTAAAATGCTGGTGTTGGTATAGACAAGTTTGTCACCATTGTCCGGTATCAAGGCCAGAATAAGTGAAAACAACGAACCCCAGAAAAAACGGTAGTGACGATAATGCCAGGCTTGATTTTATTCGGCAGATTGTAGCGGAAGATTTGAAGACGAATAAATGGGGCGGCCGAGTTCATACTCGATTTCCACCTGAGCCGAACGGCTATTTGCACATCGGTCATGCTAAAAGCATCTGTCTTAACTTCGGCATTACAGAAGAATTCGGCGGTCTGTGCAATCTGCGATTCGATGACACCAACCCAGTAAAAGAAGAGCAGGAATACATCGACTCGATTATAGAAGACGTCCGCTGGCTCGGCTTCGATTGGCAGAGGAGATTATACTATGCCTCGGACTACTTCGAGCAGATGTATCAGTACGCTATTCAGCTTATAAAGGCCGGCAAGGCCTATGTTTGCGATTTAACACCTGACGAAATCAGAGAATATCGCGGCACCTTGACCAAGCCGGGAAAAGACAGTCCATATCGCAACCGCAGCATCGAGGAAAACCTCGACTTGTTCGAGGGAATGAGGGCCGGCGAATTTCCGGATGGCTCTCGCACACTGCGTGCGAAAATAGATATGGCGCATCCAAACCTGAATATGCGGGACCCTGTTATGTACCGCATCCTGCACGCAGCACATCCACGCACATCTGACAAATGGTGCATTTATCCAACTTATGACTGGGCACACGGATTGGAAGATTCCATCGAAGGCATCACCCATTCGATTTGCACACTCGAATTTGAAAACCATCGGCCTTTGTATGACTGGTTTCTCGAGCAGTTAGGTATTTTCCATTCCCAGCAGATAGAATTCGCCCGCCTCAATCTTTCTTACACCGTAATGAGCAAGCGCAAACTCCAGCAGTTGGCGCAGAAAGGCCTTGTCAGCGGCTGGGACGACCCACGAATGCCGACCATTAGCGGTCTGCGAAGACGCGGCTACTCACCGGCGGCTATCAGAAACTTCTGCAGGGTCATCGGCATCAACAAATTCAATAGTACTATTGACATCGCACTATTGGAGCACTGCCTCCGCGAGGACTTGAACAAAACATCTGCACGCGTTATGGCTGTTCTCAAGCCGCTCAAAGTAATTATCGATAACTATCCTGAAAATAAGGTTGAAGAGCTTAAAGCTATAAATAATCCCGAGGACCCCGCTGCCGGCACACGGAATGTTCCTTTCTCGCGGGAGCTTTATATTGAGCAGGACGATTTTATGGAAGAGCCGTCCAAAAAGTTCTACCGTCTTGCTCCCGGCCGGGAGGTTCGACTGCGATACGCATATTTTATTACCTGCAAGGACATCGTTAAAGATGCAAATGGCCAAATTATCGAGCTGCACTGCACCTATGACCCGGCTACAAGAGGCGGTGACGCTCCAGATGGCCGAAAGGTCAAATCTACTTTGCACTGGGTCTCCGCCCCACACGCACTCAAAGCCGAAGTACGTCTTTACGACCATTTGTTTACAAAGCAAAATCCGGACGATACGGAAGAAGGTAAGGATTTCACATCCAACCTGAATCCAAACTCTCTGGAAGTTTTGACGGATTGTTTTGTTGAGCCATCCTTAAAAGATGCAAAACCGCCAAATCGTTTCCAATTCGAACGGCTCGGCTATTTCTGCGTTGACCCCGACAGCTCTCCCGGCAAACCCGTATTCAACCGCACGGTTACCCTTAAAGACACCTGGGCAAAAATCCAGAAATCGCAGAAGGGGAAATAAGCAGGTTTCTAAATAGTAGAACCTAATTAGCAATTTGTGGGTTTTTCATTTGAAGAAAATCATCTTCAAAGATGTGAAAAGTAGTACTGCGCCGAAGATTTTTCGTAAGAGCTCATCCGGGATTTTAAGTGCGAATTTGGCCCCTAACAGGCCTCCTATGAAAAAGCCCAGACATATAAGGCCAGCTATTTTCAGATCCACATAGCCATGCTTGTAATAAATCCAGGCAGCAAGAAGACCAATAGGCGGTACCATCAGGGCCAGCGTCGTACCCTGTGCCGTATGTTGTGACAATCCGAACAAAAGAACCAGGCAGGGTATAATAATTATCGCTCCGCCTATACCGATTAAACCACTAAAAACACCGGTAACAAGACCCAAAAGCAAATAAAGCAGTATATTCATAATATTAAACCTTCCTTCGATTTTCCAAATTGTCAGCCGAATAACTCTTTAAACTTCGCTTCGATATTATCACTTTCGCACAGCACCTGACCAATCAAAACCGCTCTAACGCCGATGTCTTTTAGCTTTTCGACATCGTCTCGTGTTTTTACCCCGCTTTCGGTTACGAGTTCGTTTTTATTTTCGAGCAGTTCCGCTAAACGGCTGGTTGTGTTCAAGTCCACTTTCATTGTTTTAAGGTTGCGGTTGTTTATTCCGAGAACGCTATAGCCCTTTTTGGGAAAACCAATCATACTGCGTACAGCAAGTATTGTATCGGCCTGGTGAACTTCCAAAAGGACGGTTAGTGTCAACTCGGCTGCAGCTATCATGAAATCCATCAATTCGCCGGGCTTTAGCGCCTCGGCTATCAGCAGTATTGCATCTGCGCCGGCGGCACGCGATTCATACACCTGCCACAGGTCAATGATGAAGTCTTTTCGCAGGACAGGTAAATCAACCGCCTTTTTTATCTGCTCTATATATTCGAGCCGACCTTGAAAATATTTCTCATCTGTAAGAACGCTGATTGCATCAGCCCCGCATTTTTTATAACTTTGCGCTATTGCCACAGGGTCAAAATTCTCGCAAATAACCCCTGCAGACGGCGAGGCCTTTTTCACCTCTGCTATTACGTTTATGCCTCGGCTGTTCGGCCTGGTAACCGCTTTATAGAAGTTGCGGCACTTGCGCATCGGGCGAATCTTTTCTTTAAGCTGCTCAATGCCAAGCTGCGATTTGCGAAGCTCAACCTCAGCTTTCTTATCGATGATTATTTGCTCTAAAACATCTGCCAATGTCATTAACCCATTAATCAGAAGATAAAATTCAGAATAATCGTCTATCGACCCTCGTCTATCATCCCTCGTTACCCTGCGACCTTAACGTAGGCCATATGAAGCTCGTTGAGAGTATTCTCAAGGACCTTCTCTTCTGCTTCGGTCAGGTTGCCTTTGGTCTTCTCCCGCAGCGTCTCGAGCATATCGATTTGGTACTTTGCAAGCTCCAAATCCGGCTCTCTTGGTTCCTGCCCCTTTACTTGCAGCACGCCCATAGCAAATAATGCCTGCGTGGTAAGCATGCTTACCAGCGCGGCAAAATTCCCCTCCGGCAAAGGCCCGCGGTGTGTACCTTCCTCGTCGGGTTTTTTCTCGCCTTCCTCCTGCGCAGCTAAAATCTCTTTTTCCTTCTGAGCTTCTTTCTTCCAGTCCTCGTCAATTATAATCTTTTTTTCTTCTTTTTTCTCTTCTTCAGCCATAATTGTACACCTCGCAGTTCTTTTATCCTTATTGCTTTCGGTATTTTTTCGTATCTCTTTCGATGTCTTGCCTTTGCTGACGTTCGGTGATTGACCTTCGTTTATCGTACTGTCTTTTTCCTCTGGCAAGGGCCACTTCTATTTTCGCAAATCCTCTGTCGTTGAAATAAATTTGAAGAGGCACGAGGGTAAAACCTCGCTGCTCAAGTTTAGTCCTTATTTTTAGGATTTCGCGTTTATGCAGCAGCAGTTTCCTTTTTCTTTCCGGCTCGTGGCCGGCTGCGCCTGCCTGCTGGTATTGGGTGATTTTTGCACCGACCAGCCAACACTGCTCGTTTTCAACCCTTGCGTATGAGCCGGAAAGGTCAGCCTGACCAGACCGGAGCGATTTGACCTCTGTTCCCAACAGCTCCAGACCCGCCTCGAACTTCTCGATAAGCTCGAAATTTCGATAGGCCTTTTTATTAACTGTTTTGGGTTGCTGCCGGCCTTTGCTCTTACGCGATTTTGCTGCCATTTACGCTACAATATCGAACTGACAGCAATTTTGCAAGTGCATTGCGATGTTGCCTAGGTAAACTGCGATGAGATAAAATTATTTAGCCCCACGTTTTACGCGGGGTTTTGTTTAGCCGTCGCCGGTAATCCTGCCCTGAGCGAAGTCGAATGGCTGGGGGTCGGGGGTTTCTTACTTAATAAATCGGATACTAACCGGATAGCGATAAGCTTGGCCGCTGTTGGCTTTTATAGTGGCGAGAATGCAAAAGACTATATCTACTATCCACACTGCTGGCATAAGAAAACACCCAATGACGACAAAAAGGAGTAACCACGAAACAACCATTGCTATAGCCACTGTAATCTGGAAATTCAGCGCCTCTTTACCCTGGTTATCGATAAAGGGGTCCTCGTCTTTCTTTATCAGCCAGATAATCAGGGGTGCTATAAAGCCGGTAAAAATAGCCAATAAATGGCACAACATCGCCCACATACGAGCATCCTTATTGACTTCTTCGCTCGGTTGTCCTTGTTGGCCTTCTTTGGGTTGTTCCGGCTGGTCACCGCCTCCGGAATTCTCTTCTGGGGTTTTCTTTGTTTTTGCCATAATTTAACTCCCTTCTATGCTCTGCGACCCAGCTCCGCCAAAGGCTTCGCCGGAGGCGAGAGGGCTACGCATAGCAAAGCTATATTTTCTCTTTAACTTACTAAATCTATGCTTCTTTTTATCAAGGCCTCTTTAGGCTGTCAAGAATAAAACCTTGGCATAGTTTGATGGTCAGGCAAATGCAAATTCTGCATCTTCATCGGTGATAAAAATATTATATGGGTTTTTTGCGAGACAGGCAATTAGCAATGGTTTTTCGCATAAGTTTTGCGTTGGCGTTTTTTCCGGTGAAGAGCTTAAATTGTGCCAAGGCCTGGTTTGCAAACATCGATAGGCCGTCAATCCTTTTTAATCTCTTTTTCTTTGCCTGTTTTAAGAGCAAAGTCTCAGCGGGATTATAGACCGTATCAAAAACCGCCATATCCTTTTTCAGGTATCCTTCAGGTAAGGGCGTTGCGTCAACATTGGGGTGCATTCCAACGCTGGTGCAGTTTATAACCAGTTTTGCATCTAAATTTTGCAAATCATCCAGCCCGGTAAATTCACAATCAAATTCAGCAGCAAGTCTCTCTGCCTTCCGGATAGTTCTGTTATAGATTTTTATTTTTGCACCTGCGTCACTAAGACCTGCCACTATCGCTCTTGCCACACCGCCGGCACCAATGACTGCAACCGGCAGCCCTTTCAAACCAGCTCTGTCAATTTTTAATGCAGAAGTGATTGAATCCAAAGCAGCAGCGTAATCGGTGTTATATCCGGCCAGTTTCTCATCGCCTTTTATGACCAGAGTATTAACCGCCCCGATTTTTTCAGCTAACGGTTCTATAAAACCCTGTTTTGTTCTAACGTAACTGAGGGCGTTTTGTTTATGCGGAATCGTCACGCTAAAGCCGCGAAAGCTCAGCCATTTTCTCACAATGACGTTGTTCAAAAACAAATCGAATTCACTTTGCCCGCCTTTTACCAGCAGCGGCAAATACAGTTTATTCATATTTTTGTTTGCAAAGCACGCATTATGAATCGCAGGACTAAGCGAGTGCCCCACCGGCTCGGCTATCACGCCGAAAAGTTCCGTATCGGGGTTTATCGAATCGAAGTGATATAATTTCTTCAATTGCTCGATTGTTAGCTGTCCTGGTGCAGTTGCAGTTTTATCGTCTATGCTGGCGAAGCTGAAAAAGCCTCCCAATTTTTTTGCGATGATTCTGCTTATTAGCCCTGCCTCTCCCATGCAGAAGATGATTCGTTCTCCACTTGTTTTGTGCAGCAGATCGAAGGCCTCGAAGCAGTCGTTGATATGATTTGCCGTATATACAAGTTTGGGTATCGCCGCCGGAGAGACTGTCAGGATACTGCGATACACTTTCCTGATATTATCAAATCTTGTCTCGAAATTATGAGCTGACAGAATCAGCCGTGCCTTTGGGTTCTGCGATAACCCTTTCTGCAGTCTCTCCTGGTTTTCTACAAAGCGGAATTTTTCGTATTCGAAATCAACAAATTCGGCGCCTGCTTTTAGTGCGCCTGCTAATACATCAGTTCGTAATCGGTCAGGATATTCTCTTGCTCCGCCTTGCTTTTTGTCCCGGCAGGTTACAATGATAGGCACTTTTTTTCGGCTGGCCTTTTTCACTTCGGTAACGAGATTGTTAACCATATCAACACTTAAGTCTTCGAGGTAATCGCTTCGCAATTCGAGCATCTCGGCCCCTGCTGCCAGGGCTGCTTTGATTTGCTTTTTTGCCTCGTCCGGATTTTCTGCAGCTATTGGAACTGCTATTTTCGTCGCCATAATCCAAACATATAGCATTGATTAGGCCCAAAGACAAGGCAAAACTAAAGTAAGGCGTATAGGAGAATTGACAATGATTTTTGTTTTCTTTGGCTGGTTATATTTTTAGCAACAAGGGCGCGGAAGTTGCCAAAGCAGGTTTATTTTATAATTAACCATCGATTCTTTGAATCCTCTGTGGTAAATGAGTTTAACTGGCCGGTTATTTTGGCAGGTGTGCGCCAATCAAATGTATCAGAGCTCCTGGCAGAGAAGCAATCATCCAGACAAATCTCTGAGAAAGAGCAAGAGCAAAAGCATCGTTCTCTGCAACGCCGGCAAACTTAATAAACAGCACCATTAGCATCCCTTCCACCACGACAGCGCCGCCTATGCTGACTGGAACAGCCCCTAATACCCACGTCAGTGTGAAAAAAACGTAGTAATATTTGATGCTCGCTGTAATACCAAGACTTTGCCCAATAAACCAGAAACCGGTGATTGTCATAAGCTGTAAAAAAACAGTTAATCCGAATGCAGCCAGCAAAGTAAGAGGTTTTTTGCAGTAAAGAAGGATGGCTTTGTTGAACTTTTGAACCGTCATTAACGCACGGTTGCTGATATACAAACAAATTTTTTTCAGCATCGCCCGGCCTTTCCCGTGCAACAAAAGGCCGAAGAAAATCAATGCTATAAAGACAAACGGCCAAATAAGAATCAACCTGTGGTCTTTAATAGAGTTTAGAAAACCGAGATTCTTCCGAGCGCCTATGCCAAGAGTCTCACCTCTTAAAAAAAGCGTATAGAAAAAAATGGCTATTATAAGCGTGCTCAATAATCCAACGACCCTGTCGACAAACACGCATAAAGCTGCCTCGAACCTTTTATCTGTATGCTTGGTAATATACCAGGCCCGAATCAAATCGCCTCCGACAGAGCCAGGCATATAATTATTGTAGAACAATCCCAAAAAATGTAGTCTCACTGCAGAGAAAAACGGTATTAATATTGATTGAGACCTTAGCAGAAGCCACCAGCGCAATCCGATTATAATCTGAGCTATAATAAAGATGCCCAGTGAGCACGCAAAAATCGCCGGTTTAATTTCTGTTAATTTTCGCCATCTTTGCTGTTGGCTGGCCCAGATAACCGCCAGAGTAATCCCTGCAATAACAAAGCAAATGCGGAACAATACAAATAAAAGCTTTGTCTTTCTTTCTTTAGCACCGGCCATTAAAGCAAGTTTCCACAAATTATGACTTGTTTTTGCAGATAATAACACGTAAATTGATAATTGACTATTGAAATGTTGAAAAGAAAAATAATAGTCAATAGTAAATAGAAAAAAATTCATTGGAGTAACAAGGTGGCTACAAAAAAAGATATCGAAGAAGGTTTGGAATTTATTCCGAAATTCGATGACACCGGCCTAATACCGGTCATAGCTCAGGATGCAGAGACGGGGCAGGTTCTGATGGCAGCTTTTATGAATCGCCAGGCACTTGACCTGACTATTCAAACCGGCTATGCCGTGTACTTTAGCAGGTCGCGGCAAAAATTATGGAAGAAAGGCGAGCAAAGCGGCCATTTTCAAAAAGTCCGGCAAATACTCGTCGATTGCGACCAGGACTGTCTGCTTCTTAAAGTATCTGTCGAAGCCGGCCAATGCCATGTTGGCTATCAAAGCTGCTTTTACCGTGCGTTGAAGAAGGGTACCGGCAAGATGCTGGAATTTATCGCAGAAAAGGTCTACAACCCCCAAAAAACATACAAAAAATAGAGCTGAATCCAATAGCCGTATGTGGATATTTGCCTGATAGCAAGGATTTTCCTGAATTTGAGAAAAAAATACTATTATTGCTATAGATTTTTCTGATTTTGCTGGTTTTTTTCGTTGATTAGCCAGGCTTAAAGTGATATATTTAATTATCGCGATATAATGGATTTAGCGAATAGTGGGGAGCGGAAGTGATGTATATGTTTTTTCTCATTTTTCGCTTTTCTGTACGGCAGGAAGAATAGTGCTTATACTTTGCGCGCAGAATGAAGGACAACAAGCTCTCGTGGCGATAACCGCGTGAGTCTTTTATTACTCTGCGAAGCACGAGTTATGTTGAGTTAGGGTTTTTGTGGAGGACTTAATTATGAGGAGATTCAATTCTGTATATTTACTGTGCTTTTGTACTCTGTATTTAGCTCATGATATTATTATTTAGGAGGTTTCAATTATGAAAGATTTTAAGCTGAAATTGTTATTAGTTTGTGTGCTGACATTGTTTGTTGGCGCATCTGTCGCATTGGGCGATTGGAATCCGGGCGATGGTCACAAGATGCACTACCCGCAGTTGCCGGACCTTGACGATACAGGCATCGATGTGGATATAAGCATGTGTGGCCCCGCTGCTGACGATTTCCTGTGCACCACGAGCGGACCAATTCTCGACGTGCACATCTGGGGTTCATGGCTCTACGATTCGATGCCTTTTGGTGACCCAACTGCGATGGACATTTTTATAGAAATCTGGAGTGATAATCCGATGGGTCCTTCCGGCTGGTCAGAACCGAATGAGTTTCTTTGGGGGCGGTTGTTCAGCCAGGGTGAATTTAATGCCAGTCTTTATGCTCAGGATTTGTATGAGGGCTACTACATGCCATGCGAGATGTATGAGCCCTATGGTGATAGCATGTGCTGGAAGTACGATTTTTACATTGACCCTTGCGAAGCATTTATCCAGCAGGGCACGCCCAGTGAGCCGGTTGTTTACTGGCTGCTTGTAGGTGCCATGCCGTATGATGGAATGACAAACTTCGGCTGGAAGACCTCATTAGACCACTGGAACGATGATGCGGTGTGGTCGGGTTTCATGGGTTGGGAAGAGCTGATTTATCCTTACGGTTACGGGCATCAATTTGAGGGGATGTCGATGGACCTGGCCTTTGTGATTACCAGCGATGAGGAAGAGCCAGAACCCGGTATTAAGTGGGAGCAGCTTCCCGACCTTAATGATACAGGCGTCGACGTGGATATAACTTGGTGTGGCCCCGCTGCTGACGATTTCCGATGCACCACGAGCGGACCAATTCTCGACGTGCACATCTGGGGCTCATGGTTCAACGATTACCTGCCTTTGGGTGACCCAACTGCGATGGATTTCTTTATAGAAATCTGGAGTGATAATCCGATGGGTCCTTCCGGCTGGTCAGAACCAAATGAGTTTCTTTGGGGGCGGTTCTTCCCCCAGGGTACATTTACTGCGAGTCTTTATGCTCAGGATTTGTATGAGGGCTACTACATGCCATGCGAGATGTATGAGCCCTTTGGTGATACTAAATGCTACAAGTACGATTTTTACATCGACCCTTGCGAAGCATTCATCCAGCAGGGCACACCCGAAGAGCCGGTCGTTTACTGGCTGTTAGTGGGTGCCATGCCGCATGATGAAGCGTACTTCGGATGGAAAACCTCGTTAGACCACTGGAACGATGATGCGGTTTGGCCAGGTTTCATGGGTTGGGAAGAGCTGATTTATCCTTACGGTTACGGGCATCCATTCGAGGGGATGTCGATGGACCTGGCGTTTATGATTACCGGTGAAGGCAGGGAGGAAAAGAAACAGCTGATTGAGCACTCGAAGTGGTCTCAGCCGCCTATCGAGATTGACCCTACCAGCACAATACCGGAATATTGCGGCTGGGACGAAATATCTCTGCGAGACCCGGTGGAACCGCAATACTGGCATATTGTTGCAGATGACTTTAGATGTCTGGGCACTATGCCCATAACAAGCGTACACTGGTGGGGTTCATACTGGGACTGGATATACCCTGGAACAATGCCGGATATTCTTCCTATTGGCTGGAAGATATGCTTCTGGTCCAATGTTCCTGCAAGTCCTCTTGAACCCGGCTTCAGTTATCCAGAAGTTTTGCTCTGGCAGATTGAAGTGGATGCTAATCGGGTTGATATCAATGAGGTCGGCACGGATTTCTACCACTACTACTTCCCTAACGATGTTTGCTTCCAGTATAACCTGCAATTAGAGCCGGAAGAGTGGTTCTGGCAGTTTGATTTCAACGATTTAACCCAGGATAGTGTCTTCTGGATGAGTATCGCGGCGGTATATGAGCCGGGTGAGGAGTTCATCGAGTACCCGTGGGGCTGGAAGACAAGGCCGTGGAGCTGGATGGATGATGCTATAGTATTCGAGGTTAACGAACCGTTTGAGCCGGGTTTAATTGTAGACCCATACAACAACTGGATGTGGCCGATTGAAGACCCTTATGGGGAAAGCATGGATATGACCTTTGAGCTCGATACCGACCCGAACTACATCAAGTGGGAGCAATATTATTGCGGCATCCGACAATGGCCACACTATGAAGATGTGCCAAGTGAAATGGTATTATGGCCGGAGGGGCTGGACTGGTTGCAGGCGGTTGCTGATGATTGGCCCTGCGATAGCAACAGGCCAATAACAGCTCTCGCGTGGTGGGGTTCCTACCTTGGCTATACCTACATACCCTGCCATGGGCCGACAATGCGTCCTGAACCGCCGGCTTACTTCTGGATTTCTATCTGGACGGATGTCCCGGCTGATCCAAATGTTGCCGGCTCGTACAGTCATCCCGGTGAGATGATTTGGGATTACAATGCGTATGATTACGATGAGGTATTAGTCGGCTACGATAAGCATCCCGAGATACCTATTCCGGAGCAGCTTGGTTATGAATCTGTTTTCCGTTATTCGGTGCGTCTGCCAGAGGACGAGTGGTTCTGGCAGGAAGAAGACGAAGCGGTTTATTGGCTGATGATTGTGGCTGCTTACGTGGAACATTATCCGGAGTACCAATGGGGTTGGACGCTCCATGAGCACGTGTACAATGACGATGCCGTTTTCGGCTGGCCGATTATAGAGGATGGCGAACAGTGGCAATGGTATGAAGTATTCGACCGAACAGAAGCCAGTGCGGATATGTCGTTTATCCTGTTCACTGACCCCGATGCTGAGCAGCCTGTAGAGGAGCTTGACTTCGGCGATGCCAATGACCCGCCCTATCCGACGCTTCTTGCTAACGATGGCGCACGACACATCATTGGTGGTCTGCTGTGGCTTGGCCTTGCTGACGATATGCCCGACCCTGAAGGTGACGGCCAACCCGACCCGCAGGCATTAGGCGATGACAACGACGGTAATGACGATGAGGACGGTGTGACAATTCCGACCTTGACTCAGGGCATACCGGCATACATTATCATTGAGGTTTATGAACCCACAGGTCTCGGCGGATTTGTTGAGCTGTGGATAGATTTTAACGGCAATGGTAGCTGGAACGACGCAGGTGAATTAGTGTTCGGCGGCATGCTGGGCTCCGGATTGAGTGCAATACCGGTGACGGCGCCGATTGGCTCAGTGGTCGGCCAGACCTTTGCCCGCTGCCGAATAAGCAGCCAGGGTACCGGCAGTCCTACCGGTCTTGCGCTGGATGGTGAGGTCGAAGACCACGAAGTTACTATCGAAGAAGAGGAAGAAGTGCTCTACAAGTGGTCACAGCCGCCGGAAGAGTTAGGACCGGGTGAGTACTACGGCTGGGATGAGCCATCGATATACGGCTGGATGCAGATTGTGGCCGATGACTGGCCCTGCAATGACCAGCGTCCTGTTACGGACGTTCACTGGTGGGGCTCATATTATGGGTGGACCGAACCTATGCCATCTCCATTTCCACTGATGGGATTCCACATCGGTATCTGGACAGACGTACCGGCAGGAGTTGACCAGCCATGGAGCCATCCGGGTATGATGATTTGGGAGTATCTCGCCGATATGAACGAAGTGGACGAACAGTTTGTCGGCTTCGACGTTCACCCGCAATATCCGCCGGATACTTGCTTTAAGTATAACCTGCAGTTGCCGGATGCAAACTGGTTTTGGCAGGACCCGAACGAAAATGCAATCTACTGGATTAGCATTGCGGCCGTTTATGAAGTTCAGCCGGAGATGTGGTACTGGGGCTGGAAGACTCGTCCGCACTTCTTCAACGACGATGCGATAAGGATTTGGCAGCCCACTGCTCCTGTTATTGGTCAACCGTTTGAAGCAGGTGAACCGATTATGAATCTGGAAGGCTCGTGGGATATGGCGTTTGAGCTGACCACTCAGGAATGCCTGATTGGTGGCAACGCCGGCCCCCCGGAGTACGCTGACTGGGTTGCTTGGGGCTATCCCAACTGCTGGTGCTACAAGTACCAGTGCCGTGGTGATATAAACGGCAAGAAGACTACGTTATGGCGCGTTCAGTCACTTGACCTGGCTCTTTTCAGGGCGGCATTTTTCAAGAAGGATCCTGAGCTGGCCGCGATACCAAATGGTATCTGTGCCGACCTTGGCCATAGAAAGACTACGTTGTGGCGTGTGCAGGCACTTGACCTGACTATCTTCAGAACGTATTTCTTCGTGAAGGACCCAGGGGTGCCGCCGT
>CAZMSP010000015.1:0-26038 GCA_964568985.1 uncultured Pirellulales bacterium
GGCTATAGCCGGCGTTATGGGTGGTCTGGATACAGAAGTGAGCGATACCACCACTTCAATCCTTCTGGAAGATGCTTACTTTGACCCGGTCAGCGTCCGTACGACGTCTCGTCGGCTGGCGTTACCGTCAGAAGCAGCTTTTAGATTCGAACGAACAGTGGATATCGAAATGATTGACTGGGCCTCTAAGCGCACTGCACAATTGATAACACAGGTAGCAGGGGGCAAAGTAGCCAAAGGTGTGGTTGATACTTATCCCAAAAAACCAGCTCAAAAAGAAGTAACCCTGCGATTATCGCGTCTGAATAAGCTCCTCGGCATCGAAATATCCGCTGAAGAAGCAGTGAGAATTCTCTCAGCGTTAAGTTTCAAACCACAAAGAAAGGACGACTTGATAGTCTGCACAGTGCCTTCGTGGCGAAGTGATATTTATCGCGAGGTCGACTTAACTGAGGAAGTGGCTCGTGTAGATGGCTATAATAAAATACCGACAGAGCAAAAGATTAGTATCGAAGTAGCGCCGGTTGATGTTCGTCAGAAATTAGCCGGCGCGGTTGGAACGTACCTTAATAGCTGCGGCTTTTACGAGACGATTACCGTGGGGTTTATTGACAGTTCTATTGCCGGACTTTTTGCAGACCCGCAGCACAAAGAACATATTGGAGTAAGAGAAGAGTCCAGGAAAAGTGGAAATCTGCTTCGACAGAGTCTTATTGGCTCTTTGCTCACGGTTCTGAAAACAAATGTCAACGCAAAGAACCTTCCGTGCAGGATATTCGAGATTGCAGATACCTTTGTGCCGACCGGTAAAACGGATACTTTGCCGGTAGAAAAGACCAGACTGGCTCTGGTTTGTGACAGTGATTTAAGAGATTTACGTGGTGTGATTGAAGGCCTGATAAAAAATATCGGTGGAGATACACAAATGGTTTTTGACCCTGCTGAGCTTCTCTGGGCGAAAACCGGAGCAAAAATAAAGGTAAATAGCCAGGTAATCGGTGCCGCAGGGGTTGTTTCGCAGGCCGTTAAAGAAAAATTCGATTTCAAAAATCTCTCGCCTGCTGCTGCAGAGCTGGACCTCGAACAGCTTTTATCCCTGCACAACGGTACCGTAAAAGTCAAGCCAATCCCTAGATTCCCAGCGATAGAGCGCGACCTTTCAATCATTGTTGACGAAACAATCAAGTGGGCTGATATTGTCAAAGCTGTAAAGAAAAAGGCAGCCGCTGAGCTTCAGGAAATTCAGTTCGTCGGCATATACCGCGGTAAGGGCATCCCCATCGGCAAAAAGAGCGTAACACTTTCATTGCGCTTCAGAGACGAAGACGGAACATTAACACATGACAGCGTTGACCGATTTGAAGCCAATATTGTGACGAGCTTAACGCAGTCTGTCGGCGCAGAGCTGCGAACTATATGATTCATATTGCATTGCCACAACTGATTTCTAACGAGCAATAGTTGGAAAGATATGCAGAAAAATAATAATTTCTTTGACAAAGTGAGAACTATCTGTGATACTGTAAATGTATCGGCCTTTTGAAGGCGATGCCGTAATAAGGCGGTGATTAATAATGGCCGAAATACGGACAGAAGTTTTTAAGGCTGATTTAAGGACAAGAAAGGGAAATCAAAATGAATATCTATGTAGGTAATTTGTCGCGTGATGTTACAGAAGAGGATTTGCTTCGGGCCTTTGGTGATTTCGGCCAGGTTGAATCCGCCAATGTTATCAAGGACAAATTCAGTGGCGAATCGAGAGGATTTGGGTTTGTGGAAATGCCCTCTAAGGATGAAGCTCAATCTGCAATTGACGGCCTGAATGGCAAAGATTTGAAGGGACGGGCTGTGAACGTCAATGAGGCTCGTCCTCAAACCGGAGGTCGTGGTCGAGGTGGAGGCGGAGGTGGCGGAAGGCGCTTTTAACGGGCGGCGCTCGGGTACAATAGAGCTTAGCTTAACAACATATTAACGATTCATTTAGCTTTGCCAGATGCTTTTTGAACTTCGTAAGCGCACGGAATGTGATATACTACTTGCAGTGTAATCAGTGCGAAATTACACGTTATTGATATATTCTATCTGTTCATTATTGAATTCAGCATATCCAAATAGTCCGAAAGCAGGCGGGTTATCAGGAATTTTCGCTGGACCGTCTTTCTGGCTTTATCACCGATTTTTTTGGCTTCTTTCGGATTTTTAAGAATGTGGATAATGCGGTCTGCAAAACCATTCGTATCATCAGGTTCAAGCAAAAATCCATTTTCCCCATCTTGTATCTGAATAGGTAGGCCCCCCACATTGGAGGCCACAACCGGTGTGCGTTTCCAGAGCGCCTCGGTAACTGATAAACAAAAGCCCTCTCTAATAGACTTCTGGATTACAACGCTGGAGTACTTTTGTATGGCATTAACCAGTAACTCTTGATTGCCAACGACGAACACAATATCTCTGGTTTTCACCATTTTATTAGCTTTGCGATATACCTTGTTATACATCCTAAGCCCTTCCGGGTCGTCACTGGCTACGTTGTAGCAAAAAACCAACCTACAATCGATTTTTTCTTTGACTCTTTTAAATACTTCAATTACGCCGAGGGGGTCTTTCCAGGGGTCCAACCGGGAAACTTGCGTAATGACCGGCTTATCCGTTGGGATTCCAGCTTTTTTAATATGCTCGAGCATGGTCTGTTCAGTGATATCACGATTCTTGGGGCTAAGTGGATTAATAGCTGGAAACATCAACCTCTGCTCCACCGGCAAGTCATCCTTAAGATATTTCTCGCTGGATACTGCTATCTGGTCATACTTGAGAAGATAGCCTTTCAGAAAATCCCACAGTTCTTTATGCGGATTGGTTAGGTCGATATGACATCGCCATATCCAAGGCTGACGTTTCCTATAGGCCCTAATCATAGAAAGCGGCTGTGGGTCATGCACAATAACACAGTCGTGGTTCAGATGTGTGAACCTCGAAAAAGTATCATTAACTTGTAAATATAAATCCTTTTTCCTCTCCGAAAGATTCAAATCAGCACCCTGGAGTGCATTATGAAATTGCTTTGTAATCTCAAAAAACTCCTGACTCCCATGGAGAATCCTCCATCCAGTATCGATACCTACATCATTCATAAGTATAACTAAAGAATAAAGAATCTCCGCCACACCGCCTCCTTGATATGTTGCATTGACGTGGACAATATGTTTGCCGTAAAGCCTCCTCGCTCTGGCGTAAATTTCAGCTATCCTCTTATCAGGTACAATACCACGAAAATCGTCCAGACTTAACATATTTAGTCTCCTGTCAACTCTCTCAGCAATGATTTGACTTCCTCAACGGAGTCAACATTAAATCGGGCCTTGGAGATGCTCATGCCCACCCTAATCGAATATGCCTTCTCCGGCAACACGGTGAACATTTCTTCATCGGTATAATCATCCCCTACAGCCAGTAAAAAGTCCCATTTTTGTTGTGAAAGCCACAAATCAGCAGCCCGACCTTTGTTAATACCCTGATTTTTGACCTCAATTATTTTGTTCCCCTCAAATACGCCAACATCCAGATTGGCCGTCAGGTTCAAAAGAGTATCCCTCAGCTCCTGAACTCGGACATTGGCCAATTCAGGAGATGCTCGACGATAATGCCACACCAAAGAGAAGTCCTTCTCTTCGATGAATGCCCCCGGAGTACGGTCTGCGTAAAGCTCAAGCACAGGTCGGATGGTTTCTTTCCATTGGTTCCCAAAGGTTTTGATACATTGCCAATCTTGACCTTTGCGGCGAAACCAGCCACCATGTTCGGCAACCAATCCGATATTAAGGGACCCCAGCCATTGCTCTAATGTCTGCTTATCTCGCCCGCTAATTACTACAATTTCATTACTCTTGTCGCTTGATAGGCACTTTACTAAATTCAAGGTTTTTTTATCTGGACCTGCTTTTTCCGGCCTTTCCTTAAAACTCACCAGCGTTCCATCATAATCTAATAAAAACAATCGGTTCTGACTTGCGTGATAGTCCTTGATTAATTGCTCTCTTGCCGATTTGGACAACTTCCGAGCGGATAGCTTTTGCTGTTGTTCTTTGATATCAATCAAAGCTCCAATAAAGTCGTGGCTCCACCTCGATACTGTATAGCGGGACAACCTTGCCTGCATCAATTTATTACGCTCCACTTGCTCTTCAACGGGCATTTCCAGGGCTTTTTTAATTGCTGATGCAATTTGTTCCTTATTATTGGCATTAACGATTAAGGCCTCGCCCATCTCACTGGCTGCACCGGTCATTTCACTTAGAATTAAAACGCCTTTGCCGTCCCTTTTAGCGGCTATGAATTCCTTGGCTATGAGGTTCATTCCATCCCGTAGAGGGGTAACCAGAGCAACATCAGCGACATTGTATAAAGCCACCAATTTTGCAAACGGCATAAATCGATAAAGGTACCAAACCGGCATATACCCAATCGCCCCGTGTTCCCCGTTGACTCTGCCAACAAGATGTTCGAGTCGCTCCCTGAGCAATTGATAATCCCTGACGCCTGTGCGAGAAGGCACCGCTACCATGATTAACGTTACTTTGCCTTTATACTCAGGATTTTCCGACAAAAATAAATCAAAGGCCTCCAATCGCTGGATAATGCCTTTTGTATAGTCTAACCTGTCTATGGATAATATTATTTTACGGTCTCCAGTTTGCTTGCGTACCTTCTCAGCTTCCTTCTTAACATCTGCGTTACTCACGGCAGCGGAATACTTCTGGTAATCAATGCCCATCGGAAAGGTATCAACCTGAACCACTCGATTATCTATATTAAATTTGCCCAAAGTATGCTCAACACCAACTAATCTGCAAACGCTGCTCAAAAAATGCCGTGCATAGTCATAAGTATGGAATCCTATCAGGTCTGCTCCCAACAAACCTTTTATTATCTCTTTACGCCATGATAGCAGCCGAAACAATTCGAAAGAGGGAAACGGAATATGAAGAAAAAAACCTATTTTTGCATTAGGCAGGTTTTGTCGAATAAGCTTCGGCAACAGCATCAATTGATAATCGTGAACCCAAATATAATCATCGTTTGTAGCAATTTTCAATATTTCATCACAAAAAAACTGGTTTACTCGATTGTAAGCTTGCCAAAAACGCCATTCATAGACTGTCCGCGCCGAAAAATAATGGAAAAGAGGCCAAATCGTCTTGTTACAAAAGCCTGAATAATAAAGCTCTAATTGTCTTTGTGATAGAAATATCGGCACACAATTTTCAGCAGCAAGTTTTTTTCTGATTTGGTCTTTATCTTCATCGGTCAATCTCTCGCTGGCTATCCCCGGCCAGCCTATCCAGAGACGCTCATATGAATCAGGGAGTGAGGATAGTCCCGTCGCCAGCCCTCCAGGACTGGGACGAAAATGAAACTCACCTTCCCTTTTCGAGATGCTAAACTGCAGCCGATTAGCTATGACAAGTAATCTTGCCACGATTTACTCCACTGATAAAATACGTGTGAAATGTAAAACAGGGATACTCTATTAAAACAATAGAAAAACACATTTATTTTAGTATAAAAAACTAACAAATAAAAACAAGTACAAATAATATAAATGCTTGATTCTTCATAAAAACCTGAATTTAGCTTTAGAAAAAGCGATGAAACGACCGATTAAATTTTTCAGAAGTTTGTTGAAAAATTGCTTATTCTTGCTCTGTTTTTGTGTTATTTCCTTGACTTATCTATTGTGATTTGGTATAAAATATTTATGCGGGCTAATCCCTGCGGCGCTCGTAAGAAAGTAGGTGTTGAAAAGAATCGATACCCATACTGAGGGAAATCGGGTCTTGACGGGTCGGAAACGCCTACTTTGATAGGACTTTCGGACGCAAGCAATGATTACCCACCTGGAAATAATGGGTTCTCTTCGAACGCTTTCTTGCGGCGCAGGTGGGGGATAGCCACGCAGTATATAAAAGGCCTGTTTGCACAGGCCTTTTTTGTAATGAACAGCAACTTTTATGGACTGTAAGGGTTTTATCAGTTGTGCGGCTTTTTACTGTAACAGTAGTAATATCAAAAACTTGGATAGCACCTCAGCGCCTGTTATACTCACGACGAAAGTGATGATCGCCCTTGCCCCTTTTATATTGCAGGATACCGCATAGGCACGATACATTAACGCAACCATCCAGACAGCCATCAAGACAGCAAAAATGCCAACCAAAATAAATATGCACAAATCCGCATATTTCAACGCTACAGAATCGGCCGTGGAAGTGAATCTGGATATTAGATACATACTAAATCTTCGATTGGCCTCAGGGAGCATCACAATAGAAGTGATTAAGTATGGCCAGCGAGCCAATGCCTGAGTCCCCAAAACGTCTATCATCCGCAAGGCCGAGGATGATACAATCAAACCAAAGAAAAAAAGCGGAACTGTCAAAGATAGCCAATCTATTACGCCCTCGGCAAAGAAATACCACATAGGGGCCTCAAGGCCTATGTGTACGTCCAGGACACCGTCAAAATGAGTATTGCTGAGCGACCCAATGAATGCGCTTATCAATATAATCCCTAAACCCAATAGCATGGCCTTATAGCCAGCTACAAATCTAAAAGGATTAAACAGCCGTTGACTAATGCCTCGGCGGGATACAATTATGCTGCTATTCTTGATTTCTTTCACGGTATTCCTTTCAACTATTTTCCTGGCTACTCTCAGCATGCTTGAGGTGTTCAATTATCTCATCGAGACGATTACGAACCGTTGGGTAGCTCAGTCGCAAAATCCGGGCCATTTCCTTTAATGAACCGCTTGATTTTATAAACTCAAGTATAAACGCCTGGTCTTCCGGCGGCAGTTTTGTTAGCGCCGGCAGTTCATATTCGCCCTGAATTTCGGTTTGGCAATGCTCACAGATAAGAATTTTTGCTTTGAGTTGATTATTGCACGCCGGACATATTGTTGGCAATAATTTCATAAATCTGCTCCATATTCATTATGGCCTTGTAATCCAGTCAGCAATCTACCTCCAGTCCCATACAAACCTACTTTTCAACAGAGGACCGAGGCGGAACGAAAAATAAGCCAGCTACTTGTTGTTTGTCGTTGAAGACAACCTTAGCATCCAGAACCGACTTATCAAATTTGCACGTGACGAATACCACATCGTACTGAAGTATTTTCTCTTTACGAAGGCCTATTTGCTCTATAAAAGAACCTGAACTGACGATTAACGAATTCCATACTTCTTTTAGTTTATCTGTTGGCAGCGCCTTTTTCATAGTATCATCGAAATTCTCCACCGCTTTTTTATAATCACCACTCGCCAGCGAGTTAACCAAATCCTTTGCCTGAGTTTCGATAGGCATAGGTTTAATCCCCAAAGCATAAACAGCCTTCTTTGCAAGTTCGACATCATCACCTACAAATTCCACAACTAAATCTCCAAACTTAAGGCAAAAAGCAGGGTTTTTTTTCGTTCTGAGAATATTCTCTTGAATTTTCTCGGTATCCTGCGGTGTCATGCACTCGATAACATTCATTTGAAACTGCTTTGCCTGAACTAAAAAAATAGTATTCGATAATCCTTTAATACGTCCACCAAGTTTTTTCCCAATAGCGATGGTCTGTTCAGGAGAAGCTATAAAAGAATCATCAATTTGCCAGTCCACGGGTATCTTCCTGATAACCCTTTTAGCAATACTGTCCAGCCGAGCAAGTTCAAGCCCCAATGCCTGCCGAGCTTGCCTTGCCAGTTTAACATCGTTGCACTTGGCAAATTCCACGACTAAATTGTCATCCCTCAACGCAAAGTCAGCAATGCCATTGTGAACTTCGAGCACAGCCTTATAAATTTTCTCTGTCTCATTCATTGTTGGACAGTGGATGACGTTTACCTGCAGTTGCTTCCCTCTGAATGAAAGGACCGTATTTGTGAGCTTGGAGATTTCACCGCCGAGATTACGGCTGATAGCTGCTGTTTGCTCCTTCGACACTAAGAAGGATTTCTCTACCTTCCAGCCTTCAGGAAGGTTCTTAAACATCTGTTCGTTACCATTGGCTTTTCCTTGAAATGCCGCTGCAACTGCAATTAGTATCACCCAGAGACCAATACCAGTTATACCTACAATTCTTCTTACCATTTTTCACGTGCTCCTTTCTTTATTCATCTGGCAATACTCGTCTTCTAAAAATTAAACTTCATAAAATGCATATTACATTTAATTATATTACATCACAGTTTACTATTGTCAAGTAAAAAACCGATTTTATTTAATTTTTTTTGATTTAATTAAAACTACGTTTAGCAACTCCTCAGATTTAGGTAATTAAAGTGATTTTATGGATTATATCGAATTTATGGACTATAAAGAAGCAATAATATCGGACGAGTAGACTTTGCTCGACACAGTGACTGCCTTGTTTTTTCCCGTTAAGCCAGAGAATAGATTTGTCGATTAAATATAAGCTGATGGTATATCACTATTTAGAGTAAATTATTAGTCGTTGTTATTAAAGGACTTACGCAGAGGAAAAGCAAAAATGCCAAGTATACAGAGCTTTACGGTTTTACCGGCATTGCCAGATTCTTTGAAGGACCTTGAGGCTATTGCCAGGAATATGTTCTGGACGTGGAATCCTGAGTTCGTGGAGTTGTTCAAACGCATCGATGGTAATTTATGGACAGCTTGCTGTCATAATCCAGTCGTATTTTTAGGCAAGGTTGCACAGTCAAAATTAGAAGCTGTGGCCGAAAATCAGGGCTTTTTATGTGAGCTGCAGCGAGTTGTGGAAAAGCTCAACTCATACCTTAATGCGCCAACATGGTTTGAAAATGTTTGTTCACAGTCCACTGCACCTGTTATTGCATATTTTAGCGCCGAGTTTGGAATACACGGGTGTCTGCCTATCTACGCTGGCGGTTTGGGTATCCTGGCAGGTGACCACCTAAAAAGTGCTTCGGATCTCGGTGTGCCATTAGTCGGAATTGGCCTTTTGTATCAGAAAGGCTATTTCCGCCAATATCTAAACATTGATGGTTGGCAGCAGGAAGTTTATCTCGAAAATGATTTTCACAATATGCCGATTGAGCTGGTTCGTAAAGACAGTGGCCGACCCTTGACCATCAGCGTTGAATATCCGGGTAGATGTGTCGTTGCGCAAGTTTGGTGTGTTTCCATTGGAAGGGTAAAACTATATCTGCTGGATACTAACATAGCTGCTAATTCACCGGCGGACCGTTTGATTACCGGCAGTCTATACGGTGGCGATCGGGAGCTGCGAATCCGCCAGGAAATTATGTTAGGCATTGGTGGCCTAAAGGCCCTAACAGCTATGGGTATTGACCCTACTGTTTGCCATATGAACGAGGGACACGCTGCTTTTATGGCACTCGAGAGAATCCGAGAATTGCGAAACACCCAGAATATGGCTTTTGATGAGGCCGTGGAAGCAATAAGGACAAGCAACGTTTTTACAATGCACACACTTATAAAAGCCGGCCTTGACGAATTCCCCGTTGGGCTAATGGACAAATATTTTGGAAGTTACTTTACTCATCTTGGAATAAATAGAAAGCGGTTTTTAGACCTGGGCAGGATACTCCTCGACGACGATAACGAGTCGTTTAAGATGCCGGTTCTGGCAATGCGGCTTAGCGGTTATATCAACGGTGTAAGCAAACTGCACGGGCAGATATCACGTGAGGTATGGGGCAGTCTCTGGCCAGGCGTTCCTACTAATGAAGTGCCAATAATATCGATTACAAACGGTATTCACATCAGAAACTGGTTATCTAATGAGATGGGTTCTTTATATGACAGGTATCTCGGCCCAAACTGGCCCGATGAAACAGTTGATAAATCGGTGTGGGAAACAATCGAACAAGTTCCTGATGAGGAGATTTGGCGAACACATCAAAGATGCAAAGAGCAGTTGATTGTTTTTACACGCAAACGGCTTAAGGACCAAATGCAACGCCGAGGCACTTATCATACCGAGTTAAACCAGGCAGAGGAGGTTCTTGACCCTGACGTGTTGACAATTGGTTTTGCAAGAAGGTTTGTGAGCTATAAAAGAGGAGATATGCTGCTTAAAGACCCACAACGCTTCGTAAAGCTGCTTAGTGACCCGAATCGGCCTATCCAGGTTATCTTTGCTGGTAAGGCACATCCAAGAGATACAGCAGGCAAGGACATAATACAGCAGATTATTCGCTTTGCAACACAGTACAATATCCAACGGCGTTTAGTGTTTCTGGAAGACTATGATATGGATATATCGAAGGCTTTGATTTGCGGCGTTGACATTTGGTTAAATTGTCCTCGCAGGCCAATGGAAGCCAGCGGCACAAGCGGTATGAAAGCAGCGGTCAACGGAGTATTGAATATGAGCACTTTAGACGGCTGGTGGTGTGAAGGTTATACACCTGATGGTGGTTGGGTCATTGGTGCCGGCGAAAAATACGAGGATAACGATTATCAGGACAAGATAGAGTCTCAGGCGATTTACAATTTACTGGAGAATGAGGTCATCCCATTGTATTACAAGCGCTCCGCTGACAATTTGCCGAGGGCCTGGATACGCAAAGTGAAGAATTCCATCAAATGGATAGCACCAAGGTTTAACACTCACTGTATGGTTGCTGAGTATACACGAAGGTTTTATTGCCCGTCTGACGCCCGATGGCGATATTTCACCGCTGATACTATGGCCAAAGCGAAGGCATTCGCACAGTGGAAAGCCAATATGAGGAATGCGTGGTCCAACTTTGCCATCAAAGATGTCGTAATGGAAGTCAAAAACGGCGATGGCAATGAACAGCTGAACCCCAAAAATCCTCAGCTCAAAGTCGGCTCGCAATTGAGCATCAAGGCACTGGTTAAGCTCGGAACGGTTAATCCGAATGACATTTCGGTTGAACTTTATCATGGTCCTATAGACGCCTGGGGTAACATTAAAGACAGCTCAATTGTAAGAATGGATTACAAAGAAAGCTCGGTGCAGGGCGGTGAACATTGGTTTTCCGGCACAATGAAATGTGTAAAAACTGGTCAACACGGCGTGACTGTGAGGGTTTTACCCATGCACACTGACTTAGTTAATCCATACGAACTCGGCTTGATTCTATGGGAAAAGACGGGTTAGCTCATTATTGTTGCGTCTTTGGGCCCCATAGTTTATGAACCATAAACGAAAAACGATGAACTAACAACTATTCACTCTCTTTATTGCTCAGAAGCTCATAAAGCTCCTCAGGGGAGGTTGCTTTTTCAAGTGCCTTTCTGAATGACTCATCAAGCATGAGTTTGCTTATTTTGGCCAGTGCCTGTATGTGCGGCCCAGTCTCGTAAGCCGGCGACACCAGTAAAATGATGATTGTTACCGGCTTTCCGTCAATGCTTTCAAAGTCTATCGGCTCACCTGCTATTCCGATTGCCATAACCAGTTCCTTGACAGCTTTGCATTTGCCGTGCGGTATGGCAATTCCGGAGCCGATGCCGGTGCTTTTGGTTTTCTCACGCACCAATACCGCCTCTAAAGCTGCATCTCTGTCTAACAACAATTTGTTATCGTTGAGCAAATCTACCAGCTCGGTTATTGCAGATTTCTTGTCTTTGCTTTGAAGCGGAGCCCTTACGCAACTCGGCTGCAATATTTGTGTTAGTATCATTTAAGCTACACCTTTGCAATACGCCTTTTGTGAATATTTATACAAACCTATCATTATATCTATTTATGGGTTTTACTTCAACAACTAAAAAAAATTTTTGCTTTTTTCTTCACAATATGTGCTGGAAATCCACACCAAGCCAGCATAATACGTGATACATTTTCTCTTTACATCCATTCCAATAATAGTAGAATTAAACCTTGAAAACAGCGTAAACCTTGTTAGAAAACCCTGTCAAACGTGAGTTGGCCGCCTTTGGCGTCTTATTTCTAACGGGGTAAATGTGCTCAGCATGAACCAGATTATGAAATACGATATATGGGATAAGCTATGGGAAAGATAAAGCTTTACGACACAACCCTTCGTGATGGCATGCAGGCCGAAGGCGTCAGCTTTTCGTTGGAAGATAAGCTATCAATCACTAAATGCCTTGATGAGTTCGGCCTTGACTACATAGAGGGGGGCTATGCCGGCTCCAATCCTAAAGAGATGCGGTTCTTCACCGAAGTGGCCAAAATCGGCTTGAAGAGCTCAAAAATCGTAGCTTTCGGCAGCACCCGAAGGGCCGATACCAACGTTTCGGATGACGCCTCACTCAATGCAATACTCAGCTGCAAAACCCAAGTCGCCACTTTGGTCGGTAAAACCTGGGATATGCACGTAACCGATGTGTTGGGCTGTTCGCTCGATGAGAACCTGGTTATGTGTGCCGAGTCGGTTGAGTTTCTAAAAAAGCACGGCCTGGAGACCATCTTTGATGCTGAACATTTCTACGATGGCTATAAGAATAATCCGGAATATGCGATGAAGGTTCTGGCCGCTGCTGCGGAATCCGGCGCCGATGTGCTGGCGCTTTGCGATACTAATGGTGGCTCTTTGCCAGATGAGGTTTACGAAATTACAAAGATTGTCTGCGATAAATTCAGTCCAATGGTAGTCGGCATTCACACGCACAATGACACCGGCTGCGCCACAGCCAATACGCTTGCTGCAGTTCGAGCCGGTGTCCGCCACGTCCAGGGCACAATAAACGGCCTTGGTGAAAGATGTGGCAACGCTAATTTTTGCACCGTTATTCCTAACCTTGCGTTTAAGATGGGCTTTGAAGTTCTTAGTCTGGAAAAAACCAAGACATTAACAGAGGTATCGCGATTTATCTTCGAGATTGTCAATATCACGCCGGTGATGAATATGCCCTATGTTGGCGAAAGCGCCTTCGCCCACAAGGCAGGCCTGCACGTTGACGCTTTGCGGAAAAGTAAACGCACATACGAGCACATTGCTCCAGAGCTTGTCGGCAACGAACGCAGGTTCCTCATATCCGAACTTAGCGGCAAATCCAACGTATTAGCTGAACTTGAAAAGGCAAAGATAGCTCAGGACAAAAAATTAGCTAAAAAGATACTTGACCGCGTTCAGGAGCTTGAAAGCGAGGGCTTTCAATTCGAAGCCGCCAACGCAAGCTTTGACCTACTGGTCAAAAAGATTATGGGCACTTATAAGCCGTCTTTCGAGCTTATAAAGTATTATGTAACCACAGAGAAACGTGCAACAGGAGATTTGGTTACTGAGGCCAACATAAAGCTAAAGGTCGGCGAGAAAGTCGAGCACATTGTCGGTGAAGGCGACGGCCCGGTCAACGCACTTGATGCAGCTTTACGAAAGTCGCTGGAGATTTTCTATCCGTCTATCAAGGATATTCGCCTTATCGATTATAAGGTGCGTGTCGTTAATGCCCGAGCCGGTACCGCCGCTCGTGTGCGTGTAATAATTGAGTCGAGGGATAAAACTGACATCTGGGGAACAGTCGGCTGCTCTGAAAACATAATCGAGGCCTCTTGGCAGGCTCTTGTCGATTCAGTAGAATACAAACTACAAAAAGATGCAAAATAACCATCTGTCTCTAACCACTATTATTTACCAACATCTGTAGCTCTTGCTCGTCGGGGCGGAGCCCGCCGTAGCCCGGTGGTATTGTTTGTTGCTTCTTTTTTCTGCGGTTTATTGTTCTGCGTTCGAAACGCGGGATTGGACTCTCAGTTGACGCCATCTGGACCGCCTCAAGGGCTGTTTCAGCGAACAAATCAGCCCCGATTTCCTCCCAAAGTCCTTCCGCCCGGTTAAATAGCCCGCCCGAAACCATTATTCGCATATTCGGCCAGGCATTTATTGCCCTTATAGTGTCTATAAGATGTCGTATATCAGGAGCCTGTTTTGGAGAGATACCATACATAAGTAGAAAATCTGGGCCGTATTCGTTTATAAAGGCAAGGATATCATCATTAGTTAGTCCGCCACCCAAAAACCTTACTTCCCAGCCACTACTTTCAAACAAATCTACAATCATTTGTGCACCAAGCTCCTGTAATTCATACGGTGCACAGCATACTACTATTTTTTTACCATTGCTTGTTTTACAGGGTAGCTTATTTTGAAGCTGGTTAACAATTGTATGGTTAATACGGGTTGCTAAATGCTCCTGGATAGGTGTGATTTTGTCTGCACGAAGCAATTTTTCAACTTCCAGCATGATTGGCCATATTATATGTACGTACACAGAGTTAGCTGGCACTCCACTATGTAAAACCTCTTCTATTACGGTTCGGCAGGACTTTTTATCACCACGCAACAGGGGTTCTAAATAACGTTCCAAAATGCCTTCTTTTAACATGATTTGGTCTCCCTTTATTTTTCTATTTTACATATATTACCCATATATACATACAAATATACTTACTCAAGTCAATCTGTTAAAATAGGTAACTTTTTAATAGCTTTATAAGTATCGGTGTGTAATGAGAAAAATCTTTAGTTAAAATAGGTAATTTATCCTACAGCAAAAAAACAATCTAACTTCAAGGATTCAATATAAGCCCTTTATTCACAGAATATTAGAGGTATATCATAATTTAAGTGGATAAAAATATGCTTTTTTAAGCTAAAAAGGCGATTTTTCAGTTCCATTGAGTAAAATTGGATGTTGATATGAGTATTTTCAATACAGTTTTGCTTTTATTTAGGGGTTGTTAGAACAGATAAAGATTGTAATTATGCTGGTTTTGGAAAAGAATATTTCCGAAAAGATGGAGTAGGTTTTTTCAATTTTTGATATCAAAATGCTCCGTAGAAAAAATCAGGGCAGCAATTGTCATTGCTATCCAGACGGTTAGCTTGAGAATAAACTCCGCATTGCGACGACCTCTTGAACAGGACACTGATCTTCATGATTACTACATAGCAATATCAAAAAATGGATGTTCAGTACCAACAAATAGATGGTAATCTTGACAATTAAGACGGGGATTGGTAAAAACAATTCAAATCTGGTCGATTTAGATAAAATATCCTATAGAATCTGTCATAAAGGCGCGTTTTGGAGGCCGATATTATGATTGAGATAGTAGGAACAAAAACCATAGCAGGGGTAAGCAGCTCAGGGCGATTTGCACAATTTGTCTGGCAGACGATGACTGCATCTACCTGGAGCTGTATCAGAAGCAGGACATATCCTTTAATCTGGACACAGATGCTGGTTATTGGTGTTCGCAGCGTGCCGGTTATAATGATAACCGGTGCTTTTGTAGGGATGATATTGGCAATTCAAGCATACGACCAGCTTAGAGCTATGGGTATGGAAGAGCGTCTTGGTGTCTTAATTAACATCTCAGTAGTTAAGGAATTGGGACCTGTGCTTGCGGCACTTATGTTGGCTGGACGTGTCGGAGGGGCTTTGACGGCTGAATTGGGGACTATGAATGTTACCGAGCAAATTGATGCAGTCAGAAGTATGGGTACGAACCCAATACGATACTTAGTTGCGCCCCGTGTTCTGGCGTGCTTATTGCTAACCCCATTTCTTATTATCTATGCGGATTTGATGGGTATTGTTGGCGGATATATTGTAAGCGTTCTTTTGAAAGGGATTAACAGCCAAGCATATTGGAGCTTTAGTGCCTCTGGTGTGGAATTATGGGATGTTGCAGTTGGGGTTATAAATGGTCTTTTTTTTGGAGCAGCAATTGCGGTCATTAGCTGTTATAAGGGCTTTACATGCAGGGAAGGAGCGCATGGTGTGGGGCAGGCGTGCACAGAGGCATTTGTGGCAAGCTTTATTACGATATTGGCGCTGGATTATGCTCTGGCAGTGCTTTTCAAGGCGATTTACTCTACGTTTTGGCCTGTCAAAAGTCTGGTTGGATAAGAAGTGGAAAATAAAAATTCAAAAGTGAAAAAGCACAACGAGAACAAGATGAGCCAGGTTGGCGATAAAGACCGTATGTTTATAGTAAAGAACCTAACGAAGCGATTCGGCGATAATATCGTTTTAGATAATATCTCTCTGACGATAGAGAAGGGAAAGACAACTGTTGTGATTGGGCCAAGCGGATGTGGAAAAACAGTCTTAATAAAACATTTGATAGTTCTGCTTCGGCCGAGTTCAGGTGAGGTTTACTTTAAAAATCAACGAATTGATGAACTGAGTGAAAATGAATTAAATAAAATACGTACTCATTACGGATTTCTTTTCCAGGGTGGAGCATTGTTCGACAGTCTCAGCGTGGCTGAAAATATATTGTTTCCTATAAGACAGCATTACAAGATAGAGGATTGGAAAGAGATTGGAGAGCTTGTCAAAATCAAGCTGGCAATGGTTGGTCTTGACGGCTTTCAGAATTACTATCCAGCTAATCTTTCAGGTGGACAGCAAAAACGGGTGGCACTGGCACGAGCTATCTCGTTAGACCCGGAAGTGATTTTATATGATGAGCCGACTACAGGGCTGGACCCGGTTCGAGCGGATGTAATTAACGAGCTTATTTTGAAGCTGCAAAGAGAACTCGGGGTGACAACAGTTGTTGTTACACACGATATGACAAGCGTCTACAAGATAGCAGACCGTATAATTATGCTGCATAACGGCAAAATTATTGCCGACGGCGACACCGAACATATTCGTAATCATCCCCATCCTTCTGTTCAACAGTTCATCAATGGCCAGGTTAGCGAGGATGACCTCGCAGTTCTGCGAATGAGCGGACACGTTTCCAAAGCACAGTTTTTGCCTCGTGATTTCGAGAAGTAGTATTAAAAGAAGGTAAGAGCACAAGGCATAAGAGCATAAGGGAATCGATGCACGACAAGCCGGAGCAAATTGCAGCTGATTTGGCCAAAATCGTCCGAGGCGATGTTTTTGCTGATATCCTGCACAGGGCAGCGTACAGTACCGATGCGAGCATTTACAGAATCGTTCCTACGTGTGTTGTTGCGCCGCGTGACAGCGCGGATGTGGTCGCTGTGGTCAAATATGCCGGAGCCAAAGGTATACTGGTAGTTGCCCGCGGAGCGGGCAGCGGAGTAGCGGGTGAATCGCTTTGCAGCGGAATAGTTTTTGATATGACCCGGTATATGGACAAGATTATCAGCGTAGAGAACGGTGGACAAAGAGTTGTTTGTGAACCAGGCGTGGTGCTGGACGATTTGAACGGTAGCTTGGCAAAATATGGTAAGAAAATCGGGCCTGACCCATCGAGCAGTAATCGAGCGACAGTAGGGGGGTGCGTTGCCAATAATTCCACAGGTCCTCATTCGCTTGAATATGGTTATATGGCAGATTATGTGGAAAGTGTCGAAGCAGTTCTGGCTGACGGCAGTTTGGTTGAATTCGAAAATGATTTCAAGCCGGATGACGGAAGAGTTGGCGAGATTGCAAAAGAGTGTGAAATTGTCCTTCGTGGGAAAGAAGAAGTTATCAGTAAGGCTCTGCCCGAAGCGCGACGCAATAGAAGCGGTTATAACATTGCAGGGCTCTGTCATAATGGAAAGATAGATTTGGCCCGGCTGTTGGCTGGCTCAGAAGGAACATTGGTCATCTTTACGAAAATCACACTCAGGACAGTAGCAATACCGGCTGCAAAAGGGCTGTTACAGCTTGAGTTCAATTCACTGGAGAAAATGGCTCAGGCGGTGCCAATCATTGTTGACAGCGGGGCATCAGCTTGTGAATTGATGGACAAGACTTTGATTGATATGGCCTTTGAAGCCCTGCCTGAATATCGAGATATTCTGCCGGCTGGCGCCGCTGCCATTCTTCTGGTCGAGCATATCGGCGAGACGGAGCAGCAGGTTCGGGAGAAAATAGAAAAAACTGATTCTGCGGTGGGTAATTTAGTAAAGGGGCGGAGGACTTTTTTTGACGAAAATGAACAGAAGCGCTTATGGAAGTCGCGAAATGATGCAGGGCCGTTACTTTACAGAAAAAAGAGCAAAAAGCACCCGGCTGAGTTTATGGAGGATACAAGTGTCAGTCACGAACGGCTCGGTGAGTATATCGCAGGATTACAGCGGATTGGGAAAAAGTATGATATTGTGATGTCCTTTTTTGGTCATGCAGGCGATGGAGAGCTACACTTGCGGCCCTATCTGGATTTGAGTGATCCCGCTGATGTTCAAAAGATGCGGGCGATAGCAAATGATGTTTTCTCACTTGCCTGGTCGCTTGGCGGCTCCATTAGTGGCGAGCACGCAGATGGGTTGGTAAAAGCTGCTTTTATAAAAAAACAATATGGTGACGAATACTATGAAATCCTTTGCAAAATCAAAAATATATTCGACCCGAATGGTTTGATGAATCCTGGCAAGATTATCAATGACGACCCTGATATTATGGTTAAGAGTCTCAGGAGAACAAGCAGGATTCTACCTGAACGCATCAGGACGGATTTACTCTTTGATAAAGATGAATTGGAACTTGAGCTTGAGCAATGTTATGGGTGCGGCTTGTGTTTGAGCGGAGAGCCGGATTTGCGTATGTGTCCGGTGTTTCGAGCGGTGGGCGAAGAGTTGGGCAGCTCGCGGGCAAAGGTAAATATCCTTAATTTCTGGGCGACAGGGCAATTGGATGATAGGGATTTTGAATCGCCGGAGTTCAGGAAATTTCTGGATTTGTGCATTAACTGCAAGGCGTGTTTGCTGGAATGTCCCTCAGGCGTTGATATTTCCAAGCTGATGAACGCAGCACGAGCAGAGTACGTCAGGCGGAAAGGACTTCGGCAGGCAGAGTTTGCATTAAGTCATAATCGTTATCTTAGTATTTTAGGCAGTATTTTTTCACCGATTTCGAATTTCTTTATGCGGCTTCCCATCTTCAAGTGGCTCCTGGAAAAAGTCGCTGGGATAGATAGGCGAAGAGCTATGCCTGAGTTTAGACGCAGCAGTTTTCTGAATGTGGGACGGAAATATCTCTCGACTCGGCTCGAGACAGGCCTAGCAGCTTGTGAGCCGATAGAAAAGCCCATTGATAAAGTTGCATATTTTGTGGATACGTATGCGAATTACAACGACCATGAATTGGGATTCGCTGTGCTCGATGTTCTGCGGGCAAATAATATCGAGGTGATTCTGCCGAGGCAAAGGCCGGCGCCACTGCCGGCGATTGTTTATGGCAATGTCAAAAGGGCCCGAAGGGACTTATCGTATAGTCTCAGGTATCTGGCCAAAGCTGTTCGAGACGGCTACAAAATAGTGTGTTCTGAGCCGAGTGCGGCGTTGTGCCTGAAGCAGGAATTAAGACATTTTGTTAAAGGAGATGATGTAAAGCTTGTATCTGACAATACTTATGAGCTGATGAATTATCTTTTAGATTTGCAAAGACAGGGTAAGTTGAACAGGCCGATGAGACCAATTAAAGAGGAATTTGTTTACCATTTACCCTGTCATTTATGTGCAGTGGGCGATGAAACAGCGAGTATAAAGCTGCTGCAGGGACTTTGTGGAGCGAAGATAACCGACCTGAAGGCCGGTTGTTGCGGTATTGCAGGAACGTTCGGAATGCAAAAGAAAAATTACGAGCTTTCCTTACAGATAGCTGATAGCTTGAAAAAAGCACTTGAGGAATCACCAGTTAAAGATGTTTTGACCGAATGCTCTACATGTAAAATGCAGATAGAGCATATCAGTGGTTGTTACGTTAGACATCCAATTAAGGTCTTGGCAGAAGCTTATTCGTGATGAAGGGATGTCTTGCTTGATATTACTATGGAGGGCATTTGGCGCAGATGGAACGGAAGAGTGTGGTGCTGAGATAACGGTCGCCACGGTCGGGCAGGATGACAACAATCGTGCCGGAGGTCATATCTTTTGCCACGCGTAAAGCACCGGCTACTGCTGCTCCGCTGGACATCCCAACAAAAATACCTTCATTGGCAGCGAGCAGACGCGTCGTTTCAAAGGCCAAGCCATCTTCAACGGTAATCTTTTCATCCAGCATCTGTGGGTTATAAATTTCAGGGACGATAGATTCTTTCATATTCTTAAGTCCCTGTATCGTGTGACATTCGGTAGGTTCAACTCCAACGATTTTGACATCAGGTTTTTTCTCTTTGAAAAATCTTTTTATCCCCATCAGTGTCCCAGTTGTCCCCATACCAGCGACAAATACGTCAATTTCCCCCTTCGTCTGGGAAAGTATTTCTGGGCCGGTCGTTTCATAGTGAGCGAGGGAGTTATTCTCATTGGTGAACTGATTAGGCATAAAATACTTATCAGGTTCGGCATCGAGAAGCTCATGGGCTTTTCTGATAGCACCATCAGTACCCTCTTTTGCAGGTGTGAGGACTACTTCAGCACTTAGGGCCTCAAGAATGCGTTGTCTTTCTGTGCTGACACACTCTGGCATACAAAGTTTAACGCCGTATCCCTTGGCAGCTCCAATCATTGCCAAGGCGATGCCGGTATTTCCTGATGTCGGCTCAAGTATAATTTTACCTTTCGTGAGCTGGCCGGATTCTTCAGCTTTTTTTATCATCCAGTAGGCAGGGCGGTCCTTGACGGAGCCGCCGGGGTTCACTCCTTCGAGTTTTCCGAAGATTTTCACCTTTGGTCTTTTACTATTGAGCCTGGTAAGCTCAACAAGCGGGGTATTTCCAATGGCGGATAATATACTCATAACAATTTATCTCCTGGTAATACATATAAATTGTAAAATTGATTTTCCGCCATATATTCTATATATTAACGTGCAGAAGGTAAAGATGATTTCTGGGTAAACTAACAATGGAATCGGCAAAAGAAAATCTCAAGCAAGCGGTGCTGTGGGATACAGAGCAGGATAAGAAGGTCAAATGCAAATTGTGCTCACATCGCTGCGTGATAGCAGAAGGCAAATTAGGCAGATGTCAGGTACGAAAAAACATAAATGGCACATTGTATTCGCTTAACTACGACAAGGTATGCTCAGCCAATCCCGACCCTATTGAGAAAAAACCATTATTTCATTTTCAGCCGGGAACAAGGAGTTTTTCCATCGCGACGATGGGCTGCAATTTTCGCTGTGAGTTCTGTCAGAACTGGCAGATAAGCCAGATGGCTTACGAGAGCGGGCGAATCGATGGTGAACCAATAACGCCGGAGCAGATTGTCGAGGGAGCTGTTCGCAGCGGCTGCAAAAGCATTGCTTATACCTATACCGAGCCGACTATTTTTATGGAGCTATGCAATGATTGCGGACGGTTGGCAAAGCAGCGCGAGCTGACGAATGTTTTTGTCAGTAACGGCTACGAAACGGTAGAGGCGATTGATTTTGCCAAAGACTGGCTTGATGGTATAAACGTGGACTTAAAAGCGTTTAGCGAGGATTACTACAAACGGCTGTGCAAAGCGAGATTGCAGCCGGTGCTTGATACAATCATCTATATTGCAAATCAGACAAACATCTGGCTTGAGATTACAACGCTGTTGGTGCCTGGTGAAAATGATTCTGAAGATGAGCTGAAAAAACTTGTTGATTTTATTGTTACCAGAGCCGGAGCCGATGTCCCTTGGCATATTAGCCGATTCCATCCGCAGTATAAGTACCTGAATTCTGTGCCGACACCATTTGAAAGTTTGGAGCGTGCTTACGAGATTGGAAAATCGGCTGGATTGCATTATGTTTACTTGGGTAATGTGCCGGGGACAAAATCCGAAAGCACATTTTGCCATAGTTGCGGCCGAATGTTGATTGAACGTGTCGGTTATAGAATACTTGCCAACCATATCAAAAATTCCTGCTGTCCGGATTGCGGAGCCAAAATCGCAGGGTTTGAATTGTAAGACTATCCCCGACGGCCATGCCTGCCTCGACCACCGTGGCCCCCACGAAAGCGATGTGGTGGGCCAAAGTCAGCGGGGGGTGGTGTGAGTTCAAAAGGACCACCTTCGATTGACAGGGCTTTGCCATTGACCAGAGCATCGGCGATTTTTTTGTGGGCAGACTCAATTATCCTGCCAAACGTCTGGCGTGAGATGTTCATTTTTTGTGCTGCCTGTTCCTGGTACAGACCTTCAAAGTCCGCCAAGCGAATGGCCTCAAGCTCATCGACCGTCAAGTTGACGTGCTGCAAGACCGAAAGGGGAATTCCTCTTGGCTTATAAAACGTAGCCTGTGGCAGGCAACCAATTCGCCTGAAATGTCTTGGTCTTGGCATACCGTCGTTACCCGCTTTCAAATTTCGATAATATCGCCTGCTTTTATTTCCCTAAATTGAGCAGGGTACCTTTGTTTTATTTCCTGTTTGTACTTCGTGCAATGACACGGAGCAATTAATTTGATTCCCTGAAGTTTCTCTAATTTTGAAAATCCGTGAAAGCCTCCCGCAATCCCATAAATTGTTCCGAGCTGCCTTGCTTCTTCAATTATCTTTTCCAACCCAGGATGAGCACAGCCGGTTATAACCAAATTTCCTTTCTCTGTATTTACTACCAGAGATTGCTCTTTGATAAGTCCTCCAAGTGCACCGGTGGAATGAACTCCCGGCGATATCTCGGTCGGCTTTGAGAAGGATTTCGGATGAAAAACTTTAGCATTACCATTCAATTTTAAGAATTCTTTTAGTCCGCCGTTGTGGTCCCAATGGTTGTGCGAGATAGCAACTTTATCTATATCCTTCGGCTCAACATTTAGTTGTTTCATATTGTAAATCAATTTTTCGCCGTCGTCGCCTGTATCAAATAGAATTTTTTCTTTGTCTTCTATTAGACAAGAAAATCCCCATCCTGATTTTAGGCCAGCATTTGCCTCATTGTTGTATATAATGGTTATCTTCATTTTTTCTGAAATTCAAGACACAACCTTTGTTAAGCCCATTGTCATGGCTTATAATACCACAATGTTTTTTCTCAAAAGCAAAACTTGAATTTTGAATCTCCTGCTTAATCTCTTTTAGGTTCCGGTTCTGAAATTCCATCATCGGATTATCTTCTAAGGTATGCTTGGGATAAGTGGAAAACAGACCATTTTGTTTCAAAACGCGATAAGCTTGGTGATATAGCTTTTCCCTTTCTTTTTTTCCAAGATAATGGAGAACATCGTAGAATAAAACTATATCGATAGACTCGCTTTCAAAATCCAATTCTATTTGGCCCGAAGCTTTTATTACCTTTACATTTTTTAAATTATTAGCCTTGGCTTTTTGCCTTAGTTCGCTTACAGCCTGTTGCTCTTTATCTACAGCGTAAACAAATCCTGTGCTTGCTACAATCCTTGCTGCCGGAATGGTGTAATGACCCACTCCACAGCCAAAATCCAGAACGATATGGTTTTTCCTGATACCTGCTTTGCGCAAGAATTCTACCCCTTCTTTACTTTCCCATCTTTCCATTTCTTCGTTCATTTTCTACTTTCTAATATGCAATTTTTGCTGCTCTAAAAGGAGACTTTTGAATCTATCCAAAGTAATTTTATGGGGTCGAATTTCAATTCCCATCCAGTCAGAAAATTCAAGGAGCTTCTCAGGATGCTCTTCGGAGTATTTCTCCCAAAAACCTATGCCATCTAATAAAATAGCACCTCCGGTATGCTGAGGGAAATTTTCATTGGCTTTGCCTTTATCCCAGTCCTGAAAGACATAGTCTCGATATATCACCCATCCCGGCGTAAGCCACCAGACCTTTTTACCTTCACTGATTTCCTCCCTTTCTCTTTCGCTGGCTAACATATCCATACAATGGGTCGCGTTTATTCTGGAGATGGAAATTCCAGTTCCCTGCTCCTGGATTATCGTATCTATCGTTCTGTAGGGATTATCAACATTGACGTAGCAGAATTTGCCGCCATAAACTATTATAATTTTCTTGGAGTGTTCCTTAGCAATATCTATTTTTTGTATCAACTGGCTTTCAAGCTCTTTAAGCACCTCGTGCCGGCCAGGTGTCGTATAAACAATTTGCTTGGCATCTAAAAAACCCTCCTTTTTCAGATAGTTCAACTCTGGCGCAAGCGTCCCGCAAGAGACTATGGCATAATCGTTAAAAGATAGCTCTTTTGCCATTTTACCCTATGTCGCACTTTCTTTTTCCAAATATTGCCGTTCCGATTCTGACCATGTTGGAACCTTCTTCTATTGCAACCCTGTGTGAGTTTGTCATTCCCATAGACAAATATTTCATATCCACATTTGGTAAACTGAGATTCTTGATTCTTTCGAATATATTCCTTGTTCTTTTGAAATATGGTCTAACATTCTCAGGGTCACCAAAGCGAGGTCCCATAGTCATCAAACCCTCAATTCTCAAATGCTCAAGTTTAGACATATCCTCGACCAATCTTTCCATATATTCATCAAAAGGTTCGTGTTCTGCTGGTTTTATGCCGGCCTTGGAATCCTCGCTGCCAATATTAATCTCTATGAAAACCGGTACTTTTCTTTTTCTCGCATTTTCTACCCTTTTATCAATAGCTTCCGCGTTTACCAGAGAGTCAACAGTTTGAATAACATCAAAGACCCTTAAGGCCTTGTTTATTTTGTTCGCTTGCAAATGGCCTATCATGTGCCATCTGACTTTAGCCGCTTTCTTCTGCAAAGCACTGTACATTTGCCCGGCTTCCTGAACGTAATTTTCACCAATATCTGTAGCCCCGGCATCTATTACCTCTTCTATTTCTTCTGCTGCCCTTGTCTTACAGGATACAACTATGGCCACATCTGCTGGAATCTCTTGTCGTAATCTGGCATAATTTTCTGTAATGCTCATATTCGTTCCATCAATTTAGAACTTTTTAGGTGCTTGATTAAGACTCACACGGCTTTTTATCACACGGTGTATCACGGCCACAGCAAGGTGTATCTCGCCCACAAGATGGAGAATTGCTGGTAGCATAATCAGTTGCATAAAAGCCTGAACCTTTGAAAATCACACCGGCTCCACCGCTAATCAATCGCTGAACCTTGCCATTGCACTTTGGACACTTTGTGACCGGTTTGTCCTTCATACTTTGAAATCTTTCAAACAGATAACCACAATCCTCGCATTTGTATTCATAGGTAGGCACTATCCTGACCTCCTGTTTCTTAAGTTTCGACTGAAAACATTACTTCATCTCAAGAGGAGCAACTTCTATTTCTCGAGGCCGGGTCATCTTGCTCCAATCCTTGGGTTCGACTATCTTTCTCATCTTCTCCAGCTCACCCAGCGCTTTTAAGCGTTCATAAATCTTTACCCAAGCACAATCGCGCTCAGGATCTACTTCACATTTTCCATCTTTACTTCCTCCACACGGCCCATTTAACAATCCTTTAGCACACTGAGTTAAAGGACAAATTCCGGCGAATTTACCAAGTTCACATTCTCCACATTGTTGACATTTCTCTTTGAATAGAGTTGGACCTCCTCCCATGTGCCCTATTGGATTTGTCGCAGGATAAATGGGCTTTGTAATTTCAAACTCTTCTTCCAGAATTAACTCCCTCACAACTTGAAGTCCATCGCCGCATGTCAACATCAGGATAGCATCAGATTCTTCGATTTCTTTTCGATATTGACTCAAACGACTTTTACTCCACGGAGCATAACAGGTAAATTCTCCGAAGGGCGGGGCAATAGCTGCTAAAACCTGTTTTCCTCTTTCAGTAAGCTCTTTCTCCATTTCTTTTACTTCGGTCTCGCCGCCTGTATGAAAAATTGTAGCGCATCCGCCACAACCAACGAGAACAACCTTTTCCTTGCCTTCTAAGTACTCGAGAATTTCTTCTATCGGTTTTTGAGTTTGGCCAATCATTTTTATTTTGTCCTTTTTATTCCATGCTCGTTTTCAGGAGCTAATTCGTCCACAAAAACATCAGAGTTCATAAAATCTATCTCGTTTATTTTTGCTCGCAGACTTTTACTTTCTCCCGCAAGGTTCTCCATCTTTATTTGGTTGCCATCAACTTTAAGATAGGCAATGTCTTTTATAATTAGCTTGCCCCCATTTCCACGTCGGTAAATATTAGCCAGGCACATGTTTCTGTCCTTTGTTTTTTTATGTTGATTTAATTATCGCTTTCCTTTTTTCAGATTCTAATCTATCAGCAATCTCCTTAATTCCCTCAAGAGAAATCGTAAGCTCATTGCCA
>CAZMSP010000016.1:0-25864 GCA_964568985.1 uncultured Pirellulales bacterium
CTGGCTGAGCTTCAGGTTCAGCCTCGGCCTTTTGTTCTACTGTTTCAGCTTCGATTTTTTCTTCAGGTTCTGGCTGTGGTTTTTCTTCTACCGCTTCAGGTTCAACCTTCGGTTGCTCTTTTTCAGGCTCAATCTCGGCTTTTGCTTCGGGTTCCGGCTTTTCTTCTTGTTCGTCAGGAGCTTTTTCTTCTACTGCTTCAGCTTTGGTTTCAGGTTTTTGTTCGACTGCCTCAGGTTTGGCTTCGGCTTTTTCTTCAACTACTTCAGCTTTTACCTCTTCAGTTTTTACTTCTGCTTCTTCGGTTTTTGCCTTTTCCTCTTTTTCCTGGGCCTGGGCTTTTAATTTTTCATCAGCTTCTGCCTTGGCTTTTTCTTCTTCCTTGGCCTTTGCCTTGGCTTTTGCTTCGGCTTGGGCCTTGGCTTTTTCTTCTTCCTTGGCCTTTTCTTCGGCTGCTTCAGCTTGTTTTTGAACTGCGATTCTTTCCGCCTTTGTAAAGAGCTTGCCTTTGGAGCGAGCTATGGCCCTGGCTTTTGCTCGGCGGGCAGCGGTTTCTTCTGCGTATTTGTGCTTGATGCCGTGTCGCAAAAGGATTTGTGAGACGGCGTCGGTGGGTACTGCACCTTTATCAAGCCAGTACTGGATGCGCTCGCGGTTTAGGACGATTTGTTTTTCAGCATCTTTTTCAATTGGGTCGTAATGCCCGAGCTTTTCAATGATTTTTCCATCCCGTGGGTTGCGAGATTCGACCGCGATGATTCTGAAAAACGGCCGATGCCGCCTGCCCAACCTCGTTAATCTTAGTTTTACTGCCATAATCTTTTCCTTTTCTTAAATAGTATATAATCAATTTCCACAAACCGGATCTAACCGGTATAGTGAAACACGTTTGTAAAGTTAACCGTTTTCCATCTCACCAAGGCGGCAAATCAAAGTTCCGAATGGTACATAAGTCCCGGCGTTTTGTCAATAAGATAATCCCGTTTTTGCTAAAGGTGGGATGGTTTTTTGCAATGTAATATGTAGCCATTTATGAAAATTGCCAGGTTGGCCGGGTCAATTTTGGCGTCGGCAGCGATCTTTTGTATCTGCTCATCGGTTAAACTGTCGGCGTTTTGCTTTTCAGCCGGTGTCATTATTGCCAGTGCAGTTTTTAGCTGCTCTAACTCCTCGGTGCTGGGGGCGGCGAGCATTGCCAGCTCACTGCTGCCTTTGATGTCTCTGAACTGTTCTCTTATCATTTTGCCGTAGTCGCTGTCAGAAAACCGGGCCACTTTTTCCATGTATTGCTCAATCGTAATCATTTTTTTTATCGCCGTTTTATTTTCCCCTTGCGTTTTATGATTCTTTTTCGTTTCGAGCGTTGTTTAATTTTTCTGCCTGCTGACATGGCGGCGCCCAATGTGTCCATATTGAATCCGCCGCTGAACAAACTCTTTAGTCCGCCCAAGCCTCCGCCGCTGAGGGACTTCATCATATCGCGACTACGTTTGAATGTCTTAACCAAGCCGGAAACATCGTTGGGCTGCGCACCGGCGCCGGCGGCAATTCGCCTTCGCCTGGAAGAATCTATGACGTCCGGGTCGCGACGTTCAACAGGAGTCATTGAATAAACGATTGCCTCCATTTGTTTTAGTTCTGAGCCGTCGAGGTCGATGTCGCCAAGCTGCTGTCCCATTCCGGGCACCATTTTAAGCATATCTTTGACGCCGCCCATTTTTTTGACGGCCTGCATCTGCTTGAGGAAATCATCAAAGCCGAAGGTGCCCTTGGCCATTTTCTTTTGCAGTTTCTCAGCTTCTTCGGCATCGAATTGCTCCTGTGCTCTCTCAACGAGCGTTACAACGTCACCCATACCGAGGATTCTGCTGGCCATGCGGTCGGGATGAAATTCTTCGAGCTTGTCGAGTTTTTCACCGACGCCGATGAACTTAATGGGCTTTCCGGTTACGGCCTTGACGCTCAGTGCGGCACCGCCTCGTGCGTCGCCGTCGAGTTTTGTAAGAATGACGCCGTCAAGCTCAAGGCGCTCATTAAATTCTTTGGCGGAATTTACGGCGTCCTGGCCGGTCATCGCATCGCAAACTAAATAAATCTGGTGAGGAGTTATGGTTTTTGCAACATTGGCTATCTCGGTCATCATTTCTTCATCAATATGCAGTCGGCCAGCGGTGTCGAGGACAACGACATCATAGCCATTTTCCCAGGCGTGCTTGACAGCATTTTCGGCAACCTTGACGGAGTCTTTGCTGTCTTCTTTATAAACGTCGATGCCGGTTTGCTCGCCAAGAATGACAAGCTGCTCAATTGCGGCAGGTCTTTGCAGGTCATCGGCCACTAACAGGGTTTTTTTGCCGTTTGCAACCAGATATTTGCCGAGCTTCGCGGCGGTGGTGGTTTTACCTCCACCCTGCAGACCGGCTAACATAATTATGGTTGGCCCAGGTGAGACGAAATAGATGTGTGTATCGACCGGCCCCATCAACTTTGTTAGCTGGTCATTGACGATTTTTATCATAACCTGGCCGGGATGCAGACTCTTTATCACCTCAGCACCGATGGCGGCCTGGGCAACATCCTTGCAGAATTGCTTTACGACATTGTAGTTGACATCTGCCTCCAGAAGGGCCTTGCGGACATCTCGCATAGCATCCGAGATGTTGGCTTCGGTGATTCTTCCCCGGCCGGACAGCGACCTGAAAACAGAGTTGAATTTTTCAGTTAGCGATTCAAACATTACTCAGTTCTCGATACTGGATGCTCGTGAAGGAAAAAACTCAAATATTGGATATCGAGTTTCAATCGTCTTGACTATGCAGAATTATAAAGCCGAAAAGGCGATTTTGCAAGGGTAAAATCCTCTGAAGAAGTATCAATGGATATAGCCAAATACTCTAATTGAGGCTTAATAAGTTCAAAGGTCAGATATCGAAGTCTTTGGAGCTTTTGATGAATTTGCTTTGCAGGACTATGCCCACTATCGCAGGCAGCATCAGCACAGCAGGCAGAAACCATTTTTCAGTGAATACATATTCTTCCATTTTCTCAGCTACACCGAAATACTGATATATTATCGCCAGGACACCTGCCGACACAAGTGCACTGCCACCTAAGCTGGTAAAAAGCATGACTGCGGCTTTGAAGATAATAAATGAAATCATACCGCCGGCGATGATACCAACAAGTGCACCGGCCCAGATGTATTGTTGCGGTAGGTCGGCGGCGAGCCAGCTGCCACCTGTAATAATTCCGCCTGCAGCCGCACCCAAAAGGCATACTCCCCATCGCATCATCGGTATAGAAAAGACAGCAAAGAGTATCATACATAAAATGCCCAGCCAGATTTCGTTACCTCCGATAAGTACTTTGTTCGTATAAATTCCAACAGATAGTCCAATCAGGGCAAAGCTTATGGCTACCAATATTCTAAAAACCCGCCAGCCATAAAACAGACACACTACACCGAAAGATACGAATGTAAACGCTTCGAGCTTATCGAGCGAGGTTATTTGCTGCCAAATCACATCAATGGGGACAACTTCCTCGGTAACCTCAGGTGTTCGAGTTGCTGTTTCAGCCGCCTGGGCAAGGATAGTAACATAATCCATCATTAGATTCCTTAATGAATTCTGTTCTTAAAGCATAAACTATGTGGTTCGCCAACGGTGCATTGTTTCGTCAGGTGCATGTCGAGCCTTATTTATTTGTTTCTTTCTTGTTGGTTGCCTCTTTGGTGATTTGCATAGTAACAACTGCTCGATTGTCCCGAAGAATATCATAGCAAGAAAAACTGCCAGATAAAATGAACTATTGTAACAAACACGGCTAATAGGTGCACTTGCTTTATACAACAACAGCAAAATCATCCCGGCAAAAATAAGCATTGTACCCAAAGTCGCACAGCAAAAAGCCGAAGCCAAACTGTAAAGGTAAAGTCCAGCCAGCATAAAAATTACTATCAATGCCGCTATTACAGCCCAATTATGCTTCGGCATCTGCGAGCAGGCCTGTTTTATCCTGTCGATACAATCAACCGCGTAGACTTTCAGTATTTTTAGACTTCCGCTGACACTGACAGTCAAGCTCTGCTCCGATACTTTGTCCTGATTCATCGGGATTGCCACACCGGACTTCTCAATGTATGGACATGCCAAAATAATCAAGGCAAAAATTGCTGCTAAACTGGCTGCAAGTATTGTGATAAATACCTTTTCAAGGATTACAGCAATGGCGGCAGCGGTTGCTGTCAAGACCAAAGCTATGATATTGTGACCGATTATAAAAAAACCACAAATACTACCACTAACAGCGCCTAAAATTGCGACCAAAATTTTTCTAAAACCCAATCCTCCAATCCAGAGAAACAGTCCGAACAAAACAGCTGCTAATCCTAAGCCTATTAAAACTATCGGGCTGAAGCTCACAGCCACTCGTTCAAAATTTCGGAGAGATTCAGGCATAATTCGTAGCCCGTGGTTCATTCACTACCGCCGACCTCTGGCTCGCTATAAATAGCACCGTCTATATTCATTATCGGCCTGTTCGCACAATTTCCGTTAGATAGTTGTCGGTACACCAACAGGGTCTCCCAGAGCTACGGCAAGACCTGCCCAGCTCCGGCATGCTTCCTGCTTCGGCGGAGCACTTCGCAGAGACGAGCCGCCGTGACGAGCGCCTTGATGAGCGTCCAGACGAGATTGTGGGGTTACTGCGGATGAGAGGAGTCGAACCTCCACGTCCTTAAGGGACACAGGCACCTGAAGCCTGCGCGTCTGCCAATTCCGCCACATCCGCTCAAGACTACAATCGGGCCTTCCAGAACTATGGCAAGGCCTGCGCCTTGACGAACACCAAGACGAGTACGAAACCAAGTATTAACGGTTTTCACTATTTCGTCAAGAATTTTCAGTGTAAAGACTGTTAGAAATTCTATAACGACGTAATATATGATGCAAAAAGAAAAGATTCCTGACAAATAAACCCCATTAAAAAGCTCGAAGAGGGCTTTAAATCCCACCTTCGCCATGTTTTTTACCCCGCCTAAAGGATGGAGTGAGCCTGTCTCGGCCTGGCCGAGCCAAGACGGGCGTGCTGAAGCTGGGTACTCTGTCTAAAGGGGTAAATCTTAAGAACCACACTGACTACTTTTCACTTATGATTGCTTTCTTGCCAACTGCTTAAAACTGTATTAACAATTATAACTATTGTATCTTTTGACACGATTTTTAGGATGGTATTGATTATATCGGTTCTGCGGAAGTAAAAGTGGTAAAGTTAGCAACATTGATTTGAGTTTGGGTTGGTAGTCAGGACCCGGCAGAAGCTCTCGCCTCCGGCGAAACCTATCCCGCTGCGGCTCAGCGAGCCTTCTCGTAAGGGCAGAGCCCGCCGGAGCACGGCGCCGAGACGAGCTACCCTATAAAAAGTACCCCAGCCTTATTCAGAACATTAAAATCCTTTTTTTAACCAAACTCACTTAAGGATTTTATTAAATAAACCGATAATTTTCTTGTCTTTGATGCTTTTTTATGGTATATTATAAAAAGAAAATTAAGAGAAGGGTGAAGCTATACACACCTCATCGAGACTTCGGCTGGGTCTCTACCCAGACGAGTTTTGAGCTTCTTACCCTATGAAGAAAAGTAGGTAGAGCGCTCTTTGCTCACTTGACGCAATTTATCGGAACTAAAACCTGAGTAAATGACAGTATTTGATACCAAAGGTAGAGGTGAATGAATGGACTCTATACATGCAACCCCTAACACTTCTCAGACGGAAACTAATCTTCTTTTCGGTGAACTGCTTGTCTCGAAAGGTCTAATAAGCCAGAAGAAATTAGACAAAGTGCTCGACGAACAGCGCGAGCATGGTGGCCGACTTGGCGAGGTACTGCTTCGACTCAAAATGCTCAATCATGAGGATGTTACTCACGCGTTAGCTGAACACCTCTCGATAGAGTACACTCGCCTCGATGACATCGACAAGGTGGATGTGAACATTGCTCGAAGATTACCTGAGAGTATCGCCAAGCGATTCTGCCTTATAGCCGTCGGTGAGACAGATAACATAATTACAGTTGCGATGGCTGACCCGCTTAATGTTGTAGCAATAGATACAATCACGCTGAAAATGAAGCGTAAGATTAAAATAGCAATAAGCTCACCTTATGAAATCCGCAAGGCCATAGAGTTGATTTATCATGGTTCCGATGTTGAAGAACAGCAGCTCCGTGACCTGGTAGAACTTGAAGTTGATGGAGAAGATGAACAAGAGGATGGATTTGGAGAAGATGTTACAGAATCGGCTCTCAGTAGTGAAGTAGCTGCAAGCAAAGCACCTGTGATTCGTTTTGTTGACTTGCTGTTAAGCCAGGCTGTCAAAAGTAGAGCAAGCGACATTCATATCGAGCCACAAGAAGGAACAACTACAATTCGCATGCGAATCGACGGTATACTTCGCGATATGGTTCCGCCGGCCAGAAAGATGCAGGCAGCGGTGGCTGCCAGGATTAAGATTCTCTCTAATATGGATATTGCCGAACGCAGATTGCCTCAGGACGGTAGATTCAAGATGAAAGTCTCCGGCAGAGATATAGATGTCCGGGTATCGGTCATACCTACGATATACGGCGAGAAAGTCGTGATGCGAATTTTGGATGCTGCGGCGGTAAACCATGACTTAGACAGTCTTGGTTTTGAACCGGAACTTCTTGAGCAGTTCAAAATGATATTGTCCCAGCCACATGGCATCATAATCGTCACTGGCCCGACCGGCAGCGGCAAAAGTACCACGCTATATTCAGCTTTAAATTACTTAAGGGACCCGAGGAAAAATATCACAACGGTCGAGGACCCTGTCGAATATCGTCTTGCAGGGATTAACCAGATTCAGGTCAAGCCAGAAATCGATCTTAACTTTGCAAGGTGCCTGCGGGCAATATTAAGGCAGGACCCGGATATAATTCTAATAGGTGAAATTCGCGACAAAGAAACAGTTGAAATTGCAATAAAGGCATCTTTAACCGGCCATTTGGTTCTGAGCACATTCCACACTAACGATGCACCAAGCGCCATAAGTAGACTGGTATTTATGGGTATTGACCGTTATCTGCTGGCCTCCACACTAAATTTGATTGTAGCTCAGCGACTGGTAAGGAGGATTTGTGACCGCTGCAAAGAACCGGTAACCTTAAGTGAGCAAGTACTTAATCGTTTGAATATCCACCCCGAGCAGGCCAGGGACACTACCTTTTATCAAGGTCGGGGTTGTAAGAGCTGTGGTGGCACAGGTTATCTGGGTAGATTGCCCATATTTGAGTTTTTAGTTGTGGACAACGATATGCGGGAAAAGCTTGTTGCCGGCGCCAGTGAGGTGGAAATAAGAGCTATGGCACGTCAAAAAGATTACGGCGGGCTACTTGAAAGTGGCGTAAGCAAAATCCTGCAAGGTTTAACAACAGCTGAAGATGTTTTTGGCGTAGCATTTACAGAAAATGTAAAAATGCAAGAGTGAAATAGCCCGAAAGAGTTTTTCTTTGCTTTAAATCTCCTGGATATGGTAAACCGCGTTATAAACAAGACGTAGGGACTTGACCCCCCGCTTCTGCTTTCGCAGAAAGCCGCGGGGGCAGATTAAAAAAGAAGAGATTTATAATAGGGCTGAATTTTTCGCTAAACTTGGCCTATGTGGACGCCGATGTTATTCATTACATGGAGCACGTTGTGTAAAAGAATTTCAGCGATATCCTCGTCAAAAGGTTGGTTGAATGATAAGCTTTAAATATACTGCTCGGGATGCATCAGGGATACGGAAGGAAGGTTTCATGGAGGCAGCCTACCCGAATGATGTGCTTGCCTGGCTTCGTGAAAAAGGACTCACTCCCATTTCTATCGACGAAGTATACGTAGGTATCAAACAAGCTCAGCGAAAACCTCGCAGAAAGCGCGTCAAGTCAGCAGACCTTGCAGCGTTTTGCTGGCAGTTGACTACGATGTTAGAAGGAGGAATTCCCGTTACTATTGCTTTAGATACCATAGCCGAAGATATAGAAAACCTGCAGCTTCAGGAAGTCCTACAACAAGTCTCAGGAAAGGTGAAAAAAGGAATGCCTTTTTCGGACAGCATTGGTGAATTTCCAAAGGTTTTCAGCCAGTTATTCTGTGCGATGATTTTGGCTGGTGAAACCGGCGGTACACTTCCGTTAGCACTGCGCAGATTGGCAGAATATCTCGACAATCGCGATAAATTAGTGAAAAAAGTTAAAGGCGCGGTCGCCTATCCTATCTTTGTGCTCACATTTATCATCCTAATAGTGATATTCATAATGGCTTTTGTTATTCCGAGATTTCGCGTCATATTTAACCAAATCGGCGGGAAGCTGCCTGCTTTTACACAAGGGTTCATGAATGTATATGATGCAATTCGCCACAATCTTCTGCTCATCATCGGAGCGATATCATTGATAACTATTTTCTTAGTTCTAAGTTACACTAAGACGAAAAAAGGACACTATATATTCAGCAGAATCGCTCTGTCCTTACCTTTACTTGGTAAGATATTCACCCAGGCCTTTGTTGCGATGTTTTGCAGGACGATGGCAACATTGCTTATTGCCGGTGTTTCGGTGCTTGAGGTGCTTGATATACTCGCAACAATGACCAATAACGATATTATAAAGTCGGCTGTAATACACACCAGAGAGCATATTGTTAGTGGCTCAAATATCGCTTCGGGTATGGCTGTAGCTGGTTTTTTCCCTAATATGGTCGTTAAAATGATACAGGTCGGCGAAGAAAGCGGCTCTCTACCAAAGGTACTTGACAGAACCAGCGATTATTACGAACGAAAGGTCGATGCTATCGTAACCACCGCGATGTCCTTGCTTGAGCCGATAATGATTGTAACGGTCGGGGCAATTGTATTGATAGTAGTTCTTGCGTTGTATCTGCCGATTTTCTCGATGTCGGAAGTAACAACGTAAAAATACGTATCCAACGGAGCCTAAATACTAAAAAATAATAAAAAGCGATTGACAAGTTTAGTCGATTATGTCAAAATAGGAAATCTGGAAAATATGGGTAAACAAAATAAAATAGAAAAGTAATATTAATTTCAAAACGTTTTAGGAGAAGCAAAATGAAAAAGAGAAAAGGTTTTACTTTGATTGAGCTGATGGTCGTAATCTTGATTGTCGGCATCCTCGCAGCAGTGGCAATTCCAATTATGCGAGGCCGAGTTGATTCAGCAAAGTGGTCGGAAGGCAGAGCGATTATTGGTACTATCGCGACTGGCATACGCGCCTATTGCGCTGAGTCAGATCACGCACCGGGTACTGGCGTCTTCGCAAACTGGGGAAGCGACCTGGGCTTCCGAGGCGATGACCTGACGGGTACTTACTTTACATCTACGGATTGTTTTGAGATAACATCGTGTACCTATGACCCAAACCAGGAAGTGGACGCCTTGCAATTTGTCATCACGGCCACAAATGCTGCGCTAGAGCCTGACACCTGGACCCTGAATCAGGACGGTACGTGGGGCCATTAAGTAATAAATAGCAAAGGCATCGTGATGGGTATTGTGGGGGCCTGCACGTGAGGCCCCCCTTATTCACACTTAACTGCTTGTGATTATAAAATGCGCCTCCTGTCAGCGATACTGTGTAAAAGGATGCGGCAAAAAATCCTAATATCTAAATTTGAAATCATAAGTTTTGGTAACTGGTAGTTGAATTTATCATTTAACCAATAACCATTTAACCAATTACCATTTCAGAGCAAATAAGGAGGCGGGCTATGATTCTTAATCGCCGCAGATTCACCCCGCCCCACGCAGTGTCCCTTACGGGACTGCGACAGGGGCCGGGGTTCGTAGCGGCATTTACCCTAACTGAAGTAGCGGTAGCTATGGTCATTTTAGCCATAGCCACTTTAGGCGGATTGGGCTTTCAATACCATGCAGCCAAACACACTCGAATAGCCCGCGAACAAATCATCGGTACACGCACCGCGCAATTACTGCTGGAAGACTGGAAAAGTACCGACGGCTCAAAGAATTACGACCCATCTACTTTAGGACTTGGCTTTTCATCGAAGCTCGAGAGCAGTGTGACCGAGTCTGCAGGTACTGCCGCGTATTCTATTACAGTTGATAACGTACCGATGCAGATTTCGCTCCAATGGACAGATAGACCTGGTAATCCTGATTATGACGACCCGGAAACTGGAGATAAACTGAGGGAACTCTCCGTTACAGTCAGATTTAATGAATCAGAGAATATTCCGCCTGTTGTTCTGACTACTTATGTCAGGATTTATGCAAGCTAAGAATTAGGAAACCTGAAATGCGACAAGCGCGTCATAAATGGACTTGGCCATCCCTTACGGGATTGCGTAAAGGCTTTACCCCGCCCCTGCGGCAGGGGCGAGGGTTTACATTAATCGAGCTGACTGTGACTATGGTCCTTGTCCTGATACTGTTATTAACAGTTGGTGCCGTGGTCACCAGCGGCCACCGGGCCTGGCAGCTGACGTATAATTCTGCCAACAAGAAAATAAAACGGGACGCCGAGGCGGTTATGCTCGTATTCGGCAGTGTAGGGAGGAAATCCAACAAACTTGATTATGTAATCTATGATATACAAGGCGGCTCTTTTACACCTGCTAAGGCCGAAGGTTTAAATCCGGTGGTTTTCGGCGATGCGGTGGAATTCAGGTATTGGGATGTTGAGCTCGACTCGGAAGATACTCACGACTTGATGAATGTAGAGAAGACAGCAACGGTTTACGCCCTTTTTTATCTTGAAGATGGTAAATTAAAGGTTGACTACGGACCATACGATTCAGCTGCAAATATGGGCGCGGTACCAGCAGGCGGCGGCTTAAAGAACACCCCTGACAGAACCAGAGTCATTGCTGATAATGTTACCACTGATGAAAAGGGTGCTTTTAGCCACACAACCTCGGGCGGCACTGGCCAGGGTTCAGTCAGGATTAATATTACCATAACAGACCCTGAAGATGGCGAAACTATCAAGGTGATGACGGCGACATTTATGAGAAATGAGTGGCCAAGGTAGGTACTCTGGTTAAATGGTAAATGGTTAAATGGTAAATGGACCAATAAACAGTTACCAGTAACCAGTTACCAATTACCGGGAACGTGAGATTATGAGAACCAGAATCAAAAGATATTCAGCTCATAAAAACTTGTCTGACGACAGTCAAGATTCGAAATTCCGCCCTGCTGCGCCAAGTGCCAGCCGTGCCAGAGACGGCCTGCTGCGACAGTGCCACAGCACGGCGAGCACGTCTCGGCAGGCGCAGCACGGCGAGCAGAGGCGGTATGGCTCTATACTCGTTCTGGTTGCTGTCATGCTGGTTATCTTTGCCGTTATGGGACTGGGAATGTTAGGCATTGCTTACGGTGTCAGGCACAAGGCGAGTATGCTGAAAAATGAAGCGGCCGCTATGCTGGCTGCTGAGGCGGGCTATGAAAAGGCGACTTTCTGGATGGGTCAGCAGATGGATATGCTAAGTGCGCTGCAGCAGAATGTGGCCGGGACGAGCGGCTCGCTGAGTTTACCGGGTGGTTCTTTCGACTATCAAATCGGCCTCTTTGCATTTGTTCATTCCCGCCCTATTTACAGGGTCATATCCACCGGCCATAGCGGTGTATTCAACAGGACGGTAGATGCATACATAGTTCAGGCGATAAGCGGCTGGGATATGGGACAGTGCAGGGTTCCACTGGGGGGCACCAGCACATCTCCGGTAAACTTTGCCGACGGTGAAATAATTGATGTGCCCATACATATTAACAAGCTCGACGACGATCCTGATTTAAGAGACATTTATATAATGGGCAGCCCACGGTTTTTACGAGAAGTAGCTATGGGCGAATCAAAAGGCGGTAAGTATCCTTCCTCTATAATGGACCTTTTTGAGGGTGGTATTTGTTTTAACCAGCCGGACTGCAGGGTAACAGATGAGGATGCCGTGCAAATGAAGATAAACCGCTTCCGGGCATCCACCGATGATGATTACAATTTTTCAAATGATACCGGCAAAAAACCCCTTCCAAATACCTCAATTACAAATTATCACGCCGCTGTCCAGCTTGAATTTTTCGTCGCAGGCGGTATTGGCAAAGTCCAGATAACTAATAATTGTACAGTTCGTGGTTTTCAGCAAGATTATGACAACAGAACATACGATTTTAAGATTACGCCCGGCACTGATGGGGCACAATCCGAGCGATATGATATTTACGCCTACCATTACGCCGCTGTTGGTGAACCACAGGTTTTGGCAGAGCTTAACCCAGCCTCAGATATCTACGTTAAGCAGTCATTTGGTGGAATCGAATCGGAGCCGGCTGGCCAGATTTATGTCGATGGAGATGTTGTCATTGGCAGTGATAGTCTTTTATGTAATGAAGACCAGGTGATACAGGGTAAGATTACGGTCGTAGCGACGGGCAATATCTGGATAGCAGATTGTGTCGGAGCATCTGATTCCGATAATTCCGGCAATTACTATCCCCGCGGCAGTGATGGTATGCCTGCCGAGGATAATCCCAACATACTGGGACTGATAGCTCAGGGTGTAATCAAGGTTGTTGACGCGGGTATGACCGATGATAATCATGGAAGTGAGGGTTTTACACCTGAGGATCTTCTTAGTTCCGGTTTTAAATATATGCCTATTGGGTGTGATGACCCAGCCCCTGAACAATATAAAAGGCATTTGCCGGACCCGATGATAGTAGAGGCAGCGATGGTGATAGGCGGCGGAGGATGGGGGGCTGAAAATGTCGAAAGAAAACCAAATTGGTATTCACCTACTTACGGGGGCAGAAAGGAATGGCCCGGCAGCAGCGAGGATAACTGGGATAAATTGATTGTACGCGGCACTATCGTGGAATGTTGCCGGGGCGTCGTCGGATTGGTTGGTACTGCTGAGGGTTTTAAGAAATTCTATTATTTTGATGAAAGAGTCCTTTCAGGCATATTACCGGGCGATATCTGGCTGCAGGGCAAATACGTTCCTGCCCCGGCCGGCTGGCACGACTATCGAGAATGAAGTGAACTAAAATGCCTAAAGTGTGAAGTGCCTAAAGTTGTGGATTATTTTCTCACTTTAGCTCACTTTAGACACTTTAGCTCATTTTAGACACTTTAGTTCACTTTAGACACTTTAGTTCAGCGTTATTTATAGGACCTGCCATCTCAAAAGCACACTTTATCAGCTAAAAAACCCACATATCGAAATTTCTAAGTAATACAGCCCCATATTTGAGCCGATGAATACGTCTGAATCGGTAATTGGTAATTGGTAATTATTTAACCATTTAACCAATCCTTCGACTTTGCTCAGGATGGTGAGCGGAGTCGAACCATTACCATTTAACAAGATAGGACGACAGAAGAAAATGGATTGGGAACGATTGTTCAACTTTGGACCAACCGAGGTTTTTGGGCTGGATATCGGCTCATCTGCAGTGAGGATAATCCAGTTGCGCAAAGACAACAGCAGCTACGCTGTCACGGCAGCTGCTATTGCCGATATTGCAGGCGGAAAAGAAGACGATGATTTCAGCAAAAACAACAAGGAGCTGAGAAAAATAAACACCATCAGGGCAATTCAGGAATGTATCGAGTTCGCCAGGACTCAGACGAAACTGGCTGTTTGCAGCGTATGCGGACCACAAGTTGCTGTGCGAGACTTCAAGTTTCCTTTATTGCCGTCGGAAGAAATAGAACAAGCCATAACGCTCGAAGCCACACAGTCCTGCCCTTTCAACGTAAAAGATGGTGTCGTTGACTATCAGTTGATACCTGTCGACGAAGATAAAACAGATGGTATCTTGGTAGCAGCGACAAATGCCATAGTAAAAAATAAGATACAACTGCTTAAAGAAGCTTCTCTCGATTGCGTCCTGATAGATGTTGACGGATTGGCACTTTTGAATTGCTTCAACGCATGTGAGAAACGCGAGGCAGACCGACCAACATCTGTTTTGAACGTTGGAAGCTCTTACACAAATCTGGCAATCATAGGCAACAACAACTGGCCATTTATCCGCGATGTGGCTTACGCCGGTAATGACATTATAGAAGAAATCGCCGACGAAAACAATATGTCAACAGAAACTGTCAAGAAAGCCTTGTTTGACTCACCCCCGCAGCTTTCTGCGAAAGCAGAAACGGGGGGGGCTGACGATTCATCCAAAGCCCAATTAGAGCTTCACAATAGTCTGGAAAAAGCCTGTTGGAGATTAACTGCCGATGTTACTAAAACCCTGCGCTACTACACGGCTCAGGAAAAAACAATCCTTGCAGAGAAGATATACGTCTGCGGCGGTTTCGCTCTGGCCAAAGGGTTTGTTGAGATATTAAACAGCCAGCTGCCGGCAAAAGCTGTGTTATGGAACCCATTTGATAAAATTCGCTGCGATACGGGCTACGACCATCGAGGAATTCTGCAAAAAAGTGTTCTTCAAAAAAGTGGTCCAGCTTTAGCTGTAGCAGCCGGCTTAGCCATGAGGTCAATCTGATTTATCCTTCGTCCCCGTGCTTTCTGGCGAAAGCAAGAATGGGGACTACGGAGAACAAATATGTTCACTATAGATTTGTTAAAGGGACAAGGGGTTCCAATGAAGAGCGGGCCGGAAGGCATAGTTATTGCCTCTGTAACCTTTGCAGTGCCCTTTATTATCGCAATAGCAATGCTCAGTATTTATCTACGCAACAAAATCATTATATCCATAAAGAAGCAGGATATAGTTAATTATGAAGCAAAAACTGGCAAATTGTCGGATGCTATAAAGCTACAGAAATCGCTCGATGAAGAGAAAATCGCTTATAGTAGCTGTACGTCAGAAGTTAACTCCTCTATCAGCAGACATACTCAATGGTCACCTATTTTGACGCCACTGGTAGAGAGTATGCCGGAATCGGTGGTGTTGGAGAAAATTTCTGTAAAACAAAGTTTTATGAAAAGAAAGGTCCCTCAAAAAGACAACCCGGAAAAAATGGTTGAAATTACTATCCCTATAAGAACGCTGCAAATGAGTGTTTACGGGAGTTCTCGATACAACTGTGGTGAAGCGGTCAGAGAGTTCCGAAATCGTCTATGGTTGTCGTCTTTGCTCGGTCCTAAGCTCGAAAATATTAGAGTTTCGCAAAAGTCTGCCAGGATTGAGAACAAAGATGTTGTCTCTTACGAGATAGATTGCTTCTTTAAGCCGGGAATGTAGCAGGTCTTTTATGAAGCCGATTTACAAAAAAAACTTGACGACAGTAGCATTAATATGGGTGGGCTGCTTCATACTGCTTTCCCTCGTATATATGCTCGTGCTGGGGCCGCAGAGAAAAAACGAAAAAAATATTGAAAACGTTCTCTTTGAAAGAAAGCAGCAGTATCAATCTGCACTAAAAGCAAGCGAAGAGGAAACTAAAATACAATTAAAAAAACAAATTGAACAGCTACAAAACAAGTTGAAGGACTATGTTGTCGATTTTGAGGACTCGGCTGATCTGACATTCGATATAGGCCAAATAGCCCGTGAGCAAAATATAGCTTCCTTTAGCATCAAAGCTAAAGGCCAAGGCGGATTCTCAAAAATACCTGACTGTGACTACATAGGCGAGAATTACATTGATATCAGCTTCACCGGCCAGTTCAACAAGTTTGTTGTTTTCCTAAATACACTGGAGAGGCACCGGCCAGTTATTTTTGTAGATGAGTTCACAGTAACTCGCTCAAGAGATAAACGAGACCAAGAGCACCGGGCAAGTTTAAGTGTGGCGGTTTTTGTTAAGAAATAACAGGACAGATAGAAATACCCCCCCATGTCTTCCTGTTGCCTGCCCCCGCGTCTCCCGACACGAGGCGGGGCGGCGGGGAAGTCAGCAGTGGGGGCACAAGTTTACGGTATAAAGATATGAAAACAATAGCTATAGCGAATCAAAAAGGCGGTTGTGGCAAAACGACTACTGCTGTGAACCTCGCCGCTGCTCTCACGAATTTACAAAATAAGGTCTTGATTATTGACCTCGACCCTCAAGCACATACGACTATAGGGTTCGGATATGACCCTGAAAACTTTGATAAAACCATCTATGATGCCCTTACCAATGCACAAGTGCCGCTCTCAAGAGCACAGGTACCTATCTCTAAGACGATAGTTGAGACAATGATAGAGGGGCTAAACCTGTCACCGAGTAATATCTTGCTTTCCGGCGTCGAGTTCGAGCTGACAACAATCTATGGCAGAGAATATGTGCTGCAGCAACAGCTTGATTCCATAAAAGATAATTACGATATATGTGTTATTGACTGCTCGCCTTCACTAAGTCTTTTGACACTGAATGCACTGGTTGCGAGCACCGATTTGATAATACCAGTACAAACTCATTATTATGCACTTGAAGGATTAAGACAGCTGCTTGAGACAGTAGATATTGTTAACGAACGATTCAATGCCAATTTGAGGATTTTGGGCATTCTTCTTACCTTTGTGGCGCATACATCATTGAGCAGGGATGTGCAGCGTCAGATGAGGGAGTTCTTCGGGGACTTGGTATTTGATACGGTCATTCACCAGACAACAAGGTTAGCTGAGGCCCCAAGTGCAGGTGAGCCGGCCCTGATTTATGCACCGAAAAGCAAAGGTTCAATTGAATACGTAACTCTGGCAGAAGAGATATTGAGTAACAGGATTTCGACAGAACGAACAAATAACGCCAAGGTTTTAGCTGAGCAGATAAGTTTATAATGGCCCCCACGTATTCCTGTCGGAAGACAGGACTGTTGGGGTGCGAATTTGCGGTATGAAGATATGAGAACAATAGCAATAGCGAATCAGAAAGGCGGTTGCGGCAAAACAACGACATCGGTTAATCTTGCAGCAGCTCTTGCTAAAAGAGGCAAAAAGGTTCTGATAATTGACCTCGACCCACAGGCGCATACAACTTTAGGTCTGGGCCATGACCCTGACAAGCTAACCGCGACTATCTATCACGCTCTTACACTTACTGACACACAAAACAGAATTTCCGACATTATAATAAGCACGAATATCGAATTGCTTAATCTGGCACCGAGCAATATTTTGCTCGCAGGAGCTGAGCTTGAATTAACCCTTGTATTCGGAAGGGAGTTTGTCTTGAGCGAGCAGCTCAATACTGTAAGTGACGAATATGACGTGTGCATTATTGATTGTCCTCCGTCGCTGGGTCTTTTGACGCTCAACGCCCTTATTGCGAGCACTGATGTTATCGTGCCTGTACAGGTTCATTACTATGCTATGGAAGGTCTAAAACAATTGCTTCAGACCGTCAACATCATCCGAGAGCGTTTCCATCCTTGCGATGTAAAGATTCTTGGTTTATTGCTGACATTTGTCGAAAGCAGGACGACGTTGAGCAAGCAAATACAACACCAGATGAGAGAGTATTTCGGCGATTTGGTGTTCGATACGGTTGTACACAGGACGGTAAAGCTGGCAGAAGCGCCGAGTGCAGGCGAGTCAGTAATCACATACGCCCCAGAGAGTAAAGGAGCTGTTGAATACAAGTCTTTGGCAGAGGAGATAATAAATGCAAGACAATGAGCACAAGAAAAGGCGTAAGCCGGGCTTGCATAAGGAGATATCATCAATCTTCGATGGTGTCCCTGTTCCGGGTAAGAAAGAGCCGCCTTCAGGTTCGGCTGCACCGGAGCAGACAGAGAGAAGCCCTGCGAAGCCATCAGCTATGGAACCTGGGGTTCCACAGACTACCCCCACAGCAAAGCCCAGGCTCCCCAAGGGACCATCGCCCAAAACTGCTGGGGTGAAGAAAATCAGCGAATCCCTCTGGCAGAAGATCTGGCAGAAGATAAAAAATAAACTCTTCAAACCAGAGTCAGGCATCAGCTCTACAAGGCAAAAAGTAATGTTGATATTGGTGCCGATACTCTTTATTGCCTTAATCTATGTGCTTATGCCACTCTTCAGAAAACCTAAGATATCCGAACCCAAGAGAGGTGAGCCAACCAAGGTTTCTGTTGACCATAAAGGTGAAATTGGTTGGCAGATTCCAGAGCCATATCCAACAACGCTTCGTGACCCCATGCAACCATCTTTGGCGACTGTCAGGGCGGAAACTGAAACAATAACAGCCGGAAAATCTGAAGGTTTAATCGTAAAAGGTATCGTACACAGCAAGAACAATCCTTCTGCGGTTATTGGTACACAAATAGTGCATGAGGGTGACGTAATAGCAGGCGCAAGTATTATAAAAATAAACCAAGACAGTGTTGAGTTCGAAATAAACAATAAAAGGTGGATCCAAAAGGTTCAACGTTAAGATAGTTAAATGGTGATTGGTTAAATGGTTGAATAGTTACCAATCTGGCTACGGCTTGGCTTCGCCAAGACGAGTTACTAATTAAGAAAAGGAAGTACTATGAAAAACTTTATAGTTAAATTTAGTCGACTAAAGCTTTTGCTGCTCCTTGCATTTGTTTGTCTAACCTGTGCCATCACCATAGCTGAAATTGGAGCAGGGTCAGCAGCAGAAACGGTAGTGGAACCAGTAGCAGAAACGGCAGTGGAACCAGCAGCAGAACCAAACGCAGAACCAGCAGTGGAACCAACAGCAGAACAACCAGCGGAACCAGAGGAAGCGGAGTTCCTGCCTCTTAAGGAGCGGATGCAAAAACTAATAAGTGTCGAGTTCAGAAACACTGCTATCGAGGATGCGTTAATGCTGATGGCCGACCAGGCGAACGTTGACATCGTTAAAAGCCCTTCAGTTACAGGCAGTGTAACAGTTAAGCTCACCAATGTGCCGCTGAAAGAAGCGCTGGACAATATTCTTGCAGCACACGGCTATAGGTATGTAGCAGATAGGAATATGATAAGAGTAGCTCCAGAGGATGAAATTGAAAAGGTAGCTGAAAGGATGCTCCACAGAATTTATACAATCACGTACGCAGATGTCAAAGAAGTTGAGTCGGCTTTGAAGAGGTTCCTTTCAAAGCAAGGTTATTTATCTTCCTGTCCCAGTACCAGCAACATAATCGTTAACGATACTGAAGGCCAGATTAAGGCCATGGACGAGTTTGTTGAGAAGGTTGACCGCATGACGCCCCAGATACTCGTCGAGGCAAAAATCTATGATATATCCTCCACGAATCGGCTGGACCTTGGGGTACAATGGCAGGCTGGGCGAGCTACCAACTATGGTACTGACGGCCTTACAACCATCGGCGGAGCAGCCGGCGCTTTAAGCACCTTAACCAAAAATGACGTAGGTTTCGCAAGAGATTCGTCTTCAACTAATGCATGGACTCATAATATGACCGACCCACACGTCACCGGAGCGTTCTCGGGAACAGTCAATAAGGCCAGCGGTACTGATGGATTGCTTCGATTCGGTATATTAACCGATAACATCAACATTGATGCCTTACTCAGGGCCGAACAGGAAAATGTTTCTGCCAAGCTTCTGGCTAACCCGAGGATACTGGTGCTTGATAATGTGGAAGCCAAGATAAAAATCATCGAGAAAATACCCTACCAGCAACTTACGCAAACATCGGCCGGCGGCAGCATTGGGACAACGCAATTTGAGGAAGTCGGTGTTGAACTTACTGTTACGCCGCATCTTACCAGAGATGATATGATAAGACTGCATATAGTGCCGACGTTCAGTGTTAGACTTAGTGATGTTGTGGTGATAGGTAGCTCAACTTCGACACCTCAGCCGGTTATTGCCAAGCGTGAAGCTGATACCATAACGCTGATAAAGAGCGGGCAGACCGTTGTAATTGGAGGTCTGCGTAAGCAGGATATTTCACAACAGAAAAATAAGGTGCCGCTGCTTGGCGATATTCCTCTTTTGGGCAATTTGTTCAAATTCGAAGGCGAAAGCACTATTAATAGTGAGCTGGTTGTTTTCGTAACCCCCTATCTTATGGATGAACAACAAACCCTTTCAGCGACTGAAAAGGAACAGCTTAAAGACACCATATTCCCAACACCCAAAGCTCCAGATACGAGACTTGGCAAGGACGAAGAAGGTTAAATTGACGAGCAGAACTAAGTAGCGGCTATTCAGGTACCGGCTGCACAGTCTTTTTTGAAGATATGTTTCTACTGCCAACTCCTTAGCCAATCAAGCTCAAGCATCTTGAAGTGACCGAGTTTAGAGGACCAACGCCCAGTTTGACCAGGGCTGAAAAGAAGTGAGCTAAAGTACCTAAACCTGTCCTGAGCGAAGCCGAGGGAGTGAATTGAAGTGAAAAAAATATTCCATAAATTTAGGCACTTTAGGCACTCTAAACTTTAGGCACTTCTTTCTTTACATAAAGCGTCTGCGTGGGGAATGCAAATTCGATTTTCTCAGCTTCAAATCGCTTCATAATCTCAAAGTTAATCCGCTGATTTACTTCGTAGTACAGCCAGTAATCAGCCGGTTTTACCCAGTAACTCATATAAATATTCAGTGAGCAATCATTGAACTCGTTAAAATACACTCTTGGCGGCTTATCCGGGTCGGTGTTTACCTCGGGGACATCAGCAAGAATATCTTTTATAATCTCGACAGCCCTTTTTGCCTTTGTATGGCCAGAATCGTAAGTTATGGTGATATTAGAGGTTCTTCGTATAAAGGGGCGTTTTCCCAGGTTTTCCACGGTCGAATTTGCTATTATACTATTGGGCACAGTAACGAGATGTCCCTGGAGCGTTCGCAAACGTGTGCTTCTAAAGCCGACTTCCTCGATCGGCCCTAAATGCTCGCCAATCTTTACAAGCTCACCCATTTGAAACGGCCGGTCGGTAAAGATGGTGATAGAGCCAAAAAAGTTCGCGATGGTATCCTTGGCGGCCAGAGCAATTGCTATACCGCCGACGCCGGCACTTAACAAAAGCGACTTGACATTCGCCCCCAGGATATTTTCGCTTATAAGAAGAATAGCAACAATTGCTATTGTTATTCGCAGGGCCTTGCGAACTATGGGTACCAGCATATCGTCGAGTTTAGTCTCCGTTTTGCCGACGAGGCGATTTAGATAGTATTCAATGATATCGACGAGTCGGTAGAGTGCATAGGCAAGGGCGATAGCCCCTGTCACCCGAGCGATTGCTGTCCAGCCACTGCTTATGGCAGTTCGAATTCCGGTTTCATCGTTAAAGAATAAAGGGGCTTTTGCGAAGAATATGCCGGCAGCAAATATCGCTACATAGATTGGATTGGCCATGGATTTGAACAATAGTGTCAGAGGGCTTTCGCCTCTTTTTTGTGCCAGTCGCAGGGCGTAGCTGTTAATAATAAACTGGACTATCCTGCCTATGGCCAGTGTCGCCAGGACAATTAACAAAACAAGACCAAACCGCCAAAAAGCATTTCCTTTGATGAGTTCATAGTTCCACCAGTCAACAGAGCCAATTATTAATGACGTCATTTTCTGTCTCCCTGATTAATTTGTGTATTAGATATATCAATCATATACCCTGATTATCTCACCAAAACAAGCTTTTTTTGCTCTATATTTCTGATTTAGTTGACGAGTGATAAAATTTATACAAGAATGTGTTTGTTGTATCGTTGGCGAGCAATAGTATTGTAGGTTTTACTTGGGGCCTGAGATTATGAAACGCATCACATTAAATTTTATTGTCGATTTGGTGAGCTTTATATGTCTTCTTGGTTTGGCTTTTACCGGCTTTATTATCAAGTTCACATTGCCGCCCGGCACCGGTGGGCGTGGGCAGCAGCTGCACGAAGGTCTTGGAAGAGAACATATAAAAACCTTTGGGTCGATGACACGGCACGAATGGGGCGATATCCATTTTTATCTGGCGGTTGTGTTTGCGGTTCTGATTGTGGTGCATATCATTCTGCACTGGGGCTGGATAAAGAACTACTTCAAGTCACTGTTTGGCACTTCACAAAAACCAAGCTGAGCCACATAGGCAACACCTATTTGTAAGATTATCTTAACTCAATACATCGAAAGGACAGTAATAATTGAGATATATTTTTTGAGAGGAGAGGACTTTATATGGTATAATAGGGGTGTGTAGATAAGCAGGATTATGGAGGAACAATATGTTTCGGAGGCTTGTCTTTCTTTCTTGTTTCATTTTATGGATAGTTCCAGTAATAGCTCCGGTGGATGCAGCTCTGATAGCATTATATGAGCTTGACGGCAGTGCCGTTGACAGTGTTGGTACTAACCACGGCAGCGAATGCGGTGGCCCATCCTATGTCAGCGGTGTATTTGGTCAGGCGATTTCTCTGAATGGAGCCGGCGACTATGTGGACTGCGGGAATGATTCGGTATTTGATATCGCCGATGAGATTACTATCGCCGCATGGGTAAATATCAACACGGTTCCTGGTGACTGGACGGCTATCGTTGCCAAAGGAGACAGTGCCTGGAGACTTTCCACCAACGAGGGCGAATATAGGTTTCACTTTGCTATTTGTGGTTCTCCCTGGGTAAATCTTGTCGGTGGAAGTATTGAAGTGGCCAGTGGTGAATGGCATCACGTTTGTGGAACGTATGATGGAGAAATGATTCGCTTATACGTCGACGGTGTTCTTGATGCGAATAAGGTCTGTACCGATGAGATACCTACGAATAGTTACAATGTCTATATCGGTGAAAACTCGGAAACAACGGGCCGATGCTGGGACGGCTTGATTGACGACGTGGCCATCTTTGGCCACGCGCTAAATGCCAATGAAATCGCCCGGCTTAGAGACCTCGGCGGTGCATCCTTTATTTTGCCGTGCGGTGGAGTGTTGTTAGATGGCGATATCAACGTTGACTGCAAGATTGATTTTTACGATTTTTCGCTATTAGCTGGAGATTGGTTGAGGCAGGGAACACAATTAATGGGTGACATTTATGAGGATGGTTGTGTTAACTGGCTTGATTTATTACTATTAGTTGATGATTGGCTGGAGTACATTAATTTGCCTCCGAAGGTCTATGCCGGCAATGACCGGGTGGTTGGTTTGCTGGGGGATGCCAATTATGCGGAGGTGTATCTGGACGGCATTATTATTGACGATGGTCTGCCGAATCCACCAGGGACGGTAACTGTTTTGTGGGAGGCAATAAGTGGGCCGAACGCAGTTATATTCAGTGATGAAACATCCGAAGACACTTCTGCTACCTTTTATGAAACCGGTACTTACGTTCTGCGGCTTACAGCTGATGACGGTGAATTGTCCGCAAGTGATGATGTGACGGTTACCGTCCTGGAAGCAGGAAATTTTGTTAAAAGAGCAGCGGACCTGCTGTCATTGATGACGCTGGAAGAGAAAATATCGCAGATGGGAAGCGGCTCACCGGCAATTACTCGTTTGGGAATACCAGAATACGGGTGGTGGAGCGAAGCCCTGCACGGTGTAATGTCATCGGGCTGTACAGTTTTTCCTCAGGCGATAGCGCTGGCCAGTACCTGGGACCCAAATTTAATACGCCAGGTAGCTACTGCCATTTCCGATGAGGCGAGGGTTAAGAGTAACACAACTGGCAAAGGACTGACTTACTGGAGCCCGACTATCAATATAGCCAGGGACCCAAGATGGGGAAGAAACGAGGAAACTTATGGAGAAGACCCATATCTGGTCTCGCGGATAGGTGTGGCCTTTGTTACCGGTATGCAGGGTGATGACCCTGTTTACTTAAAGACGGTATCAACACCCAAACATTTTATAGCTAATAATACCGAATATAACCGCCATAGCAGTTCATCGAATGTTGGCGACAGGGACCTAAGAGAATATTATATGCCCGGTTTTAAGGCCTGTATTATGGAAGCTGGAGCACAATCGGTTATGGGTGCTTATAATGCGCTAAATGGTGTACCGTGCTGTGGTAATTATATGCTTTTAACTGAGGTGCTTCGGGATGAATGGGGCTTTAACGGATATGTAGTCTCCGACTGTGGTGCCATAGACGATATTTATGCCAATCATCATTATGTTACAACTGCGGCGGAAGCGGCAGCGTTGGGGGTTCTGTCTGGCTGTGACCTTAACTGTGGCAGTGTTTATCAAAGCAGCTTGGCGCAGGCGGTTCAGCAAAGTTTACTTTCAGAAACCGACATTGATGTAGCTGTTACACGATTGTTTACGGCGAGGTTTCGGCTGGGTGAGTTTGACCCGCCGGAATTGGTTCCATACACTTCCATACCATCTTCAAGACTTGACTGCCAGGAGCACAGAGACTTGGCCTTAACAACGGCACTTAAATCTATGGTCTTATTGAAAAATAACGGCATATTACCGCTGGACATAAATGATGTAAATTCCATTGCTGTTATCGGTCCTAATGCGGACAGATGTGTATTTGGCGGTTATAGCGGCACGCCTAATATCCAGGTGAACCCGCTTGAAGGCATACAAAACAAGGTGGCCGGCCAGGGTATTACGGTTTCTTATGCCCAGGGCTGTGAAATTCAGGGAGAATTGAGCGTTGTAGCCATTCCGTCTGAGTACCTGATACCGGCAGGTTCGCCGGGAGAGAATGGCCTGAAGGGCGAGTATTTCAATAATATGGATTTGTCAGGCTCGCCTGCATTAGTCAGGACTGACAGCCAGGTTGATTTTATTTGGGGCGAGGGTTCGCCGGACCCAGCTATCAGCACCGACGAATTTTCAGTTCGCTGGACGGGCAAATTAGTGCCGCCCGAAACCAAAACCTATGAATTAGCGGTGACTACGGATGACGGTGCTCGCTTTTATCTGGATGATGAATTGCTGATTAGCCAGTGGTACGACCATGCGACGGGTACATATTCTGTTTTTAAGGAGCTTCAATCCGGTCAGGAGTATGACATTGTAATGGAGTTCTATGAGAATACGCTTCATGCTGAGGCGCGTTTGCAATGGGATTATTTAAGTGGTGGTATTGCTGATGCGGCCAATATTGCTTCAAATTCTGATATAGCAATCGTGGTTGTTGGCACCGACCTGACCGTGGCAAGTGAAGGGCGTGACCGTTCTGATATAGATTTACCCGGCCTTCAGGAAGATTTAATCCAGGCAGTTTACGGTGCGAATCCGAATACGATAGTTGTATTGGTTAATGGGTCACCGGTAGCTGTTAACTGGACGCAGGCACATGTGCCGGCAATTCTTGAGGCGTGGTATCCCGGCCAGGCCGGTGGTACTGCAATCGCCGACGTTTTGTTTGGGGTTCACAATCCAGGAGGCAAGCTGCCTATGACATTCTACGCATCAGTCGGGCAATTGCCGGGCTTTGATGATTATAATGTTATTGATGCTAACAGATGCTATATGTACTTTGAAGGCGGGCCACTATATCCATTCGGTCACGGGTTAAGCTATACGGCATTTAGCTATAGCAATCTTCAAATAGAGCCGAATTTAATAACCACTGCCGGGACAGCTGATATTAGTGTAGATGTACAAAATGTTGGTGGGCGCCAGGGCGATGAGGTTGTTCAATTATATGTTCATGATGTTGCTGCAACTGTAAAAAGACCTGTCAAAGAGTTAAAAAGGTTCGAAAGGATTAGCCTACAGCCAGGCCAGACAAAGACGGTTACGTTTACCCTGCCGGTTGAGGAATTGGCTTTTTATGACACTGCTACGGCGAGTTTTGTTGTAGAACCGGGGACATTTGAGATAATGGTGGGTAGTTCTTCTGAAGATATCAGGTTAATGGATACGCTTGTGGTCAATCCACCTTAGCCGCCACAGCAGGGTTTTTGCGCTCGTTAATATACATCTATTCCTGACGAGTTATTCCGATTCCGTAGAATCCAGAATGCTCATGAAAGCTTCTTGTGGTATCTGTACCGAGCCGATACTCTTCATACGTTTTTTACCTT
>CAZMSP010000017.1:0-25661 GCA_964568985.1 uncultured Pirellulales bacterium
AATCCCACAGACAAAAACCTTCGTGGTGCTTTGACGTGATGACGATATACTTCATTCCCGCGTCTTTGGCCATTTGCACCCACTGGTCGGCGTTAAACTTGACTGGATTAAATTTTCCAGCGAGCTGTTCGTAATCCTCGACTGGGATAGGGGCCTGCTCCATAATCCACTCGCCGGTGCCGGAAATTTTCTCTCCATTCCACTGACCGGCAGGTATTGCATACAGACCCCAGTGGATGAACATTCCGAATCTCGCCTCGCGCCACCACTTCATTCGTTCGTCCTTGTCCTGCATCTGCTTTGTCCGGTCTGAATCTGATTTGGAGAGTTTGGCAGTTTGTTGTGCGTAGCCGGCGGTTGATAAAATGCACATTATCGAAGCTGCCAGCAGTACGCATCGGCTGTTTGAATACTTACAAGTATAGATACCAGACTGAGCAGTTTTTTGACTCATTGCTTTTACTTTTTTTCTAAACTAAGATAGCCGTTTCGAATGGATGGCATTACATCATACCCATACCACCCATACCGCCGCCATAGCCGCCTCCTGGCGGCATACCACCCATACCGCCCATACCTCCACCAGGGGGCATTTCTTCTTTTTCCTTTGGTTTTTCAGTAACAAGGCAATCTGTGGTCAGTAGTAGACCAGCTATGCTTACCGCGTTTTGCAGGGCGATTCGTGTAACCTTTACTGGGTCAATAACACCAGCTTTGACTAAGTCCTCGTATTTGTCTGTATTGGCGTTATAGCCAAAGCCGCCTTTGCCTTCTGAGACTTTGTTAACTACGAGGTTCGGCGTAGCCCCTGCGTTGTAAGCAATATAGTAGCAGGGCATATTCAGCGCTTTGGCTAATATATCAGCACCGGTTTGCTCATCGCCTTCGAGTTTCAATTTCTCAACCGCATCCAAACAACGGATTAGTGCCACGCCTCCACCGGGCACGATACCTTCCTCGATGGCCGCTCTGGTTGCATGCAGGGCATCTTCGATTCGGGCCTTTATTTCCTTCATTTCTGTTTCACTTGCCGCCCCAACATTGATTTGAGCGACGCCACCGGTCAGCTTGGCCAGCCGTTCCTGGAGCTTCTCGCGGTCATAATCGCTGGTTGTAACTTCTATCTCGTCCTTTATCTGTTTGATTCGGCCGTTGATAGCTTCCTGGCTGCCTGCGCCTTCAACTATGATTGTATTATCATTGTCGATGGTTATCTTTTTGGCCTGGCCGAGTTGCCTAATACCAACGTTTTCCATGTCGATTCCAAGGTCTTTGAAAATCGGCTCTGCGCCTGTCAGGGTCGCAATATCAGCCAGCATCGCTTTTCTACGGTCACCATAACCAGGTGCCTTTACCGCTGCGCACTGCAGAACGCCTTTAAGTTTGTTGACCACAAGCGTCGCTAATGCCTCGCTCTCAACATCTTCTGCGATAATCAGCAATGACCTTTTACTTTTTGCAATTTTTTCGAGCAGCGGCACGAGTTTGGCAATATTGCTGATTTTCTCCTCGTGGATAAGTATATACGGCTTTTCCAGCTCGCAAACCATATTTTCCTGGTTGGTTACAAAGTGAGGAGAAAGATAACCGCGGTCAAACTGCATCCCCTCGACAAAATCGACGGTCGTCTCGAAGCTTTTACCTTCCTCGACGGTAATAACTCCATCTTTGCCGACACGCTGGAAGGCCTCAGCCATTTTTTTCCCGATTTCTACGTCGTTATTGGCTGATATCGAGGCGATATTAACTATGTCGTCTGTTTTTGTAATATTGATTGGCTTCGCCAGCGAGGCGAGCTTGTCAGTAACGGCTTTGGCTGCCCTGTGCATACCGCGGGCCAGCGCCATAGCATCTGCACCTGCTGCGAGGTTTCTGTACGCTTCTTTGAAAAGGGCTTCCGTGAGGACAGTAGCAGTTGTTGTGCCGTCACCAGCGATTTTTGAGGTTTTACTCGCTGCCTCTTTTACCAGTTTTGCGCCGAGATTTTCGTTTTTATCAATAAGCTCAACCTCTTCGGCAACGGTTACCCCATCTTTCGTTACGGTTGGGCCACCCCAGCTTTTGTCGAGAATGGCGTTTCTGCCTCGCGGTCCGAGGGTTGGTTTTACTGCTGATGCGAGTTTCTCGACGCCAGCTAATAAGCCTGCTCTCGCATTAGCTTCAAATGCCAATTGTTTTACTGCCATAATTGCTTGCCTCCTACAAAAATGGTGAAATTGCTAATGTTTTGCTAAACAAATATTTACAATACTTCGACTTCGCTCAGTACGGTGAGCCTGTCGAACCGTTGTTTTACACATCTATTTTCAGTCCTTGTTTTTATTAATATGTAATTTATATCAAATGTGCAAAGATTATGCCAGCTTTTGTACGGCAGGGGGGCTATATTGTACAAATTGTCGTAAGTATTTTGTTCACAAGTAACTATAGCCGGTAAAATTTACACTGATAACGTTATCTTTCAGTTGGAAACGCTGGTAAAATACCAATATTGGCATAAAAAGAGGATATTAGAACGCCAAGATGGCAGGTGCAATCGTGGGGAATTGACGATTAATTGACCTGAAGAATCATTTTCTTTTTAATGTGACGTTGGGACGCATCAGGTAATTTGGGGTCAATAACAGTGGGTCAGCGAATTCATCGGCTTGGGCCTTGTTCCAGCCGAGCTGGTGGACCTTCGAGGCACGAGGGCTCCAAAACTCCTCATCAAAAAAACAAATGCCATCGGCTTTGAACTTGTCCTTATGATATACCAGGCCATCGCCGAGCAGCCAGGCAGGCTTCTCCTTGCAAGCATATTTCTCCAAAAATTCGTTAGCAGTCATTAGAGAATCTGGAACAGTCTTGTTCCAGATTCCGTCGCTCGTCGCTCGTCTTTCGTCGCTCGTTTTTTGGTAAACGGCGATGTAGAATTGGCCTCTTTTGGCGTCAAGGATAGGAGCGATGGTTTCGAGAGATTCTTCGCTTCGCTCAGAATGACAAATAGTAGTTGCATTGGCGGCGATGACGTCGAGTGTATCAACCGGGACGATTTTTGCAGAATTGGCCAAGTGCATTGCCTTTGCCAGTGTAACAGCAATTCTCAGGCCAGTGAAACTGCCAGGGCCGACAGAAATATAAACTTGCTCAATGTCCTGAGATTTTTTTTTGAAACGGTTGAGAAGACTGCAAATGGCTGGAAAGAGCTCGGAGCCATGTTTCATTGGACCAGAGAAGGAAATCTCATTAAGAAGTTTCTGGCCAGCTGCTATCGCAACAGAGCCGACTCTGCTGGAGGTTTCAACGGCTAATATCAAGGTTTTTTGTATCATAATGGCGATTTTGGCCAGATATACCAAACTTCTACGGTTTGCTCAAAAAGGGGAATTTCGGCCCTAAAAAAGTTTGTTTTTCAATCGTCTATTTTTCGTCCAGATTTCCTATAGTTTCCACGTTGTTGCGACCCTCATTATATATTATCGGGCAGGCACAGAAAATCAAATTTTTCCCTTGCAAAATTCTTTTTTTTTGTATAGACTGAATTATCATAAGTCAAAACTTATTTGAAATTGGAGGTTGTAGTAAAGGTTGATTTGGAGTGAAGAGCTTCCAGAGGAGGCGGTTTTTGGGGCAGGAGGTAAGGTTTGAAGAATTCAAGTTTTCTTAATAAAACTTTCGGTAGACAGTCCCTATCGATTATTCTGGGGACGATTCTGCTTTTTACCGCAGTCGTGACGGTGGTTGCTCCATCTCAGACAAACGAAGCTGAGAGGCGAGCATTATCCCGTCAATTAGCACAAAAGTGGATTCTAACCGGCGTGGAACAATATAGCGCAGGTAACTACGAGCAAGCAGAAAAATCGCTGCTTAGCGCAAAAGAGTACCAGGAATACTTAATGGTTAGTGAACGCAACCAATTAAGTGAAGTTCTGGAAAAGACACGGACAGCCAAACTTGAAAGAAAACGCGTTGTAGAGGTGTATCAACGGGTCGCTGAATTCATTAAGCAAGGCAAACTGGAACAGGCCAAAGCACAGCTTGAACAGGTCAAAGACAATATGTCTTTGAGGGAAGACGAAAAGAAAAACATCGCAGAAGCGATTACGAAAATAGACAATCAAATACAAGCTAAAGCTCAATCCCAAAAGGCCGGGGATACACGGTTTTTAACCGGAGGAGAGATAGTCGAAAAAACCGTAGGCACCGAGAGGACCGTCATAGGAGCGAAAGACAAGCAGCAAGAAATTGCTGACCTTTATTACCGCAGTGTTGGGTTGTACCGCACCGGCCAGTTGGAGAAGGCCCGTGAAGGTTTTGTTACGGTTGTAAACAGCGGCCTTGTTCCGGAATCGATGACCAAGACAATAGAAGGTTATGTGAAGAAAATAGATGAGTCTTTGGCCAATAGAAATGTGGTGAAGAGTGACACCACAAGAACTCGTATCCGGCCCGAGATTACCAAACCAAGGTATGTTTTGCCAAAAACCTCTGGGCCACTTAAAGTTGCCAAGCCCAAATATGTTGAGCCTCTAACAAGTGAAGGCCCCTACATAGAAGTAGTTAATCGCAAAAGAAATATCGTACGCAGCCATACAAGTGCGGTCGTTAATGACGCTGTAGCTAAGGCTCAAAGTTACGCAAGCCAGGATAAATTCGATAAAGCGAAAGATGTTATTGCGACGGCTGAATTTATAGTGAACCAAAACCAGATGCAACTTGGAGATGAGCTTTTCAAACAGCACAGTAGTGCATTGGAACAGCTCAGTGAGAAAATAGACCAGGCAGAAGAGGAAAGGACGATAGCTTCAGAACAAGAGAGACGTGAAGCGGCGATAGAGGCACAGCGTGCCTTTAGAGAGAAAGAGCAGATGGAAATTGACAGACAAATAAAAACTCTGATGGAAAATGCTCTTGCTTACGAGAAACGACAGGATTACAAAGCAGCTCTTGGTCAATTGGAGCAACTGCTCGCTATAGACCCGCAAAACAGTGAGGCGCTGGCACTGAAGGATAAGCTGGATGATGAGATTTACTTCCAGAGACAGTTAGAAGTACAGAAGGAAGTGGATAAAGAAAGAGCAGAAGTTTTGCTCAGTACCGATGAGTCTTCAATTCCATATGCCGAAGAGCTTAGATATCCCAAGAATTGGCGGGAGATTGTCCAGAAGCCTACACGGCAACCGGATGAGCCACTTGGATTAGAACCTGCTGATGTAGCTGTCTATAGACAATTAGCACAGATTGTTGACCTTTCACAATTTACACCAACAACACCTTTCGGCGAAGCGATGGAGATGATAAGAAATTCCGTTCAGCCGGCTCTTACGATATTTGTGAATTGGGGCGATTTGGAGCAAAATGCTAACATCGACCAGAGTACACCGATAAATATGGACCCGATAGCAGGAGTTCGTCTTGAGACAGTACTGAAACATTTGTTATCTGCAGTTTCTGGCGCATTTGCGGAGCTTGGTTATACCGTTGATGGCGGAGTAATTACAATAGCAACGGTAGACTCGCTTGAGGTTAAATTAGAGACAAGAATTTATGATGTTACTGACCTGCTTGGCCAACCAGCTAATTATTTTCAATGGCCTCCTTACGGTTACGGCGATTACACCGGCGGTACCACCACTGGTGGCGGCGGTGGTGGCACCAGTGGAGGCGGCTACGGCGGCGGTGGTGGCGGTGGTGGCACCAGTGGAGGCGGTGGTGGCACCAGTGGAGGCGGCTACGGCGGCGGTGGCGGCGGTGGCGGCTACGGCGGCGGTGGTGGCACCAGTGGAGGCGGCTACGGCGGCGGTGGCGGCGGCGGTGGCATGGGCGGTATGGCCGGTGGTATGGGTGGCATAGACTATATGCGCGGCGTTAGAGCGCGAGACCTGGCCTTGCTTATCCAGCAGACTATCAGCAAGCCTGAAGACTGGGCACCAGATCCCTGGAGCGGTTTTACATACGGTATAGGAGACGGCACTATAACACCTTATCCACAGGATCAGCCAAAGAAACTTGCCATCCTGCAAACCCTTGAAATCCATAGGGAAATCGCAAAGGTGCTGGCAGAAATGCGTAAGGCACTTGGGCAGCAGGTTTCTATTGAGGCCAGATTTTTAGTAGTAAGCGAGAATTTCCTTGAAGACATTGGTCTGGATTTAGATTTTTCGATTGGTGGCGGTGGCGTTTTGGGTAAATGGGGTGTTTTTAGTTTCAATCAGGGTTCTGCCACTGCTACTGCATTACCAGATTCGTCAACAAAGATTCCGGGCAGTTGGGGCGGTATTCTACCAGCTATAAATGTCGAGGGGGGTTACGGCTCTGAGGCCGACCCTCTAATGATACACTTACTGCTGCGAGCGGTTCAGGCACACAAGGATGCGAGGACATTGACTGCTCCAAAGGTTACCGTTTTGAGTGGCGAGTCTGCGACGTTCTGGGTTGCAGACGATGTTTCATATGCGCTTCCACCTAACATTCAATATGGCACCTCTGCGGGCGCCTACGCCGGCGGTGGCTACCAGACGTACAGTATAGAACAGATGATAGGTCGTTTACAAGTCGGTACTCTTCTCAATATTACTCCAACAATTGCTCCGGATAAGAAAAACGTGCTTCTTAATATAATTACTGAACTTCGGGATTTGCTCGGAACGGCAGAGCATACAATTGAAGCGCCTGTGGGAGCACAGGGCGAGGTTCAGAAGTACATTGTACACGTTCCTGAGATAGAAACATCACAGGTAATGACGCGTGTGAGTGTGCCTGATGGCGGGACATTGCTGTTAGGCGGCCAGAAAGTAGCAGCGGAGATTGAAAAGGAAGTAGGAGTGCCGGTATTGAGCAAGATACCCATCATTGGAAGAGCATTCAGCAACCGCAGTAAGATCAGAGATCAGAAGATATTGCTAATATTAGTTAAGCCAACCATCATTCTACAGGAGGAGCGAGAAGCTGAAGCAGTTGCAGGATTAGCCGGTGGAATCTAAGCCTAAGGGGACTAATATTAGTTTACGAGGTATACAAAAAAAATTTGGCAATATTTTCACGACGAGAGACGTCTAAACTATAAATAGGGTTTTTTGCCATCAATAATGTATATTTTAGCAAAATCTTATTTATAGTTTTTTAGCTGGATGCTGGGGACAACGGGGTAAATGGTATATAAAGCAGGAGGAAAAATGAAACGGCACATTCTGATTAGTTTAGTAATTTTATTGTCTATAATAGAAACTTCCGCTCTATCGGCGGATATAAGAGTTCCAGATAGGAACTATCCCACAATTCAATCTGGTATCGATGCTGCTGTTAATGGTGATACGGTAGTTGTTGAACCGGGTATCTACACAGGCCCCGGCAACGTTGATCTGGATTTTAAGGGAAAGGCTATCACCCTAACAAGCTGGATAAATCCTGCCTACCCTAATTGGGATGTCGTTGCTGACACGGTCATCGACTGCGGTGGCAGCAGATACACGCCACATCGGGCTTTTTACTTTCACGGCCACGAAGGCGCAAATAGTAAAGTTCTGGGATTTACCATTAGAAACGGTTACTTTGTCGACCCCAATGCCATTGGTGAAAATGGGGATTACGGTGCTTATCCTCCTGTTCCCTATGAGTCCATTGAGATTGACCCCAATGGCATCCCACGCGCAGAAAGAGGTCAAGAATCTCCTTTTGGTTATGGTTATGGCGGTGGAATTTTATGCGAGAATTCAAGCTCACCGACCATACAGTACTGTGTGATAACAAACTGTACCGTCACTGGTGGCCAGGGTGGTGATGGTGCCGCCGGCCAATGGGGCACGTGGTCCTATCAACCGCCTGACCCCCTTGACATCACCAGTCCCGACCCCAATGTAGACCCGGCAGATGTCGGTGATGGCCAGTGGGGTGGCCACGGAGGTGATGGCTGGGGAATCGGCTATGGCGGATGTATCGCCTGTCTGGATAGTAGTAGCCCATTTATCAGTGACTGTATTATAAAGGATAATATCGCCCGAGGTGGCTGTGGCGGAAACGGTGGAAACGGTGGTTACGCTGCAGGAACACCACCTGCTTACAACCAGGGAAATGAAAGTTTCGGTGGAGAGGCCGGGATTAGCTATGGTGACGGTATCGGTGGAGGTATCTACTGTGAAAACAAAAGTTCACCAACCATCGTGAATTGCGAATTCATCAACAACATCGCCACGACAGGTGCCAGAGCAGCGGGCGGTTTGCGAGGCCAGGGCAACTCAATGTCTGCACCGACTGGCCCTGCTCAAGACGGCAACGATAGCTTTGTGTATTCTTTTGGTGGTGTTGCCGGGGGTGCGGCCTATTACAGCTTCCTCTCGAATGCAGACTTTAACAACTGTACATTCACCAATAACAAGGCCTACGAAGCCTACGTATTTTTCAGCCCCTTATTTGGATTAGAGGAAGATATTTCAGCATACACCATAGGTGGCGCTCTGTATTCCGATATAGGTAGGACCGTTACTCTCAATACCTGCGACTTTATAAACAACGCAGGTGGTGCAGTCTATTGCAACTCGAACTGCACAGTGGATATCAACAATTGCTCATTTAAGGCCAACTCTGACCTCAGCGATGGCGACGATCTTCAGTATGATACCGGTCGCGACTTTGGTTCTGGCGGTGCTATCTACATTGGTTCTGGCGGCACCGCAAAAATCCAAAATTGTTTTTTCAGCGGCAATTTAACTAAAAATGACGGTGGCGCTTTGAAAAGCAAAAGTAATGTCACGCTCAATAACTGTTCATTCGGTAACAATACTGCTGAGAACGGCTGGGGTGGCGCAGCTGATCTTTATACATCCTCTACAAAATTGACAATAGATGTCAATAACTGCAGCTTTTCCGGAAATCAGGCACCACTTGGCGGAGGTTTCTCTTCTGACAATTTCCAAAAAGCCACATTTACTGATTGTTATTTTTTCGGCAACACCGCCGAAGAAGGTGGTGGCCTGCACCTGGTAAATGGAGACGTCACTATTGATGGGGGCATCGTCAAAAGCAATACTGCAACAGACGGCTATGGCGGCGGCCTGCATTGTAGATCCACTAAAGCAAATATCCAACACTGTACTTTTATAGATAATCTTGCCTACGGTGTTTTTCCAAGCGGCGGCTCCGGCGCCGCAATCGATTTAGAAGGGGCCTCTACGCATCGGGTTTTTAACTGCCTTCTAACGGGCAACTCTGCAGCTGTTGATGGTGGTGCAGTTTACTGCTTCCAGGCATCTCCTGAAATCAGCAACTGCACATTCGATGACGACTTCGCCGGTGGTTATGGTGGCGCAATATTCTCCAGCTGGGATTCGCTGCCTGAAATTACTAACTGCATATTCCAGAACTGCGACAGTCATGCAATACATGAGGAGGATTACGGTGGTGGTGCAAACGCAACATACTGTTTATTCTATAGCAATCCCGACTACGACTACTATGAATCTGACGAACCCCCAGGCTATAATTTTGATAGTGTTGCCGATCCGAACGGTAACTTCAACAAAGACCCTCTTTTTGTAAATAGTTACCTTGGTGGTTATTATCTAAGTCAGTCTCCCCCGCAGGCACCACCTGATAGTCCGGCCGTAGACAGTGGCCTCGGCACGGCTCTAAGCCTCGGGTTAGATACATATACAACCAGAACAGACAGTGTCGGCGACGAGCCAAACAGCCTCGTCGATAGAGGTTATCATTACCGCCTAATCACTGATGTTATGACCTACCAGTTAACAGCAAGAGTCGTTGGCGGTCACGGTGCGGTTGTGCCAACCTCGCCGGAACCCGTTGATTACGACCCGGTCACCGATACTTACACCTATTACGTCGGTACAGTTGTAACACTTACCGCCGCGCCGAATGCTGGCTGGCTGATTAAAGCTTGGAACGGGACCGAAGGCGACACCTCCACCGACGTAATCAACACTGTCATTATGAACTTGGATAAGACTGTTACTGTCGAGTTCAAACAAGAGAGAACTCTTATAGTTGCTGTCGGTGGCGGCGAGTACGGCTATTACTCTGATATTCAGGACGCAGTTTTTGATGCAAACGATGGCGATACGATTGTAGTTTACGCCGGCACTTATTACAGTGGATACCTCGGCCGGGCACTTGTAGTGGACAGGTCTGTTCTTATCACATCCAGAAATCCTGACGACCCCTGCTGCGTGGCGGAAACAATTATTGATGGATACATCGGAACCAATCCATGGCACAATAACGGCGTAACGTTTTCGTCTAATGCCGGTGTCGGTGCCGTTCTAAACGGCTTTACAATCCAGAACTGTGGCGGAAGTGCGCTAAACGCTCTACCCGGCAGGCGGGATTGGGGTCATCCTAACGGCTACGATGGTGGATGTCTTGAAGGCCCTGCAATGTTCATTGAGCCAGGAGCCAATCCCACTATCAAAAACTGTGTGCTCAGAGATAACTGGATTCTCGGCGGAAACGGCGGAGACGGTGTGATTGCTACAGGGTCACCTGGAAATCTGAATGCAGGTCGAGGTGGCTGGGGTGGCTGGGCACGCGGCGGAGCCATATATTGCGCTCCCGATAGCAGCGCGACATTTATAAACTGCCGGATTATTGATAATACAGCCATTGGCGGCGATGGCGGCGATGGCGGCGATGGTGTTGCTGAGCCTGGCGGCATGGAAAACTACGGAGGCAACTGGAGCAGAGCTGGAAGTCTTGACTCGCCAGCTTGGGACATCGACCCTTATAGCTCTGATAGAATTCCAATAATCGACGGCCGACATCTCTGGGAACTCTGGGAATGGGATGATGCGTTATATTACGCACTTTACTATTACTATAACTACTGGGACCTCGATAGGAATTCCTATTTCGGTGACTATCGATGGTACTCTGGAAGCGGAGGAGGCGCATATTGTGATATTGGCAGTAATATTACTTTTATACATTGCGAAATCAGCGGAAATATTGCTCAGGGTGGCATGAGCGGACAAGGCGGCGAAGAGTTCTATAGCAGAAGGCCAATAGAACCTTTAGTACCCTATGAGATACCAACTTTTGGCGGTGGCGTCTATTGTGCTGCTGAGGCCACAGTGGTGTTCACCGAATGTACAATAACTGACAATATTTCTTCACCGCCGGTATTTGTCGTCCCGGCCAATCCAAGCAGTGGACTAAGACACCGTCGTACCCCTTATCTCGGTCATGGCGGCGGGGTATGTGCTGAAGATACGGCTAACATAATATTTACTGACTGTCAATTCAGCGAAAATAAAGCTCCTGTGGGCGGTGGAATACACTGGGCAGATGCAAATCCAGATATCAACGACTGTAACTTCACATCTAATTCGGCATTTCACGGTGGCGGATTGTTTGGAGAACATGGCCCGGCTACTATAACCAACTGCAATATTACTAATAATGAAGCCGTTTCAGAAGCAATGGACCCTGATAATTATGAGGAAACACTTGGTGCTGGTGGCGGTATGCATTTATGGGCAGCAGATGTGAACATAATGAATTGCAATATCAGCAACAATCAGGCTGAGACTTCCGGAGGTGGCGTGTATTTAGGCGGAGAAAACACTCCTTTACTTTTCAATTGTTTGATAACCGACAACTCTGCCGGCAGAGACGGCGGCGGTGTTTCAGCCAGCGAGTATTCGGATGTCAACCTCGTCAATTGTACAATCGCAGATAACACAGCTCTGGAATATGGTGGTGGCCTGTACTGCTCATATTACAGTTACGTTAATATCGTTAACGGCATCATCTGGGACAACTTGGGTAGCATTGATACTCAGGGTTCACAACTTGCCATTGGCACCGGCTTTGCGTATGACCCAGGACCATCAACTATTACTGTTTCATACTCAGATATTATGGGTTGGCAAGATCCATTCGATGCTAACTGGGTTGACCCTAATTCGGTCTTCGTCGATATAAACTGTACTTTGAATTGGGACTTCAGCAGTGTCATCGATGAGGACCCGCTCTTTATTGCCGGTTATTATCTAAGTCAAGTTGCTGCTGACCAGCCAGTCGAAAGCAATTGTGTCGATGGTGGAGGCGATCTATCCGCTAACCTCGGCTTGGACACCTATACCACCAGAACTGACAGCGAACCAGACGACGGCAAAGTAGATATGGGTTATCATTACAGGCTTTTCAGCGTACCTCAGTACCACTTAACTATTGAGGCGATTGGTGTCGACATAATTGAGCCTGACATTTCTGACCCCCTCTATGATGGTTTCTACGACTGGTATACAACTGTCCCACTGAAAATTGGCACTTACGATTCGAATTATTATCAGATCCAGTGGGAAGGCACCGATGATGACAGTCTAAGCGGGCCAGACAATACTGTAACAATGGGTAGTGACAAGACTGTTACTGTCCGGCTTGTAAAGACTAAATACGACCTGACAATCATGGTAGATGGCGGAAACGGACGGCTCTTTGCGGAATGGGATGAGGTGAGTATCGAGGACCCCTGCACATACCCAGTCAATTTCGGTACTGTTGTGGAGCTTACAGCTGAGCCAGGTGGAGGTTATAGGGTCAAAAGATGGAGTGGCACTGATGACGATGCTTCTCGTGACCCTGAAAATAAAGTAACTATGAATGACAACAAAATTGTTCACGTGGAGTTTGGGCCGCCTCTTTCCATCGCTGTTCCCACAGATTATGCGACGATACAGGACGCAATTTTTGCAGCCCAAGAGGGTGATACGATTGTTGTTTGCCCAGGCACCTATTATGGCCCCGGAATCGGATTAGGCAAATCTGTTACTATCAGGTCCGAGCATCCTGACAAACCTAGCTGTGTAGCGGAAACAATAATTGATAGAACAGGATATGCCAACCGCGCTTTCACTATAACTAATGGTGCAAATGGAGCTGTTCTAAATGGCTTGACTATACAGAACTGTCGTTGGTATGTCCTTGATGGTGATGACGGTGACAGGACCGTGGGCCATCCCAATGGTGAGGATGGCTGGCCAGCTGAAGGTTCCGCACTTTACATCTATTCAGGTGTCAACTGTACCATCAAAAACTGTACATTCAGAGATAACTGGATTCGTGGTGGCCACGGTGGCAATGGTGTTAGTGCTACTGACATTGAGAATGCCAGCCGAGGCGGCTGGGGTGCCTGGGCGCGCGGTGGAGCAATATACTGCGGCCCTGCCAGTGCTGTAGAATTTATAAATTGTAATATTATTGATAATACGGCCGTTGGCGGCAATGGCGGCGATGGCGGAAACTATCAAGAGGATGGCGGCTTAGCTAACCATGGAGGAAACTGGAGTGCAGCCGGAGAATTTAACATAGATCCTAACAAACTTGGTATATCGACAGAAGATTGGGTAGATGGCGACCTCTGGACAGTCTGGCAATGGGATTGGGCGCCTTATTTCTGGGCCAACTATGGGCAGCCCGAGAGGACTTCCTACATCGGCGATTACCGATGGTACTCTGGATATGGCGGTGGTGTGTACTGTGATGTAAATTCCGCAATTGATTTTAACAACTGCACTATCAGTGGGAATATTGCTCAGGGCGGTATGAGCGGTGAAGGCGGTGATAGAGAAGGCGAAAACCCTGAGCCGGAATTCAGCTACGAAATACCGAGCTACGGAGGTGGCGTATATTGCTCAGCCGGGTCGTCTGTAACATTTAGGGGCTGTACAATAACAGACAACATTTCCTCGCCAAGTGGACCAATGTATCGTATCGACCCTTATATTGGTAATGGTGGCGGTGTTTGTGCTGAAAATACCGCTTCGGTAATATTTACCGACACCACAATAAGCGAAAATGAAGCTTCCCTTGGTGCTGGAGCATTCTGGTCGAGTGCAAATCCGAGCCTGATTGACTGCAATATCGCGGATAATCAGGCACTTATCGGCGGCGGTGTATATTTCGCCGACGGTTCAGGTCAAATTGTCAGAAGTGATTTCAAAAGAAATGACGCTAATGGGCCAGTTGGTCTAGGTGGTGGAATATATTGCAGTGATGCCGATGCTCTGATTATTGACTGCGATATAGGTCATAATGATGCAAACAGCTCTGGCGGTGGAGTCTATATGTCAGGTGGTGTGGCGTTGTTTAAAAATTGCTTGATAACCAACAACCAAGCAGGTTGTGATGGCGGCGGTATTTCCATTAATTGGTACGCTAAGCCACTTGTCACAAATTGCTCATTTGTCAGCAATGCGGCGCCGGGGACCTTTGGTGAGCCGGGTAATACCGGCTTCGGCGGCGGCCTTTTCTGCTCGTACGAAAGCAAAACCGAAGTTATCGACAGCATATTCTGGGATAACTATGCTTTAAGAGGTGTTGAAGCTGCAGTATTTACCGGCTTTGAATTTAGCACGGGGCCGTCGATTCTTACTATCGCTTATAGCGATGTCAAGGGTGGAACGGCAGGTATCTATAGAGATACAGGCTGTACCCTGAACTATGATGGAGCGACCAATATCGACTTAGACCCACTGTTTGCAAACGGGTTGCTCGGTAATTACTATCTCAGTCAAACCGACCCCGGTCAGTCACAGAATAGCCCCTGCGTCGATGCTGGAAGTGACCTGGTAGGTAATCTTGATATGGCCGTAGGTTATCTTGATATGAGCAGATATACCACTCGTACCGACGGAGAATTAGACAGGGGCATCGTTGATATGGGCTATCATTATACCTCACCGCTGGAAGCATGCGGTTTCTGCAACTTTTTCGATAAAGACCCAAATGGTAACTCACAAGGCCTCATCGACTTCAAAGACTTTGCGATGTTTGCATTGCAATGGCTAAAAGAAGGTTGCTCCGGCGGCAATGACTGGTGCGGCGGTGCAGACTTTACAATCGATACTTATGTTGATACCTATGACCTGGTCTACTTTGTTAAATGCTGGCTTGCTGAAGATACTATGGGTCCGGTTCCTAATCCAAGCGAATGGGAGACACCACCTTTCCAAACATCACCGACGTCTATCATGATGGAGGCAAGAGAAGCGATTGATGGCTGGGGCTGGGACGTCCAGTACTGGTTCGAGCGAATGCCTCTCGGCGAGCCGAACAGCGACTGGCGGGATAGTCCAACATGGCAAGACACAGACGTTACTTATGGAATCATATATAGCTACAGGGTAAAGGCAAAAGATAAATTGGGCAATGAAACTGAATGGTCTGACATAGAATATGCCGGCGAATATGATACTACGCATCCGACACCTGAGCCATACATAAACAGCATCCAGGCAGATTCGCAAACTCAGGTTTCAATGACTGCTTCGCCCACCTGGGATTACAGTGGCGTAGTAGAGTATTATTTCGATTGTGGTACTCTTGGCGGGCACGATAGCGGCTGGATAGATGTGAATAGCTATGTGGATGCAAACCTCGAATCCGATACTACATACGCCTACAGAGTCCAGGCCAGGGACCCTTACGATAACAACACCAACTGGTCAAGTTGGGAGTATGTAACCACTCTTATTGCGCCGGAAGCAAATAAACCGACACCTAATCCGATGGAATGGGACGACGATTTGGATGAGTATGGCTTTGATGGCAGACCACATGAATACACTCCCACCGGAGATTGGCTTAATTACTGGGTCATTATGAGAGCGGACCAGTATACCACGGATGATAGTGGATCCTGGGATTTTCAATTTGATTGCGTGCATGGTGGCGATTTTGACACCGATTGGATTCATTTTGATGCACCGCCTTACCTGTATACAATCCGCGTAGGCCAATCAAACCAATCCCTCTGTTTCCGTGTCAGGGCACGTGATATGTACGGCAACAAGACCGACTGGTCGGATGAGGATGATGGGTGGATGATATTGCTATCATCTCCTTAGACAGTGAAACCCGCCGTTGTTTTAGCCGCGGTCCGTTTAACGGCTGAAATGGCGATAAAATGAAAAAGCCCCGTTTTTTCTATGCGGGGCTTTTTAGTTTGCATTTCATTTGGCCTTTAGTGTCTGGTATCCGTAGTGTAGAAGCAGATGGTCAAGTATCACCATAGCCGTGTAGTTTTCAGCGACGGGCCAGATGCGGCCTACAATCGTAGCGTCGCGCCTTGTAATAGCAGCCAGCTCTTTATTTTCCAGTGTATATTTGTCAATTGTCTTCTGCTGTTTGTCAATTGTAGGAGTGGGCTTGACTGTAAGGCGGACAATGATGGGCTGGCCTGTAGAAAGACCTCCTGTAATACCGCCTGCATTATTTGATTCGAAAATAACCTTGCCGTCTTTAGCGTGCATCTGGTCATTATTCTGGCTGCCTGTCATATCCTTGACGGCGATACCGGCACCGACTTCGACGGCCTTGACCGCTCCGATACCTAACATTTTGCCTAATTCACCATCGAGCTTATAAAAGACCGGCTCGCCCAGACCTGTGGGGACGCCGGTTACGATGACCTCGACCTGGCCGCCTGCTGAATCGCCTGTGGCGGATATTTTGTTGCAGGCATCGGTCATCGCCTGCGCTGCCTGGATATCCGGACAGTTCACGATATGATGGACACCATATTTGTCCTTAATTTTCTCAGGACTTAGCTTTGGTGCCTTTTTGCGTATTTCGTCGATTTCTTTTTCAACCTCGGCTAAGACCTTTGTTTTTTGAAGAAAACGCATATCCATATTGATACGGCCTTTGACGTAGATTTCCTGATAAAACGGGTCAAGGTCGCATCGCATTTTCTTATACTCATTGCAATAATGCAATGCCTGTTCGTGAGCGATATCGGGACATCTAACGCCGGCAATTTCCTTGATATAGGCAAAGACTTCGATACCGCATTTTTTCAGAATCCTTTTGGCTACATAACCAGCGGCAACAATAGTGGAGGTGTAGCGTCCGCTGAAAATACCAGCTCCGATAGCATCATCATCAGGGCCATACTTTATAAACGAAGCATAGGATGCGTGGCCCGGACGCGGGGTACGATTTGTGTCCTGATATTGCTTGATGTGAATAAAGTGCCGGTCGAGGTTGGGAATCAGAATTACCAGCGGTGTGCCGTTAGTATGATTTTTGTTACCAGCGTTTTCGATAGTATCTGCTGCGTTCAGGCCGGAATAGATAATCGGAAGGTCTGGTTCCTTCCGCGGGCTGGATAGCTCATCGGCACCCGGCTTTCTAAGAAGCAAATCACCATAGATTTCCTGCTCGGTCAGTAACATTCCAGGCGGGACACCCTGTATGACAGAAGTTAAGCCCTCCTGATACGAGCCGCCGGCAACTGTTACCTGAAACATGCGTCCTATGTGACAACCTAACATTCTTATACAGTCTCCTGAAAAATTAGTTGTTAGTATTTAGTGAATATACACTTATTTTGAGAAAACTTCAAACTTTTCCCAAAAGTCAGGGAAAGACTTTGCTACGCACATTTCACCTTCGATAATCTGATTACCTGTAACTAAGCCGGCCATAGCAAAACTCATTGCAATCCTATGGTCATTGTGAGGGTCTATACGAGCTCCATGTATGTTTTCCGTACCTTCCACTGTAAGAGAATTCTCGTCACACTTTGCAGCAATGCCCATTTTGCCAAGCTCTGAAGCCATTACCGCCAATCTGTCACATTCTTTGTGTCTTAAATGACCTATATTTGTAAATTTACTCCTTCCCTCTGCAAAAGCAGCTGCTATTGCCAATGGTGGAACCAAATCTGGAAGATTGCTCATATCCTGCTCAATTGCCCGGAGCCTTTGCCCCTGAACACAAATTCCGTCATTTGTTACAGATGCTCCACAGCCCATTTTTTCAATCAATGTCAAGAAAGCTTTATCACCTTGTTTTGTGTCGGGATTCAGACCGCTCACAGTAACCTTAGATTTACAAATTGCGCCAGCCAGGAAAAAGAATGAAGCACTACTGTAATCCCCCTCTACGGTTATTTCTCTTGCTGAGTATTTTTTATCATTTGGAATTCTTATTTCTTTATAATTATCATTTTCTGCATTTATGCCGAATTCAGACATCATCTGAAGACTGATATCGAAATATGGCTTTTCCGTCATTTCATCAACGCATTTTAACGTAACTTTATTGTCTGCGTAAGGCGATGATATAACAATCGAACTGAAATATTGTGAGCATTCTTGGCCTCTTATCCGTGCATTGCCGCCTTTAATCCCACCGCCATAAACTCTGATAGGTGGAAAACCCTTTTTTCCGAGGTATTCGATTTTGCATCCCAGCTGACATAGGCCGTTTACTACTTCCAAAATAGGTCTTTCAGTAATTCTTTCGGCTCCAGTGATAACTATAGGTTTACCAGACAGACATACAACTGAAGTTAAGAAGTTCATGCCAACACCGGACTCACCCACATTTAATTCATCAGCTATTGGCGCATATCTTCCTCCTGTCCCATATACTGTGAGCTTATTGTCTTCATGTTTAATTTCTATGCCAAGTTTTTTAAGACATTCAATAACATTTAGCTGGTCCTGGCCAAGCAATGGATTGTAAATAGTGCTCTTGCCATCCGCCAAAGAACTGATGATTAAAGCTCGCAAAGTGTGCGCCTTGGAAGGAGGGGCGTCTATCCTAACATCGTTGTTGCGAATTTTATCTATGATTTTCATAAGCGCTTACACTTAAGGTAAAACATTTGGCCGTATATTTACCAGAAATGTGAGGGAATTGAAAGAGGAATTTTAGCCGTTTTTATAACGCGATTAGATTGTTGGGACTGTGTAGAAGTAGGGGGGTATTTATTTGCAATGAGTCCTTTTAAGGCCTTTGGCGTTTTTTACAGGTGCTGTGTCCACCTTTTGCCGTTCTCTTCGAATTCAATTTTATCCTTGTGGATTTTGACAATCTTAACGCCGTAATGGGTGTCTCCTTCGTGTACTATTCTTCCACCGATTATGGCAGACGGCTTCTCTTCGCTATAAATGATGCCATTTATCGGTTCGTAGAACGATGCCGTAGGAGTAAGTGGGAAGCCTGAAAGGGTTCGGGTTAATCTTCCTATATTAGTATTTCCGCCAACTGATTCCATTGTTAAGATTGGCAATGATACTGACAAGATTATAACGATAACAACGCCTACATTTGCGGTCTTGGTGAGCTTGTTTTTCCAGTATAACCAGGTGGTGAGACTCAGGACACATCCGGCAAGTACCAACATACATATGTAAAAGAGGTTGCCATAAGTTTCTTCTATCACTTCCAAACCCAGAGGAAGCTCTATTTTGTTTCCTACCACTACCCAGGCAATCAAGAGCAGAAGAATCCATGCGACAACAACAAATATCTGGTTTTTATTTGTTTGAACCGGTTGTTCTAAGGTTCCGATTTCCTGCGGACCCACCGTGTCTGCGACACGTCGCGACAGGCGATTCATTTGCAATGGTGTTCCACCAGCAGTCTTCGTGAGAGTATAAGTATCATTTGAGTGCTCTGGTGTGGTAAGCTCAAGCAACTCCGGGGAATCATTTGCTTTTGGCGCCGGCACGTTTTCAAAATCAAGAAGCTTGGAGATTGTCCGGTTTACTAATGTTCTGCTTGCTTCACTCTCCTCCATGGTTTATCCCCTTGGTGTAATTTTTTCGCGATAAACTAAATTTTCTAAGCTAATATCTGCCATATTGGCGCATAATATAACATTTCACATCCCTGATAGAGATAGAAGGACATTCCTTGTCTTGTGGGGGAAAGCTTAGCAGGAAGCACGAAACAAGCCTTTCCACCACTCCTCCCTGTATTTAGATACAGGCATATTACCCAATTGGGACAAAAAAGTCAAGAAAAAAATAAAAAAATATGTGTGACAGGCACGGATTGGTTAAGGGCTAATTGGTGCGGGATTGCGTTATTATTGCATTATTGTGGGGTTTTTCCCGTGTATATTACTGCTCCAGGCCGAAAAACCGCATCCATAGCCTGGTTTCGCTCTCGTTTAGGCCGTGACGCTTTGCCAGCGGCTCTTTTGCCGGTCTTTTCCTGCTCAATTGTTTTTCCAAATCCGCCCAGAATGCCTCGGATTTGAGTACTGTTGCTTTTCTTGCTTGAGCTGCCTTTCGCAACCTGCGGTCGCTGCTGACAATTTTTAATCTTTTCGGTGCTGTATTTGCCCTTATTTTGTGCTCAATTACCGTGTCAGCGTCGGTAGCCCCCCCGGCAAAAAGAACCTCCAGATTACTTATATTGTCGAATACGCTTTTGTCCTTTGGTCCTGTACCGTCGAAAACAACCTCACCCTTTTGGCCAATAAGTTTAAGATATTTGCTTATAACCTGGCACAACTGGATATCGCTTATCGATTCGAGGTCTTCATTTAGTTTTCGAATTGAATGCAGCAGATTATAACCATCAATAATAATCGGCATTTATCAATTACCGCAGGAATACCTTATTTCGCCGCCGACGATTGTCTTTTCGACTTTGCCTTTAACCGGCCAGCCGTGATAAGGGCAGTTTCTGCTTTTAGAGCGGAATGTATTTACGTCAATTTCATATTCGGTGTCAGGGCTAATGATAGTTACATCGGCCTGTTTGCCTACTCCGAGCGTTCCTTTATCTACGCCGATTATTTTGGCAGGTCTGGCCGTCATCAATTCGATAAGGCCGGGCCAGTCCAGAATGCCCGGCTCAATGAGTGCTTTAACGAAAAGAGCCAGTTCACATTCCAGAGAAGCTATCCCGAAGGGAGCAGCTAAAAATTCCAGCTCCTTTTCACTTTGTAGATGTGGTGCGTGGTCGCTTACTAAAGCATCAACCAGTCCTTCGGCAATTGCCTTCTTTAGTGCCTCGATGTCCCTGGCGGTTCGCAAAGGCGGATTGACCTTGTAGTTTGTATCGTATTCGGCACAACATTCTTCGGTTAAAAGCAGATGATGCGGTGTTACCTCACAGGTAATCGGAAGCTTCTCTTTTTTTGCTGCTCTTATCAGTTCAATCGATTCTGCTGTTGATATATGCTGTGCGTGGTATCGAATCTGCTCAGGAGGAAACTTCTTAACAAATTGTATATCACGCCAGAGCATTGCCTGCTCTGCGAGGGGGTCCAGACCCGGCAGCCCAAGTATTGTCGAATAATACCCGGAGTTCATCACCCCATTTCCGGCAATTCTGTCATCCTGACAGTGTTGGGTTATAACCACGTCAAACATTGAAGCGTATTTCATTGCCCGCAGCATAACTGCTGGGTCCTGGACTCCATTGCCGTCATCGGTAAAACCAACAGCCCCGGCCTCGGCCATAAAGCCCATCTCCGCAAGCTCGACTCCTTCCCTGCCTTTTGTGATAGCCCCCATTGTATAGACGTGGGTTTTTCTTGCCTGTCTGGCCTTTCGATGAATATATTCGACATCGGTTTCGTTTTCGATAGGGGGGTTGGTATTCGGCATGCAGACCACGGATGTAAAACCTGCTGCGACAGCGGCCGCTGAGCCGCTTGCTATCGTCTCTTCTTCTTCGTCTCCCGGCTCGCGAAAATGAACATGGATATCAATCAGGCCCGGCACCACAAGTTTATCAGTGGCATCGACAGTATTCTGTGCAGATTTTTCAATTTTGCCAACACCGGCAATCTTCCCATCGACAATAAGCACATCGCATTTTTTATCGATGCCATTTGCAGGGTCTATAACCCGCCCATTTTTTATAAGAAGCTCAGAGCCCATCATTCACATCGCTTTGCTTTTTATGTCTGCTGTGCTGCTGCCTGATTAACCAGAAACAGGACAGCCATTCTGACAGCAAGACCATTTTTTACCTGCTCAAGGATAACGCTATTTGCCCCGTCTGCCACCTCGCTTTCCATCTCCAGCCCTCTATTAATCGGGCCGGGGTGCATAACCAGAATATCAGGTTTTGCCCTTTTCATACGCTCCACAGTTAGTCCAAAGTAGTGAGAATATTCCCGTATGGAAGGAAAAGGATTGCCGCCCAGCCGTTCAAACTGGATCCGCAGCATATTTATCACATCAACCTTTTCGATAACCTCGTCAAGCGAATAACTTACGCTGACGGGCAATTTGTTTACCTGTGCCGGTATAAGTGTAGGCGGACCGACAAATATGACCTCGGCACCGAGTTTTGTCATCGCCCACATATCGCTGCGGGCAACTCGCGAGTGTGCAATATCACCGACAATCGCTATCTTCAAACCCTCCAGAGTTCCTTTGATTTTGCGAATCGTATAAACATCCAAAAGCCCTTGCGTAGGATGCTCGCAGAACCCGTCACCGGCATTGACTACACAGGCATTGATGTTTCTGCTCAGAAATTTCGCCACGCCGCCGGCGCCGTGGCGAATTACGACTATATCGATTCCCATTGCTTCTAAGTTCCTCGCCGTATCTAATAGCGTCTCGCCTTTACTGATGGAGCTTGCTTTCTGAGTAAATTCTATAACATCCGCGCTCAATCTGCTTGCCGCAAGGGCAAAGCTGGTGCGTGTGCGAGTGCTGTCCTCGAAGAATAAATTAACAACGACCTTACCGCGTAGAGGCGGTGCTTTTTTTACTGACCGGGTGCTTATCTGCTCAAAGCCCTTAGCTGTGTCAAGAATATATGTAATCTCCTCGGCGTTTAATTCTCTCAGCCCAAGTAAGTGCTTGTGATGCCATTTGAACTGTTTGTTTTTTCTCATTAACGCCATAGTTTTGTATATCGTATTTCGATATTATTCTATGACAACTTCTTCTTTACCATCAGACTCGGTAAAAAAAACCTGCACTAATTCGCTGGGTGTAACATCAGATTTGTAGCCGGCGTAGTCGGCCTGTATCGGAAATTCTCTGCCGGCTCTATCAACAAGAACTGCAAGCCGTATCGCCTTGGGTCTGCCTAAATCTATAAGGGCGTCCATTGCTGCGCGTGCTGAACGGCCGGTATATAAAACATCATCAACCAAAATTATGATTTTGTCGTCTATATCGAAGCCGATTTCGGTAGTCCGAACCTGTGGTTGAGCAGTACCTTGTGGCGAATTCAGGTCGTCACGATAAAGGGTAATATCCAGGGTCCCGCACTGGATATCTTTGTCCATTTTCTTGGATAATCGGCTTGATAACCTCTGTGCGAGAACCTCTCCCCTGCTACGGATGCCAATTGCAGCAATATCCACTCCAGGCGGGATTTCAGATACAATACGACTTGTCAGGTCGTTGAGAATTTTCTCTATCTGTTTGGAATTTAGAATTACTTTCATAATTGTGGCAAACCTTGAGTCAAATAGAACCGAAATATTGCTCAGAGTATAGCAATTGCGCTCCGTAAAGGCAAGATTTGTAAATTAGTTTTTTGGTGATGCACTTTTTAGTGCTAAAAACGCTATTTTTGCGAAGAACAGCCGGATAATCTACTTGAAAATTGGCTGCTTTTTTGCTATTATATTAGGTAGGAATTCGGTGCAATTTTGCTTTTTTGGCTATTGCTGCGACCTTCGGAGTTATGGGATGGTACAACCTACTAAAAAGATGTCCGGTTTGTTCCTAACGGTTTTTCTGGTAGCTTTGTTGGAACTTACGAGCACTGCTGCCGGAGTTGAAGCCCGCCCATCCGAGGGGCTGGCTGAAGGCCTACGGCTGCAACCGCAAGGTCTAAATCACGCCGGAATCTACGCCTTAAGACTAATAGAACCTCGTTTAACGGGCTCCGGCGTCAGATTTGCCGTCATCTGTCGAAGTATTACTTATATCGATGGAGAGCCACAAAACGATTACCGACCAAATATCCGGCATAATTGCTTCGGAACTGCGAAATTTGGCTTTCACGACAACGCTGAGCTGCCAGCTGGAATTTCACCCCATTCAACTGCTATTTGCTCTATATTGTTTGGTGAGGACTCAGCCGCATTTAACTCCAAGCTGGGACAATTCTATTATCAAGGCGCAGCACCACAGGCGCAAGCCGAGGTTTATGAATTTTGGCATTTCCTTACCAATAACGTGTTATCTTACTCACCACCGAACGTTGATATTGTGGTCGCCGGCATTGGCAGCCAGTATGAATATTGGTGGACAAGAGGCATTGAATCTTTGGCAGAACACCACGGCCTTATTATCGTGGCCGGAATAGGCAACGGTTTGAATACTAACGACCCGGTCCTTTATCCCGGTGCGGCAGCAAATGTTATTGGCGTTGGTGTGCTTGCTTCAGTAGATACTGAAAATCTTGCAGCTAATCTGGCGCATTTCGCTCTGGCCTACCCGGAGAATTCCAGTTTTGGCCCAACCGGCGACGGACGATGTAAACCAGACATCGTTGCACCCGGCAACCACTTAGTGGCTGATGCAAATGACCCTAACCGCTATGAACCGACCGGTGACTGGTCAAGCTTCTCGACGCCGACGGTCGCAGGAGCAATCGGCCTGCTTGTGCAAAAAGCCAAACATGACCCGAACCTCAACTCTGCTGTCTCACCAGAGGGTGGAAACTGCGTAATGAAAGCTATTTTGCTAAATTCTGCAACGAAACTTCCCTTCTGGCATAAAGGCAGACTAACATTAGATGATGACCATCTTGTCCCACTGGACTATATTCAGGGTGCAGGTATGTTAAATGCCGTTGGTGCCTATGAAAATCTAATCGCCGGTCAAAACAAACCCGGCGATTGCCCGACGACCGGTTGGGATTTAAACCGGCTGGATACGAACGATACACCGCAAAACATCTACAAAATCACACTCGAAGAGCCTGAAGATAAATTCATTACTGTAACCGCTACCTGGAACAAACACTACAGCAGCTCTTACCCTTTTGAACCATTACCCGATAAAGACGCTGACTTTCGGCTTGAGCTTTGGGCTGTTGACATTGATGACCCCAACAACGATTATCTGCTCGATTATAGTGACAGCAGCGTTGACAACGTTGAACATATTTACGCCGCTGCGGATGCTAACTACACCAACTATGAAATTGTCCTTTCTATCAGTGATGAAAAACAAGAAGATATAACTGAGAATCAGTCCTTCGACAGTAAGCTCGGGACAGTTGAACTGCAATACGGCTTGGCCTGGAATCTTGACTGTCGTCAGACAAGTGTCAGCGATGGAAAGAAAGATGATAGTATCTTTTGGTATGACTTAAATGCCGATGGTATCGTTAACGAATCAGACCTTGCGATTTTGCTTAACAATTTGCTGGCCGATAATAAATCGTCAGAATCTTATTTGCTCGGAGACATTAATACGGATGGCACGATTGATATGAACGACCTGCAAATCCTTATGGACCACAGCAACCTCAAAGCCAACTGGTACACAGAATAAGTTCGTGGCTAATGCCTCCGGGTTTGTGATTCGAGATTATACTTCTGTAGTGTCGTGTCTTATAGGTTAAGCATTTAGTATTCCTTGTTCAATACCTCTCCTTGTGAAGCTTGTGTCCGCGCATACAGGTAACGAGGACTCCATATTCTTTAATTCCATTTCTATGCAAATTGTGCCAGAGAAATAGGCGGCTCAACGCCATTTTTTAGTATTGAATCTGTATAGTTTTATATTGTCTAACTGGATAAAAAGTAGTATAAAAAGTGTTTCGCGATGTAGGGAGCCCGCCGCAGGCGGATTAAGCGCCCTAAGGCAACAATAGTTTGCTGGTATCTGGAAAAAACACTTGATTTTATTTAATAAAATGGAAGGTTGGTAAGTTATGAAACGCAGAATGGTTACAATCGATGGCAATACAGCAGCGTCATATGTAGC
>CAZMSP010000018.1:0-25270 GCA_964568985.1 uncultured Pirellulales bacterium
CCCAAATGGTTCAAAGCCAAACCGCAAGCCGCCCGAATCGAGCTGCGATGTCCGGACCCGTCCTGCAATCCATATCTGGCATTTGCTGTTATGTTAAAGGCGGGGCTGGATGGAATAAAAAATAACCTGCAGCCCCCTGAGCCGGTCGAAGAAAATATCTACGAGCTTGATAGCGAAAGCTTATTGCAGAAAAATATCGACCTTTTGCCAACATCGTTAGCTGAAGCCCTCGATGCTCTGAAACAGGACAAAGTTCTGCAGGAAATTCTCGGCCGGCATCTGTTTGAAAGATACATAGACGTAAAAACCAAAGAGTGGGACGAATTCAAAAAGCAGGTCACCAGTTGGGAAATTAATACTTATCTCGACATTTTTTAAACTTAACAATCTTATTGCATTTTAGAACCAGAATATCAATTTCCGGGGTGTTTCTCTGCTTTATTTTCGGGACTACGGCCAGGCTACGGCAAGCTCCGCCTTGACGAGCAGGGCCTACCCGGCTACGGCTCGCTCCGCCGAGACGAGCGCCGAGACGAGCCGCCGTGACGAGCTGGAGTTTTTTATGAGGTACAATTTACCTAAAGTGTTCAGGATGGTCATTTTAGTTATAGGTTTTGTGGTTTTTGCCGTAAGTCCTGTTGTGGCTATTCAGTCGATGGAGGTTCGGGAGATGTTTAAAAATCCTGCCTGTCGTTACAGTTCCGCCCCTTTGTGGGTGTGGAACGATATGATGACCGAGGAGCTAGTTATCTCTACCTTAAATGATATGGCTTCCCAGAAAGTCAAGCAGGCATTTGTACATCCTCGGCCGGGACTGATGACGCCTTATCTATCGGAGCAGTGGTTTCGGCTGTGGAAAATTGCCCTAAAAGAGGCGAAGCGGCTCGAAATGAACTTATGGATTTACGATGAAAACTCCTACCCTTCGGGTTTTGCGGGTGGATTTGTCCCTGAGGCAATGCCCGAGTCCCGAGCCAAAGGACTGATATTTACTAAGACCAGAACGGTTGACAGAATAAATGATAATGTGCTGGCCGTCTTTCGTCTTGGTGATGATAGTTATGAAAATGTTACAGACAAGGCGCGAGCAGGTGAGCAGCTGGAAGAATCGGACTCGTCCGACGAGTCGGATTACCTTATTGTCTCGATAAAGCTTGCGGAAAAATCCCCCTGGTTTGGGGGCAAATTTTATGTGGATTTGCTAAAGCCCGGCGTGACGCAGAAATTTCTTGAGATTACCCTTAATCGGTATCAACGGGAATTTGGCAGTGAATTTGGCAAACGCATACCGGGTATATTTGCTGATGAGCCACGTCTTGGATATGTCGGTGAGTGTCATTGGACGGATGATTTACCTGAAGTATTTGAGAAAAAATGGGGTTATTCACTCATTGAGCATCTGCCCTGTTTGGTAAGACCAATTGGTGATTTTAAGCGCCTGCGGCATAACTATTTTCAGGTTCTGCTTGATTTATTCATCGAGCGCTGGGCAAAGCCATATTATGAGTATTGTGAAAAGCTGGGCCTTGAGTTTACAGGTCATTATTGGGAGCATGAATGGCCCGGATGTACGAGGGTTTCTGATAATATGGCCTTAAGTGCCTGGCAGCACAGGCCGGGCGTCGATATTCTGTTTAACCAGTATAGTCAGGATGTGCATTCGCAGTTTGGCAATATTCGTTCCGTGATGGAACTGGCCAGTGTGGCAAATCAGCTCGGCAGAAAACGTTCATTGTGCGAGGCCTACGGTGGTGGCGGCTGGGACCTGCGCTTCGAGGATATGAAGCGAATCGGCGACTGGCTTTTTGTTCTCGGCGTTAACAGTCTCACTGAGCACCTTTCACATGTGAGTATTCGCGGCGCCAGAAAGGCCGATTATCCGCAGTCTTTTTCATATCATGAGCCTTGGTGGGGGAGTTATCACGTTCTGGTTAGTTACTTTACCCGGCTGTCAGCGGCTATGTCTGCCGGTGAGCAGGTAAATGAAATTTTGGTTATCGAACCGACAACAACCGCGTGGATGTATCAGCAGGACCAGACCACCAGACGTGAGCTTGATAAAATCGGAAGCGTATTTCAAAAGTTAGTAGTAACTCTTGTGGGAAACCAGGTCGAATTTGATATCGGCTGTGAAGATATCATCACTCGGCACGGGTCGGTGCAGGATGGCAAGTTCGTAGTTGGTCACCGCCGATATTCGATTGTCGTTTTGCCGCCGATGACGGAGAACCTCAACATAAAAACTATAGAACTCATTGAAGAGTATCTCGGGCAGGCAGGCAAAGTCATTTGTTGCGGCCCAGCTGCCGAGCGCATGGATGGGGTTATTTCGGACCGCTGCAAAAATGCCTCAAAGAATTCACACTGGCGGCAGGCCGATTCGACAGAGCTGCCAAAAATTTTACTGCAGCACTCAGAAAATGGTTTTGCTGTCCGTTCCAATGACCCCAACAGGGGTTTTTTGCTGCATCATCGTCGCATACTTGAAGATGGTCAGCTCGTTTTTGTTACCAACACGAATATTAATCAATCGTGCAATGGTGTCATAGAATCTTCTGCTCAAAGTGCCGAGCAGTGGAATCCTCAGACGGGTGAGATTTGGCCCTGTTCGTTTAAGAAAGTTGCCGATGGCATAAATCTGGATTTTGAATTAGCTCCATGTGGGAGTTTGCTGTTGTTTCTCTCTGACAAATCGGCGCCGGCAGCGCCGCAGCTTACAGTTGAATCATCGAAAATTCGGCCTGAAGGAGAGCTTCAAATCAGGCGTATCGCACCGAATGTTCTGACGCTCGATTATCTTGATTTGTCCTTCGGTAAGGAAACGATGCAGCAGATATACTATCATAGAGCAGCTCGAATGGCCTTTGTCAAACACGGTTTGTGGAACAATCCCTGGGACCATGCTGTGCAGTTTCGTGATGAGCTGATTAGCAAAAAGTTCGCTCCGGACAGCGGCTTTGATGCTGTGTATCGTTTCACTATCAAAAAGAAGGTACCTAAGCCACTGTATATAGTTATTGAAAGGCCTGACCTGTACACAATCACCTGCAATGCAAAATCGGTTACTGCAGAAGCAGGTTCCTGGTGGATTGATAAGTCGTTTGGTAAAATCGACATTACCTCAGCAGCTAAGAGAGGCGAAAACAAAGTTGTCATTAAGGCGACACCATTTACAGTATATCACGAAATAGCAGCTGCTTACGTTCTTGGTGGCTTTATCGTTAAAGCAGAGGATGCAGGATTTGTCATCGTGCCGGATGAACCGTTAAAACTGGGACCGTGGAATAAACAGGGTCATCAGTTCTACGCACAGGGTGTTTGTTATACTCAGAGGTTTAATATTTCCAAGCCCACGGGGCGATATTTTGTTCAATTGAGTGATTGGTATGGAAGTGTAGCTGAGGTTGTTGTTAATGACAGCTCAGCCGGGTGTATTTATCATCAGCCCTGGCAGTGTGATGTTACAGAGTATATTAACAAAGGTACGAACGAAATCAAAGTTATAGTGACAGGCACTTTGAAAAATACTCTCGGCCCGCATCACGGCCGTCCGCCATTAGGTTATGCCGGGCCTGATTCGTTTAGAAGAGCACCCTCGACCGGACCACCTGCCGGCAAACAATATCATACCGTTGGCTACGGTCTGTTCGAGCCGTTTGAGCTTTATAACCGTTAATCGCAGGCCTTGCGTATAATCCCATGGTGGGGGTTTGCAATGACATTCATCAATTGAACCCTGACAGAGTAGTAGACTTTTGCAAAAGATGTAAACAAAAGCAATCTTAACCTATAATTTTGCTGATGTTGATGAGGTACATTTGTCGGCCATTGCCTCCGTGGGGTGAGTCAATAACAACGCCTCGGCTGTCAGGACTGAAACCTGAAAAGACAATTGGCGAGGAGAAATTCTGTAATAACAGCCGGATTATTTTGGAGTTTTGAGCGGCAACTAAACCCCGTTAGAAGCTCTGTATGAATACCCGACATAGGTGGATTTTTTACAGGCGCAGCCAACATATAAAACGACAGGGAAAAATTTCTAACGGGGTAAAGATTAAGTTGCTGTAAGGCCGATATTAAACTTGATACTCCATGCTGTATACTCTATACTCGTCAAGAATTGAGCCACGAGAATGACCACGGTGCAGGTACAGTCCGTTAATGAACAATTGTCATCTCTGCCGTTAGGGCATAACGTCAAAGACTTTCTCGACTATCTGAGGGTTGAGGCGGGCCTGTCGGATAATACCATTTTGGGCTACGGTCGTGATTTGAAAAGCTTTCTAAAATTCTGCAAATTCAACAAGATTCACCGGCCGCAGCAGATACAGCCAGGCCTTATCCAAAACTATTTGCAGGTTCTTTCCAAAAATGAAAGGAGCGAAAGCTCAGTTAAGCGCTGCCTTGTTGCTATAAAGATGTTCCTGAGGTTTGGCAAACTTATCGGCTTTGTCAAAGATGACTTTACCACGGTCCTCGATGGGCCAAAGCTCTGGCAGAGATTGCCAACCGTCTGCAGCAAACAGCAGATTGTCAAACTTTTAGAGGCCCCGGACGCCTCCGAGCCGTTTTACCTTCGTGACAAGGCGATGCTTGAATTGCTCTATGCCACGGGGATACGAGCCAGCGAAGTAGCAGGATTGAAAATAAGCGATTTGAATTTTGATATTGGTTACCTGCGATGTCTGGGCAAAGGCAACCGTGAGCGGATAATCCCGCTTGGCAAGGCCGCTGTCGCTGCAACAATGGAGTACCTTCAAAACTTACGGCCCAGATTAGCCAAGACGTTTAGTGAAGATTTTCTTCTGCTTTCCCGAACAGGCAGGGCTATGAGCCGTATTGAAATCTGGAGATTGGTTAAAAAGTATGCAATTCGTGCAGGTATGCCGAAGAACTTAACTGTGCATACATTGAGACATTGCTTTGCAACGCATCTATTGACCGGCGGGGCTGATTTGCGAAGCATTCAGGAAATGCTCGGTCATGTGGATATAGCCACTACGCAGATTTATACGCATGTTGACCATGAGAGACTGCGAAAGATTCACAAGAGATATCACCCAAGACCGTAGACTGGATACTCGTCGAGAAGCAAGAGTTGACACCGTTAGAAGAAAGCTCAGTTCTTTCCGCTGCGGCGCATCGCGACGAGTGGGCGGTGTAAAAATACATAGCGAAGTGGGTCAAAGCCCCGCCCGAGTTTTCTCCGCAAGGAGTCCATAGGGCTAACGGGCTTGACTTGGTTGGATTGTAAGATTATTATGACGGCTAAATTGATGGTTAGGGTATTGCATAAGGCCATTAGAATGAGCATAAAACGTGCATATATTGTAATATTTTTGTTGTTAATGGGATGCCAACAGGCCATTGTTGGTCAGAATAAGCCGGCTTTGCCGGCTGATGGAGAAACCGCAGAGGCCGAAGTTGACAAGGAATTGAAAATCTATAAGAGCACTTTGCTGGAAGGCAAAAATGAACAGATACGCATAGATGCAGCCACAGTAATGCTGTTTGACGAAAATCCGCTGGCAAGGAAGATTCTACTCGATGCCCTAAGGCAATCCGAAAATATCGCTGCACGGGTGGCAGTATGCAAGGCATTGAGTCAAGCAAGGGTGGGGCCGGAACCCATAAAGAATAAGGAAGACTTTATCCAGCCCCTGCTTGATATATTGACCATCGATGACCCTGCTACAGCTAAATTGGCCGCTGAAGCGACTTTGATATTCGGGTACGAACAAATATCAGAGCCGATTGAAAAACTGATAAGAGACCCAACACTTGCAGTTAGAACCAGATTGAATGCGATATATGCATTCCAGCTGCATCCTGGTATGGGGGTGGCGATTAAACTTATCAGTTTACTTGACGATCCTGAGCAACAGGTATCTGCCGCAGCGGAGAGGGCACTTGCTTCTATGGGAATACAGGCAGGAAAATCACCTGAATCTCGTAAAAAGGCCGTAGAGAAGCTTCGAAGAGAAGGTCCGGAAGGATTTTTTCGGAATTGGGTAACTCGTCAGCAACAACAGCTGCGCGAGATGAAAATCGAATTGAACCTGTTGCAGGGACTTTATTTAACAGCGTTGGGCAAGTGGTACGATGGTATAAGCGATGATGTAGCAAAAGGTAAGTTCCTGGCTGAATATCTGCAAAGTCCGAAAGCGGAAGTGAGGTTGTGGACGCTTGAGAAGGTTCATCAATGGCGAGTAGCACCAGGAAAGTCGGAATTGCCAACTGAACTGGGGCCTATTCTGGTTAATTTAATTTCAGATCCGGATAGAAATGTTCGTCTGAAAACTGCCCGGCTGTTATCTTTGATGGGAGAGTTGAATTCGGCAGAACATTTGCTCTCCCAGCTCGAGGTGGAACAGGACGATGAGGTCAAAATGGAGATGTTAGTTGCGCTTGGCTATGCCTTTGTACCTAATCCAACGACCAAGATTCCTGCCGAGATAAGAAAGCAGGCTCTGGAGTGGGCGGTAAAGTATCTTGCTGAGCAGAACCCTGAAAAGGCGCAAAAAGGCGCCGAAATTATGAAAAAGCTGCTTGAGCAGAATGATTTAACAACCTCTGAAGTTGATAGATATCTTGCGCTTCTTGTGCAAAGGTATCAACAGGGTGATATCGACGGGACCCTGCGTGCAGAATTACTTAGCGCAATGGCAGGGCTGTGTGCCCCCCAGAGTATTCACAACGCTCAATCGAAAAAACGTTTTAAGCCTTTATTTGAAGAATCAATAAGTAACAAAACAAATTTGGTTCGGGAAGCAGCGGTAGACGGCCTTATTTATATTGACAAGACACAGACCCTCGAAAGATTGAGAAAAGATTTCGCCAATGACCCGAGTGTCCTAATAAGGGAGAAACTGATAGACCTTGCCGGCGAGGTCGGCGGTAAAGATGATTTAGCATGGCTGGCAGAAAAAATAGGGTCAAACGCCGAGAGTGAGCCGGCCTGGCAGGCAATGCTCAAAATATTCAGACGCTCTGAAACCGGCATCTTGAGCGAATGGATTGATAGACTCGTCTCACAAGACAGCAAAACCGAGTTGTCTGATGAGCAGAAAATATCCTTCCTTGAGATAGCAGGGCAAAGGGCAATCGGTGAAAATAAACCCAAAATGGTCAAAAGCGTTAGACAGAGATTGGCCAAGCTCTATGTTAAAACAGGTCATTTTGAACGAGCAGCAGATTGTTTGGGAATGCTGTACGAAGCTGCCGAGGGTTCTGAGGAAAAAATGGCGATTTTACCGGACCTGCTGAGTGTATATCTGAAGTGGTCAAAAGTAGAGCTCGCTGCAAAATTAGTGGAAAATTGCCTGCTGGAAAAAGACTTGGAACCCAATAGTGTAGTTATAGGCGCAATTGATGATTATATAAGCAGTCCACCCGCCGGAACCGACCCTAACACAGTGTTAGAAGCACTTCTTGCTGAGATAAAGCCGACTGAGGGCAGACCTATGTGGGAAGAGTTGAAAAGGAGCTGGATTAACCGCATAAGCAAAGCCAACGACTCGGGCAAAAACGAGAAACGCAGTAATTAACCGCCATTTATTTTATAGTCAAGCTGGGTATTTGTACGATGTGGTAAAAGTGGCTTGTATAAGATTTTTTGCAGAAAAGATAAAAAAAACTAAAGATTTTCGTTTTTTTAAGTTTTTTTACAATTTTTTTGTTTTTTGTATTTGCGTTATTACGGTTATTCTTGTACATTGGCTGGTTTATATTAAAAACTGATTTATATTATTTTTCTCCTGTATCATGTGTGTATGTTTCTATAGTGGCAGGACGAAGTGAGAGGACTATTTATTTCCAGAATCGGTCTGGATAAAAGAAATTAGTTTTTTCTGCCTTTATCACCAGAGTGGCGAAAGGTGATTGTTGTATCGCTGCTGTAGCTCAGTTGGTAGAGCGCGTCCTTGGTAAGGACGAGGTCATGGGTCCAAGTCCCATCAGCAGCTAAATGAAAGCAGGCCAAGTCAAGAAGGCCTATCGCGCAGCCAAAGCGTTTTATCTCGCGCCATTTGTTGTTGCGGGGTATTGATGGTCTTGGCTTCGAGCTTATATAAGGTTTGAAGATTGTTTTCTAAGGTTAGAACAGGAATATAAATATTAACCTGGCACATTGGAGGTTTATATTAAGATGGCTAAGGCAGTATTTGAGCGGACAAAACCACATGTAAATGTTGGAACAATTGGTCACGTGGACCACGGAAAAACGACATTGACGGCAGCGATGACAAAAGTAATGGAGTTCGAAGGACTCTGCAAGTTCAAATCCTACGATGAAATCGCTAAGGCATCAGAATCTCAGGGCCGACGTGACGAAACAAAGATTTTGACCATTGCCACAGCACACGTTGAATATGTGACAGCGAACCGGCATTATGCACATATCGATTGCCCCGGTCATGCCGACTACGTCAAAAACATGATAACCGGAGCAGCGCAAATGGACGGGACAATTCTTGTCGTCAGCGCAGCAGATGGTCCTATGCCTCAAACCCGCGAGCACATTCTTCTTGCCCGTCAGGTCAACGTTCCGAAAATTGTGGTCTTCTTGAACAAGATAGACCTTGTTGATGACCCTGAATTAATAGAATTAGTTGAATTGGAGATAAGAGAATTGCTGAACAAATATGAGTTTCCTGGAGATGAAACGCCGATAATCCGGGGTTGTGCCCTCAAGGCGATGAGAGCCGAAAGCATTGACGACCCCAACTGCCAACCTATCATTGAGCTGCTCAAAGTCATGGATGAATATATCCCGGTTCCTGTTCGAGATGTTGATAAGCCGTTTTTAATGCCGATAGAGGACGTTTTCAGCATAAAGGGGCGAGGAACAGTCGGAACCGGCCGAGTTGACCGTGGTAAAGTCCATGTCGGTGATGATATTGAAATTATCGGGTTAAAAGATACACGAAAGACCGTAGTTACCGGCGTAGAAATGTTTAATAAAACACTCGATGAAGGACAGGCCGGAGACAATATTGGCGTGCTTTTGCGAGGTGTGGAAAAGAAAGATTTGGAACGAGGGCAGGTTGTGGCGGCACCAGGCAGTATAACTCCCCATACCAAGTTTTATGCTGAGGTTTATGTCCTGACGAAGGAAGAAGGTGGTCGTCACACACCGTTCTTCGCGGGGTACAAGCCGCAATTTTATTTCAGGACAACCGATGTCACTGGCGGAGTTAATGCGTTAATGAGCAGAGAAGGCAAAAGTGCTGAGATGTGTATGCCGGGTGATAATATAACGATGGAGGTGGAGATTATTTCGCCAATTGCTATGGAAGATGGCCTCCGCTTTGCCATTCGTGAAGGCGGTCGGACAGTCGGAGCTGGTGTTGTAACGAAGATACTTGAATAAGCATCTCTGAAAAACTATTGAACAAAAAGCTCAGGTGCCTGCACTGGCGAGATGTATCCGGATGGGCATCAGCAGGTTAAGCAGATGCTTGCAGTTTCTTGAACGCATTTTGTTGTTCGTCGATTTTATGGCTAAAAAGAAAAGTAAAAGAGAGTATGTCTGGCTTGAGTGTAGCCAGTGCAGCCATAGAAACTATCGCACAAGTGTTAGTGTCGCAGAAGGCACACCGAAATTGAAGTTGAAGAAATTTTGTAAAAACGAACGTAAGCATACTGTTCATAATATACGTCGTAAATAGGACTGTTTTTATCTTGAGCTAATAACGGTAGAAGAAATAGGCCAGTAGCTCAATTGGCAGAGCGTCGGTCTCCAAAACCGAAGGTTGGGGGTTCAATTCCCTCCTGGCCTGCTAATATCGTATCTCGTGGTTGTAGCACGGGCTTCCAGCCCGTGAAAAACACGGCCAAGCCTGTCCCGAGCGAAGTCGAGGGGATGGCCGTGCCACAGATAGGCCCAGGACGGGAGACAAGATAATGATTTTTGGTATTTATAAACGCGGCCAGGGCAAATATACAAGACTCTGCAGTGCTTTTGGAGCAGCGATAGTTGTGGCATTGGGCTGTTTACAGCTTTACAAGAAATTGGATGCCACCGACCTTGGGTTGTGGATTGAAACTATGGTGCCTGTCGGATTATTTGTTGGGTTGGCACTTTTGATTTTTTGGTTGATAAATAAACCTACAACAGCTGATTTTCTCATTGCTGCTGAAGGTGAGATGAAGAAGGTTAGCTGGTCAAGTAGACAGGAAATAATAGTTTCGACTGTTGTTGTTGTGGTGGTTGTGATAATTATGGCCGGTCTCCTTGGGTTCACAGATTTAATTTTCGCACGGTTGTTTATGTGGCTTTTAGGCTAACATCGTGGCACGGCCATCCCCTCGACTTCGCTCGGGACAGGCTTGGTTGTGTTTTCGAAGGATATTGATATGCAGTGGTACGTTTTACGAGTAGCGGCAAATAAGGAATTGCAGGTCAAAGAAGCCCTTGTGCAGAAAGTGCAGCAGGAGAATTTAACTGATACTATTGGCAGAGTAGAGGTTCCTGTGGAACGGATTAAGCGTATTCGCGGCAGCAGGCAAACTATCCACAAGCGTAAACTGTATCCCGGTTATGTTTTTATGGAGATGGAGCCGACCGCAGACGGCCGGGTTCCGGAAAGGGTCTGGTTTATGATTAAAGGAACCTCTGGTGTCGGGGATTTTATCGGCACAGAAGGAGTCCCTACTCCGATGCGGGACACGGATGCGGCAAAGATGCTTTTGGAGGCGGAAAAGCCGGAGGAAGCGCCGAGCATCAAAGTCGAATTCAAAAAAGGCGATATGATTAAAATTCGAGAAGGTGCCTTTGAGAACTTTGAAGGCGTAGTTGATGAGATTGACCCTGAGCGTGGGATTGTAAAGGTGATTGTTACGATATTCGGCAGGAGTACACCATTGGATATAGAGTACTGGCAGATTGAAAAATTGTAATTTTAGTCCGAGCCTCGAACAATGGTTACGAGATGACAAATTATGGCTAAGGTAGTAGTAGTAAAGATTAAATTGCAGGCGCCCGGCGGACAGGCGACACCGGCACCACCAGTAGGACCGGCCTTAGGGCAGCACGGTGTTAATATCGGGCAGTTCGTTTCACAGTTCAATGAACGAACAAAAGAACTTAATGGAACGACTGTGCCGGTTGTGATAAGCGTCTATAAGGACAAAAGTTTCACCTTTGAGGTTAAAAGTCCCCCTGCGGCAGTACTGCTGAAACAGGCAGCTGAAATAGCAAAAGGAAGCGGCGTTCCAAATAAAGAAAAAGTCGGAAAGATTACCACTGAGCAACTGCGTAAAATCACCGAGACTAAATTCAAAGATTTAAACGCATACGATTTGGAAAACGCCAAGAAGATTATAAGAGGCACCGCACAAAGTATGGGTATAGAAATAACTGAGTGATGTTTTTTGATGATTGACAGGGATATGGGATTTAGAAGCAAAAGATATAAGAAGGAGTCTCAGCAGGTGAGCAAGGAGCCGATACCGCTGGCTGAGGCGGTGGAGAAAGTTAAGAGCTTTAAGTCTGTCAAATTTGACCAGAGCATAGAATGTGTTCTGCATCTTGGTATCGACCCGAAGCAGGCGGACCAGACGGTTCGTGGCTCAATATCTTTGCCTCACGGAGTTGGTAAGCAGAAAAAAGTCGTCGCTTTCTGTGAGGATTTAGAGGTCGAAGCAGCCCAAAAAGCCGGTGCTATTGAGGCTGGTTGTGATGAACTGATAAAAAAGATTTTGGATGGCTGGTCAGATTTTGATGTGGCTGTCGCCTCACCGAAGGTGATGGGTAAAGTAGGCAAGCTCGGCCGAACTCTTGGACCCGTCGGCAAGATGCCTTCGCCTAAAAACGGAACCGTAACTGCCGATGTAGCTACCGCAGTGGCTGAATTTGCCGCAGGCAAAATCGAGTTTAGAAATGATGCGGGAAGCAATGTCCACGTAACGGTCGGCAAGCAGAGCTTTGAGAAAGAAAAGTTGATAGAGAATATCGAGGCGTTCGTCTCACACATTAAAAAGATAAAACCATCGTCGGCAAAAGGTACATATATCAAAAAAATGTGTATCTCTGCGACAATGAGCCCCGGCATAATGGTTAGTTTGTGAAGACGGAGAACATCGATTATGAGTTCTTTTATGACTAAGTGTTGTCCTGTTTGATTAGGTAATAATATGAGCAGATATGTAAAAGAATTGGTGCAGGCAGAGCTGGAAAAGAGGGTTGCCGACGAGGGCATCAAGGACTTTCTGGTTGTTAGTACCAAAGGTGTTGGCGGAGTTGACAATAATCTAATGCGTGGCGAGCTTAAAGCAAAAAACATTAGATTATCAGTGGTCAAGAATTCACTGTTCAAAAAAGTATTACACAACCAGCAGATGGAAGCTGCAGTGGTACTGTTTAGTGGGCCTTGCGTCGTTGCTTGTGGTGGTGACAGTATTGTTGATGTTGCAAAAGAGCTGGTAGGGTGGATCAAGAAAGTGCCGGCGATAGAAATTAAAGGCGCTTTTCTGGAAGGCTCAGCTATAGATGGGAAGGCAGCAGAGGCCCTTTCAAGAATGCCAACGCGGGCAGAGCTGCAAAGTAAGATTGTTACCCTTGTACAGTCACCCGCGACAAGACTGGCCGGCATTTGTGGCAGCCCTGCAGGAATTATCGCAGGTTGTATAAAGACTATTATAGAAGAAGCTGAGAGGCAGGCAGCTTAAATCGTAGAGCGATGCAGCAAATATGAAATATTGTTGACCGTGTGGCTGTCCCTTTTATGGGTTAAACGAGACAGTGGAGTTTCGGCTACCACAAGGCACTGATAGATAGGAGTTGAATCGAAATGGCTAAAACAGAGGAAAAGGAACAAGCAAAGAACGAGGCAAAAGAAGAGGTAAAGGAAGAGGTAAAAGAAGAAACGAAGGAGAGCAAAAAATCAAAAGCAGATCAGGAGTCTAAAGAGACAAAGAAATGGAGCAGTGAAATTAAAAAGCTCGGCGACAAGATAGTTGGTCTGACATTGATGCAGGCCAAAGAGCTTGGTGATTATCTCAAGGATGAATATGGTATTGAGCCAGCGGCAGGCGGCGCTGTTATGATGGCAGGGCCGGCACCAGCAGCACAAGCTGAGGAAGCAGAGGAAAAAACCAGCTTTGATGTAATCCTTAAAGAATTCGGCGATAAAAAGATTCAAGTTATCAGGGAGGTAAGAGCTCTGACTGCTTTGGGATTGAAGGAAGCAAAGGACCTCGTTGATAATGTCCCCAAGCCCGTCAAGGAAGGGCTGAGCAAGGAAGAAGCAGAAGCTGTCAAAAAGCAGCTTGAGGCTGCCGGCGCAGTTGTTGAATTAAAGTAAAGAAATTAGTCTTTGATGGACGAACGATAACAGACATGAAAAAACCTAAGCGCTAATCTCTAACTACAGCAGTTGCAGGTGATATAGTGTAGATATTTCGTACAAGATTAAACAACACTTTATAAAAGATTTATAATGAATCGTCAAAAAAGCTCTCTACTTTTTGCTCTTGTGTTGATGATGGCTTCGATTGCCAACGCAGAGTTGACTTTAACAGTCAATGGTCTTGATGTGGCAACGACATTAGAAATAACAGGCAAAGAAGATTTAATCATTGCTGTTGCAGGACAAAGTGACGCTAAAGCACAAGATATATTGGTTATTGCCGATAGTGGAAAGCTCGAACTACTAACAGAGCCAAACGTGCCGGCAGATGAACCTACCTCGGTCAAATACCTGTTTAGCTTTACTGATGAAATGGGGGCGGTTACCGTTAGCCTTACTGCTGGTAACGAACTCACTTATCAGCTTATTTTATTCTCTGTGCCGGAAGCAAATAAAACCGTAATTTTCAGTATAGATAAGCAAGCTCTTGCACCGCCACAGACAGAAGCTGCTGAACAAAATACTTCTGCTTTAGGTACTCAAGAGGTTATTTATTCAGAATCTGGCACACAGGGGAGTGCTCAATCGGGCTCACCACAGACAACCGGAACACAACAAATGTCCGGATTACCCATATATGGTCCCTCTTTCTGTCCGGATTTGTACAGAGACCACATCGTCAATTTTATTGACTTTGCTATATTTGCAGAGAATTGGTTACAAACAGGTAGCGGTCTCGATGGCGATTTTGATGACAGCGGCACAGTGAACGTAATTGACTTGGCAAACTTTTGTTTTTACTGGCTTGAGGAAGAACCTATAGTTGCTGAGAGTCAGGATGTCAACGTAACGGAGGACCAAGCTGTCGGCATTACCCTAAGAGCTTATGATTGTGATGGTAATGAGGGTTTTACTTACTCAATAATAGATCAACCGCTTTATGGTTTTATGGCAATCGATGTCAACAGGGTGATTTATGCCCCTGATATCAATTATGTTGGAGAGGATCATTTCACCTTTGTTGCCGAGAAGGATGGGTATCAAAGTAATATTGCCACTATTTTGATTACTGTTTTGGCTGATACAGACGATGATGGCTTGTCTGACTATGATGAGATTAACGGTACCTATGGCTATATAACAGACCCTTGCGATCCTAATTCGGATGCTGATGATATGCCTGACGGCTGGGAGATTGAAGCCGGACTGAATCCAACCGTCAATGATGCCAGCGGCAATCTGGATAACGATGGGCTTACGAATATCGAAGAGTACAATGCTGGTACGCATCCAAATATCGCAGACACTGATGGTGATGGCCTAAAAGATGGTGATGAGGTCAAAGGTACGTTAGGCAGCTATGGACCGATCTGGCCGTATAACAACAGCTATCCCGCCTATTACTATACACCTTTTGTCGACCAGCCATACAACGTTCCACTTAATCCACTTGATCCAGACACCGATTTAGATGAAGTTATGGATGGCGACGAAATTAAATGGGGTCTCGACCCAAATAACACAGATACCGATGGTGATGGCGCGACTGATGGCGTTGAAACATCTTATGATGATAGAGCAGACTCTTTCAGGCCTTGGCCTCTCTGGAATTACTTATATGGGAAAAGTTTCGATGACTGTGATATGAATCCTAACGATGACGACACTGACGGTGATACTATGCCAGATGCCTGGGAGGTTAAATATGCTAATGATTATTTGGACCCGAGATACAAAGGGAGTGGAAGTTTTCAGGATATCAACTGGGATCCTGACAATGATGGCTTAACTAATATACAAGAGTATATTGCCGGTACTAATCCAAAACCGGATGGGTGGGATACCGATGGTGATGGACGAACTGATGGTGAAGAATATTTAGGTAAAACTTGGTACGGTGCTACGGTTCCAAAGTCCGACCCTCTTGATGTGGATACCGATAGTGATGGATTAGTCGATGGGGATAGCTACACTGTCAGGGCTGAAGATTACCCTGAAGGTATTTCTGAATACCATGGCGGTTCGCGCCAATATGTATTTGGAGAGGAAACATGCGGTACAGACCCGAACAATCAGGATACTGATGGAGATAATATGCCGGATGGATGGGAGACGTGGAACTGGGATTTGTATTACCATACCTATTTTGACCCGACCTATAATCGTGCAGGTGTTCCCGGCTCTGACTATGATGGTGATGGCCTGACAAATCTGCAGGAGTCGGCGCATTTGGTATATGCCTGGCTTGCAGATACGGACAGTGACAACGCAAATGATGGTTATGAGGTCAACACACTACAAACAAATCCTAAAAACAACGATACTGACGGCGATGGTCTGAAAGACGGCGATGAATCTGGTCATGGTGCAGACCCATTGGATTACGACAGCGATGACGACCTTTTGGCTGACGGGTGGGAAGTTCAGTATGGCTTTGACCCGACAGTATCAGATGTTGATTACGTCGACCCTAACGGCAATAACGTGTACGAAGATTATGACTCAGATGGCCTCGATGATTTCAAAGAGGTAATATATGGAACCAATCCTAAAGACGATGATACCGACAACGATGGCGTAGAAGATGGAGATGAGATAAATCAGTGTAGTGACCCTCTTGATGAGTATGACAAGACGGCTCCGCCGGCCAACCAAATCTGCCAGCTCAGATTGACTGTCGGCGACCCAAGCATCAGCGATTCTGAGCGTTATAAGCTTGTTGTCGGGCCGGTAACTCATATGGCTACCAAGTTCGGCGAGGTTCAGAGCGGAGAGTATAAGTTCAGGACCGGCCGGGCGTATGATGTTAAGATTGAACACATAGACAGCACTCGACAAGAGCCGGACTACGACTATACCGCGGGGATAGAAAAGGTAACTATGCCTGCAGGCACTGCGTTTGGCAAAGATGACCCCGATGGGATTTTAAAAGAGCACAGTGATTGGAGCGATACTACAGAATTTTATGCCAAAGGTAAAACGGCACGGATAGGTATTTACCGGCCTACGCACACAGTGAGCTGTGAAGGAAAAATTAAGAGACCAGGGATATCGTATGTAAGAAAGTACTATCTTAAGATTTTCGCTGGTGACATACCTATAGATTTTCCCGGGATTCCATGCGATGAGGTTATTAGATGGGTAGAAGGCACGCCGTGGTGGGTAAAATTTTTCAGCAAGAGCGGCCCGGGTCCGACCGAGGAATGCCCTGAAGAAGATGGTCAATGGAAATACCCAGCGTGGGAAGATACAAATAAAGTAGCTGCAGTAGATACATTAGTATGTCCGCGTCACCTGGCTAAGGGATATTCCGCTATGCAAACTATTACAGTGGACGGTGTTGTTACAGAACCCACATATACTAATCATTTCGACTATACTGATGAGAGAGAAATGTGGAAAAAATAAAAATAATCCTTTAAATAGAAAATGAAGAAAGTTCTGATTACAATTCTGATATGTATAGTTTTTGTTATCCTTGCAGGCATTTACCTGCTTTGGACAGCAATGTATCCTCCTGTCTGGATGCTTGAAAAGTTTGCTGCAAGGATAACGGCTTTGGATGATAAGTATCCTGATGATGTAGAAATGCAGATGGGGTTTTTGTTTCTGTATCGTCACTATGGTAACGATGGTCTAAACTCTTCAAAGTACACTGCCCGAGATAAGTATGAGAGGATTCTTGAGCTTGACCCCAATAATCGCGCTGCATGGGCCCTTAAATCATATCATGCTTGTTTAGAATATCCGGATAATTCCAAAGCTCTTATCAAATGCTTAGAACGCATATTAGATGAAGCCGGAAGGCAAAATCTGGATAAAATAAAATTTTCTGATTGTCCATTTGAACTGCGCTATTGGTACTGGTACGGAGAAGGGGTTGAGGCATACATAGCGAGAGACGCAGAAGGACCTAATGAATGTATAGCAAAAGACGAATTTGACATAGCTGTTGAGAAGCTGCGTAAAAAGTTTGGCAAAAAAGCGGCAGAGGTATTTGAGATTATAAACGAAGGCCAACGCAACGACCCCGAAAATGCGCTGTATAATTATTTAAAAGCTCGTGTTTATCTCGCAATGGGTGAGGTTGATAATGCTCTTAAGGAGATAAAGGAAGGAGTGTCCAAAAAATATCTAAGTACTTATCAAGAACAGACAAGCAAGGCAGCAGAGAAGGTGTTAAGTAAAGCGTGGTTTCCTCAGCCGTATAAATTTTTTATTTTAGATTCCCACTTCCCTTTCACAGATTTTCTCGCTTGCAACGTTTGGCGTATTGATAACAAACGATATTATGTCGACGGCAATTGGTATGAAAAGAAGAATCAAGGGCTATCAGACATAGCCATAAGCTGTGAGACGCAGGGGGATTTTGAAAAAGCGGAGAGGATATACAAGCTGACTATTGCAATGGCCAAACAGGCCGAGGTTGAGCAAAGACACCCATCGGGGTTGCATAAAGCTGCCGAAAAGCGTCTCGAGGAGCTTCACGACAAGATGCCAATGGAAGCGGAAAAATGAAAAAGACTTATAGACGAATGAATAAGAAATTATTTAACAGATATACTCAGAGCAACAAGATTGGGATATTTAATGTGGGAGACATATAATGGTTGGAGTTGATACTGGGCAAGCTGTTCGTAATTTTGGCAAAGTTCAGGATGCAGTTGATGTCTCGGACTTGGTAGCGATACAGAGAAAAAGTTATGAGCGTTTGCTGCAACGAGATGTAGCGCCAACTAAGAGAAAACTTATTGGTCTGGAAGGGCTGTTTCGGGAGATATTCCCTATTGAGAGCTATGACAGGAAGATGGTTTTGGAATATCTCTGGTACGAACTGGAAAAGCCACGATATACCCCTACCCAATGCCGACAATTACGGCTGACCTATAGCTACCCGTTAAAAATCTGTTGCAGACTACATACTACCAAGGGAGAAGACATAGCTGAGCAGGCAATATACCTTGGTGAGATGCCGGTTATGATAGGAGGCGGCGAGTTTATTATCAACGGCGCTGTTCGAGTCATAGTCAACCAGCTTCACCGAAGTCCAGGCGTTGACTTTCTTATCGAGAGCAAAGAAGGTGATAGAGTTCTGCACGGTGGCAGAATCATACCCGAAAGAGGCAGCTGGATAGAAATAGGTGTTACGCACAAAGATACGCTGGTTGTACGAATTGACCAGTCAAGTAAAATACCCTCAACTATTTTTCTTCGTGCGATAGGCCCGTCGTACAGCAAGAGCGAGGATATCCTTCGGCTGTTTTTCCCGACAAAAAAAATGCCGGTAGCTAAACTAAAACCTACCATGTGGTCGGTCGAGCCGATTGTGGACAAAGAATCCGGCGAAATCATTGTAAAACCCGGTACACAAATCAGCGATAGACTTTCTTTGATACGACAAACCAATGTCAAACGACTGGAAGTCATTGAGGATGTACGAGATACGATTATTTTAAACACTCTTGCAGTGGATGATTGTCAAAGCCACGAACAGGCATTGTTAAAGTTTTACATGAGGTTAAGACCGGGCAATCCGCCGAATCCGGAGAAAGCAAAAATCTTTTTCGAGGAGAAATTTTTTGATTCGAACCGCTATCGTCTGGGGAAGGTTGGTAGATTCAGACTCAATCGTAAGTTCAAACAAAATGTGGACGAAAATGAGATGACACTTCGGCCTGAAGACTTCCTCAACACGATGAAGTACATAATGGCTTTACGAAGTAATGAGGGAGAGGTGGATGATATCGACCATCTCGGTAACAGAAGACTGCGTACAATTGAGGAGCTGGCTGGCGATGAAATTAGAAAAGGTCTGTTGAGGCTGCGAAAAACTGTGCAGGAAAGAATGAGCTTAAAGCCAAAAACAGAGGAGCCGTTGCGAATTGCTGATTTGATAAATTCCAAGAGCGTATCGAGCAGTATTAACTATTTCTTTGGGCGTGGAGAGTTGAGTCAGGTCGTTGACCAGACTAACGCTTTAAGCCAGCTGACTCACGAGAGGCGTCTATCTGCTCTTGGCCCTGGTGGTTTGAACAGGAGACGAGCCGGCTTTGAAGTTCGGGATGTTCATATCAGCCATTACGGTAGGATCTGTCCGATTGAAACACCTGAGGGAACAAATATCGGCCTGATTTCTTCTTTGGCAATATTTGCGACGGTTGACGAATATGGTTTTTTGCTTACGCCCTATCGAAGGGTTAAAAATGGTAAGGCCACAAAGCAGGTAGATTATTTGCGTGCCGATGAGGATATGAAGGCGGTAATTGTAGCACCAAACACATTTGACCCGGAGACGAATCAGATCCAGAAAGGAATGGTGCTGGCAATGAAAGCCGGGGAATTAGCTCAGGTTTCCAGCGATGAGGTGGAATACGTTGATGTTTCAGCAAAGCAAATCGTAGGGGTTTCAGCTTCGCTTATTCCATTTCTTGAGCACGATGATGCCAACCGAGCTTTGATGGGGTCGAATATGCAGCGGCAGGCGGTTCCTCTTCTGAAGACAGAGCCGCCTTTGGTTGGAACCGGTATGGAAGGTGTGGTTGGCCAGAATTCAAGTATGGTCGTCCGTGCCGACAAGAGCGGTGTTGTTACCGCAGTTGATGCGACCAAGATAGTTATAAACCACACCGACGAATACCGTCTTGAAAAGTTTGAGGGATTAAATGAAAGGACCTGCCTTAATCAAAAGCCCGTAGTTCGGCTGGATGACAAGGTTAAGGCCGGCAAAATCATAGCAGATGGAGGTGGCACTGCTAATGGTGTGCTGGCCCTTGGCAAAAATGTCCTTGCGGGATTTGTGTCTTTTGATGGTTTTAATTTTGAGGATGCGATTATTGTCAGTGAAAAACTCTGCAAGGACGATAGCTTCACCAGCATTCATCTCGACGAATTTACAGCGGAGGTTCGCGAGACGCGTCTTGGTAAGGAGGAGTTTACGCGGGATATTCCCAATGTTAGCGAAAAGGCACTTCGAAACCTTGATGAGTACGGAGTGGTTCGCGAAGGAACAAGGGTCTGTTCTGGCGATATTCTGGTGGGCAAGGTGGTACCCAAAAGTAAGACCGAGCTGACGCCGGAGGAAAAACTGCTGCACGCTATATTCGGCAGAGCGGGCGAGGATGTCAAAAATGACTCACTTGAGCTACCAACAGGATATGAGGGTGTGGTAATAGAAACGGAACGATTCACCAGGCGTGGCGCCGGCAGCGACGAAGAAAAAAAGCAGTTGGCAGCCCAGATAAAACAGTATGAAAAAAGTATGCGGGTTAAAGAATGCGCTGTTTTCCGACAAATGATAGAAGCTATCCACAAAAAGTTGAAGGTCAATATCGTCGACCCAAGTACACGTCAGAAAGTCGGAGCCAGCCCTGATGATGAGGTCATCTATGAGCAAATAGAAAACTTTGATATTAAGTGGGTCAGACCCGCATCGATGAGGGACGATACGAAAAAGATTATCGATAAATTCTGGGTAAAAATTGTAGAGACTCAAGAAGAAAGGAAGCACAGAGTCGAGAGTCTCAAACACGGTGATGAACTACCCAGCGGCGTGTTGCAGATGGTAAGGGTTTATGTTGCAGTTAAACGAACCCTGTCAATTGGTGATAAAATGGCTGGGCGCCATGGCAATAAGGGTGTTATCGCCAAAATTATGCCTGAGGAAGATATGCCATTTCTCGAGGATGGAACGCCTCTGGATATATTGCTGAATCCTCTTGGTGTGCCGAGCCGAATGAATGTCGGCCAGATTCTCGAAACGCATCTTGGCTGGGTAGCAAAGGTGCTGGGTTTTCAGGCGATTACCCCTGTCTTCGATGGTGCTACCGAAGATGACATCCTGAAATTGACTGCCGAGGCAAATGAGCTTATGAAAAAACGAGCGGCTGAACTCCAAGAGAAAAAACAGCCACCACCAGATAATGAATTTTTTATCAATGTCCTGCCAACGCTTAAAACTCAGTTGTATGACGGAAGGACAGGTGAGCCATTTGACCAATGTGCAACCATCGGATTCATCTATATGATGAAATTGCATCATCTTGCTGATGACAAGATTCATGCCAGGGCGACGGGGCCTTATAGTCTCATTACTCAGCAGCCTTTGGGTGGTAAAGCAAGAACCGGTGGGCAAAGGTTCGGTGAAATGGAGGTTTGGGCTCTGGAAGGTTATGGGGCTGCTTATACCCTACAGGAAATGCTCACAGTTAAAAGCGATGATGTTGAGGGCAGAACAAAAATCTATGAATCAATGGTAAAAGGACGAAATACTCTTGAAGCTGGAACGCCGCTGTCCTTTGATGTATTGTGCAACGAAATAAGAGGATTAGGATTGAATATTCAACTTGAAAAGAAAAGGCTTGGAAGCACAGTCCTGTAAAGTGCTTTATTCGAGACTACCCGGCTACGGCACGCTCTGCCGTGACGAGCGGCAGGGCCTCTCGCCTCCGGCGAAGCTGGGTCGCCCTGACGAGTAAGTCACAGATTATCAGAATATAAGGGGTCATAAATGTTAGGAAATATTTACGATAGAATTAACGATTACGGTTCGGTCAAGATTGCATTAGCCAGCCCTAATGATATACGAAGCTGGTCGTTCGGGGAGGTCAAAAAGCCCGAAACAATAAACTACAGGACTTATCGACCTGAAAAAGATGGGCTTTTCTGTGAGAGGATATTCGGACCGGAACGAGATTGGGAATGTGCCTGCGGTAAATATAAAGGTACAAAGTATAAGGGGATAATATGCGACCGATGCGGTGTCAAAGTTACTCATAGCCGCGTCAGAAGAAAAAGAATGGGCCATATCAATCTCGCAGCACCCGTAGTTCACATTTGGTTCTTCAAGGCGATTCCAAATCGGGTAGGGACTCTGCTCGCTATGAAATCTGTCGACATCGAGAAAATAGTCTACTTCCAGGACTACGTCGTTACTGACCCCGGACAAACCCCTTTGGAATTGGGACAGCTGCTCAGCGAAGATGAATTTCGAGAGGCCACAGAAAAATATCCAAATCAATTTAAGGCCATGATGGGAGCGGAAGCTATAGGTGAGTTGCTTAAAAAACTCGACCTCGAAAAAATAAGCATACAGCTACGACAATCCATCGATAAAACGAGTAGCAAACAAAGAACCAAAGAACTTACTAAAAGACTAAAAACAGTTAACGAAGTCAAAAACTCCAAAAATAAGCCCCAGTGGATAGTTTTCGAAGTTATCCCGGTTATACCGCCTGACTTGAGGCCTTTAGTGCTGCTTGAAAGGGATAACTTCGCTACGAGCGACTTAAACGACCTCTATAGGCGAATCATCAATCGAAATAACAGACTGAAAAAACTCATAGACCTCAATGCACCGGAGGTAATTATCCGGAATGAAAAACGGATGCTCCAGCAGGCGGTGGATTCATTGCTCGACAACGGGCGATGCCGAAGGCCTGTTTTAGGCAGTAATAATCGGCCACTAAAATCTTTGACGGATATGATTAAGGGTAAACAGGGCCGATTCCGTGAGAATCTGCTCGGAAAGCGAGTAGATTACTCAGCTCGTTCGGTAATCATAGTTGGACCGAACCTCAAACTCTATCAATGCGGTCTGCCCAAAAAAATAGCTCTCGAATTGTACCAGCCTTTTATTATACGAAAACTTAAGCAACACGGACTTGCTGATACGATTAAATCCGCAAAGAGAATGATTGAACGGCGTGATCTGCAGGTCTGGGATGTTCTGGAGGAAGTCATTCATCAACATCCTGTCTTGCTCAACCGTGCTCCGACTCTGCATCGAATGGGGGTTCAGGCCTTTGAACCCGTACTTGTTGAAGGAAATGCCATTATGCTTCACCCATTAGCTTGCAAGGGTTTCAATGCTGACTTTGACGGCGACCAAATGGCCGTACATCTGCCTCTATCTGTTGAAGCTCAGGCGGAAACTCATATCTTGATGATGACTACTGAAAATATCTTCTCCCCGGCGAATGGGACAACGATGGTAGGGCCTTCTCAGGATATGGTACTGGGAAACTACTATCTGACGCATATGGAATCTCGTCAAACCACAGAAACAGTGAAAGTATTCAGAGATAGTTTTGAAGCTTTTATGGCTTGCGAAATGGGAAAAATCAAGCTCCACTCAAAAACTAAAGTTAGAATCAACAAATTCCCTATCGATGATTTACAAGCATACAACGAGTATAAAAATTCAAAGGACAAAGAATATAAAGCTACAATCCAGACGACAGTTGGGCGATGCATTTTCAATGATATCATTCCTGCTGGAATGCCATTTTACAATATGACAATGTCTCAGAAAAACTTGAGTAGGGTAATTAGTGACTGCTACAAATTAAAAGGCTCTGCTGAAACGGTTGTGCTGCTTGATAAAATAAAAGATTTAGGTTTCAAATATGCTACGCTTTCTGGCTTGACCTTTGGGATTACGGACCTCAAGATTCCACAAAAAAAGCAAGAAATTATCGACCAGACAGAAAAGAAAGTCAATAAAATCCACAAAAACTATAATGACGGTGTACTGACCGAGGGGGAAAGATATAACCAGGTAATAGATGCCTGGACTAATGCTCGTGTGCAGGTAACCAACGAGATGATGCGTGGGCTTAAAGAGAGTACTGCTGAAGATGGTTCACCATACCTCAATCCCATATTCATTATGACGGGTTCCGGAGCCCGTGGTTCTGTAGACCAGATTCAGCAACTTGCAGGGATGCGGGCTCTAATGGCTAAGCCCAGCGGCGAGATTATCGAAACTCCCATCAAATCAAACTTCCGGGAAGGACTTACTGTTCTTGAGTACTTTAGTTCAACACACGGAGCGCGAAAGGGATTGGCTGATACCGCTTTGAAGACTGCTAACTCGGGTTATCTTACACGTAAACTCATTGATGTGGCTCAAAATGTTATTATCTTAGAACGTGACTGCGGAACCTTGCAGGGTGTCAGCAAAAGCACAGTCAACCGCGGCGAGCAGACAGATATTCCCCTTTCTGAACTTATAATCGGAAGAACTGCACGAGATAATATTCGTAACCCAATTACTGATGAAATGATCGTTCGAGAAAACGAGGTCATAACACCTGAGGCGGCAGCGAAAATCGAAGCGATAGGTATAGATGTAATCAGAGTCAGAAGCACTCTGACATGTGACAGCCCCTTTGGAGTTTGCGCTAAGTGCTATGGATGGGATATGAGTACAGGTAAGTTAGTCGAGGAAGGGTCAGCCGTCGGTATCGTTGCCGCACAGTCAATCGGCGAACCAGGAACACAACTGACTTTACGTACTTTTCATACCGGAGGGATAGCCTCCAGAGCAATTTTGGAAAGAGAGCAAAGAGCCACATACCCGGGAAATATACGGTATCGAGATGTAAATGCGGTTGCCTTACAGCGACAGGACGGAAGTATTCAGACTGTTGCACTTAAACGTAATGGTGAGATAGTAATTCTTGACGAAAAGGACAGGGAGCTTGACAAGTTCAAGGTACCCTATGGGGCTACTGTTTTAGTCGAAGACGGTCAGAAGGTTAAAACCGATACTGTTCTATTCAGTTGGGACCCGCACCGTACTCCGATTTTAGCGGAGGTGCTAGGGATTATTAGATTTGTAGACATCATTGAAGGCGAGACAATCGGATTTGAAGAAGCTGGCCCAGCTTCTTTGCTTTCGCGAAGCAAAATAGTGGGGCCGGCCGGCAGACCTGTGGTGATCGAGCATAAAGGTGATAAACATCCGCAGATTATCATAGAAGATTCAGAGGGTAAAATACTCGACGTTCATTATTTACCAGCAGGGGCGAGGATTGAGGTTGACGAGGGCCAACAAGTCCAGGCTGCTCAACTGCTTGCTCATCAGCCCAGAGCCACCGGTGGGACTCAGGACATCACAGGAGGTCTGCCCAGAGTTACGG